>CAZBHM010000021.1:0-20756 GCA_964491975.1 uncultured Lachnospiraceae bacterium | reverse complement strand
CTTCTATATCTTCTGTATTCGGAAGCTTCTCTTCTGCAGCCGGCACTTTTTCTTCCTGCTCTGGTTCATTTTCCTTCCAGAACTCTTCCTCATTAACATGCTCCGAATCTGCATCGTCCAATGATTCTGCAAAAAACTCGCTTTCATTAACAGCTTCCTGCTCCTTACGTATGTCCTTTGTTTCTTCTGTAACCGCAAGTACACTGTTCTGCTCTCTTTCCTCAAGCTGCTCCTCGATTGGTTTAACTGCTGCCGCAGGCATTTCACTCTTTCTGACAGCCTTCTTCTTATGTCTGCCCATAGTCTTTGCCTTTTCGACAGGTGGTGCTTCCTTAACCGTTTCTTTTTCAACTGCAGCCTCTTTAGCAGTCAGCACGACAGCCACAGCTGTTGCTGCTGCAGCAGCAGCGGCAGTAACCACAGCCTCCTGCTTATCAGTAAGTGGCATCATGGTCCCCTTAAGCTCAAGGGCTTTAACAACATACTCTCCATCGCCAAACCACATAAACAGCTCATCGCATTTTTTTATACAGTTATCATTCATTCCAGCTTCGTAATAACAGCACGCAAGCTCATAATACCAGTATTCATCAACATTATTCTTTACATATTCCTCAAGCAGAGCAATACGCTTAGATATCGCCACACCCTGCTTTTTATAAATTTCATATAAAAGTACATATTTACGATTGTCATTGGGCGAAAGATTAACAAAGTCCTCATAATACTTCTTGGCACCCTTAAAATCATTTCCCTTAATGCAGACCTCTGTAAGTCTGTAAGCAAGCCGTCTTCCTATGGGTGCCTTCTCATATGCCATAAGCAAAATCTCCTTTGCATCCTCATATCTTCTGGCTTCCTCATAGACCTCGCCTATCATGGTAAGCGTGCTGACACTTCTTACTCTTCTCCAATCAATACTATCCGATATTTTTGCAGCAGTTTTATAGTCCTTCTCTGCTACCAGCTTTGTAATCTGTTCAACCCTTACATTATATTCATATTTATCCAATCTTAACTCATCTCCGTCCTGTTAATACATTTTAACAATTACATATGCAGCTTGTCAACATTAACATTAATTTAAAGTTCAAGCGCGGTCTGTTCATAATTAATAGCCGTATATTCCAGACTTTCTCGTGCCACACTGCTAAAATAATCTACTACAACAGTCTGCTGACGGCCGCCGATTAACTTCTGTCCAAGAACATAATTAACATCAAACCTTCCCGTTATTGCCGGTGTTGCTCCACGCGCCGGAACAATAAGCTGTACATTATTTGTTTTAAGAAGTTTAAAAATTGGCTCCCAGATGTAAATATCCTTTGCTGCGCCAAACGGATTATCTATAAATATAACCTTTCTAAGCCCCGTATGTGCATCAGGAGAATTAATATTCGCAATATAATTAATAACACCTATAAGGAACTGAATATAAATACCCTGGGACTGTCCTGTACTGCCTACTGCCTCCTCGTATTTAAGATACCTGCTCTGCTCTTTTATACGCTCACGTTTATAGAGGTTAAGCTTTATTGCATTCATGTCCGTTACTATGACTGCAAAGAGACGTTTCCATGAAAGTCCTCCCCGGATATATTTAAGTCTGTCCGGCTGATTATCAATTGTATCAGCTTTGGCAACAAGCTCATCAATATAGGCCGCCATTCTTGATTTTCTGTTTTCCTCAGGCTCATATGGAATCTTAAGACTTATAACAGATATAAGCTCATCATCCATACGAATCGTGGAGAGTTTTGAAAGCTTATCAAGCTCAATACGTATATTCTCGCAGGTCTGTAAACACTGGTTCTCAAAATTATCCTTAATTGCCTGCATATCCTCTATGCCCCGCATTACACGTTCCTTTTCAAGCCTGATGCATGAAATAGTGCCGTCAATATTAAGGCTAAGCTCTGCCAGCTCTGCTAAAGTCACCGGCACCGTCACATGCTCTCTCAGCTCTGTGGCAAGACCATGTGCCTCAAGCTTTATAAGCACCTCAATAAGGCGGCTCTTGGCTCTTTCAAAATCCTCACGCCTTTCATAAATTTCTTTTCTAAGGCTGTCAAACTCCTTAAGTGTTCTATCATACAGCACCGAAATATCAGCCGTTGCACTATTTATTAATACTGCTGATTTAGAAGCTTCCTCAGCAGATATCACGATGCTTTCTGACTTAAATATCCGCTCAAGCTCCTTTTTCATAAGCTCAAAATCACGGGTTCCTTCCTCGAATTCCTTAAGCTTTTCTGTAATACATAAAAGGTCTCCTGAAAGCTCCTCAACTTCCTTTTTTCTTGCAGCCGCAAACTGCTCCGGTTTTCCCTGCATATCTGCTGCTGCACCAGCAATCTCCTCATATACTCCATACTTCTCTATAACTGCCTTTATTGCATGAGAAACGCCGCCCTCTATGCGGTTTTTCTCATCTCGCGCGCTGCCCGCTTCTCTTTGTAAAAGCTTAAGACTGCTTTGCTCCCGGCTAATTGCATCTCTTAACAGCAGCAGCTCATTCTTCTCCGCTTTAACAAGACGATGTGCTTCATACTCTGTCCTTAAAAGCTCTTCACTTATTCCGCTATATGCTATTGCCTGAAGTGACTTACTCATGGCATACTCATAATTATTAATAAGCTGCCTCTTATCCTCAAGCCCTGCATATTCTTTATCAAAAGCATTTCTTATACCCGCAAATTTAAGAACAGCCTCATCATAACCAAGAGACATGTCCTTACAGGCTTCTCCCTTATAAAATGGTTTATATAACTCCTCCCAGTCACTGCCAAGCTTAAGTATTCTGTTATTTATATTATTAAAGCGTTCCAGCCCGGCATCTTTTATCACGGTAAGCTCACCGATATAGGCTTTAAGCTCACGTTGCTGCTTTAACGACTTATTTTTGCTTATGGTAAGCTCCTCTGAAAGTGTCTCAAGCCTCTCAAGTTCGTCCTGACATGTTAAAAGCTCCTTAATATACTCTGCCCTTGCCATAAGCCTCTGCTTTTCTTCCTTAAGCTCCGAAAGCTTCTTTAAAAGCAGCTGTTCTTCGTTTTCATGAGCTTGTATATGAAGCAGTAGTTCGTCCTTCTCTGTTTTTACCCTTTCTAATTCTGCATTAGCACGCTCATATTCTTCCCATGCCAAATCCCCATCCTCACCATATATACTAATATAGTAATTAATAAAATCATAATCATCATACACGGCCCTTCGCTGCCCTTCAAGCTTTTTAAGCTTCTCATTTATGACTGAAAGCTTCTCTGAAGCCTCTCTGATTATAATCTCCTTCATACCATTACCGGTATACCAGCCGCTTAGCTTATTAGGATAAACTACCTTGTCCATCTCTTCAAAATCATCTGATTCCAAAGCGCTTTTTAAAAATACCGGTATAGGGTAATCCTGAAGTCTTTCTCCAGCAAGCTTCTCATCGCTCGCAAAAAGCTCCAGCCCGTCATCTGCCACAAATCCAAACAAAAGCAATGGGTGCTGTACTATAAGCCTCTCTCTTTCCTCCTGTCCCACAGATAAAACATAATCCTCACCATACTGTAAGCTGCAACCATAGCAACGCTCGATATAATCCCTGAAACGCTCTCTCTTTGCAGTTTTAGGCATAAGTAACCCTTCGTCATAAGCATCAAGCTCCTCCATAAGAAGCTTCTTTGCACTTGCAAGCTCATACCACTTTTCACCGTTATCATCAAGATGCTTTAAAAGCACTTCCTTAAGTGTGGCTAAATCACGTACATTATAAGCTGACTTCATTGCAAAAATCCGCTTCTTATCTTCCTTCTGCTCTTCTACAATCCCGGCGTTTTTTCTTACTTCTATGTTAAGTCTGCTGATTTGCTCTCCCAGCTTTTCAAAATTAATCCTTTCTCCAAGCTTAAGGTCATGAAGCTTTGCATACCTTTCCTCAACTTTTTGAGCTTCAGCCTCACCTTCATTTATAAGCCTAATCTGTTCTTCTGCCAGAGCCTTTATGTCGGCTGCTGTTGTTCCAAGCAGGATATCAGCCTTAACCTGCAGCTCACTATAACGTAAGGTCGTACTTTTCACATTGTTCGCTGTATCATTAATCCTACTTGTAAGGATTGCCGCCTCCTTGTCAGCCTCACGCTCCTTAAATTCCGCATTTTTAAGTTCTTCAGAAGTTTCCGTAAGCTCCTTTTCCTGCGCCATGGCTTCCCCGGAAAGCTCTGTAAGTTCTTTATCCGTAAGCTCCTTAATAAGCGATGCAAGCCCTGACAAAAGCTCGGACAGCTCTCCCTTATCCTTAGTTACATTATCAAGCTCCGCCTTAAGCCTGTCACGTCCGGCCGCATAATATATATAATCAAGATAATCATTGGCACTTTCCTTATAATTAAGCTCCTCCTTAAGCTTTGAAAGCTTATCTTCCGAAAATACGATATCCTCTTCTTTCTGGCTAAGCTCTGCCTCAAGCTTCCTTGCACGATTTTCCTCAATACTTATCTTAGCAGTATCTAAAAGTCGCTTTGCCGTGGTAAGTCTGTCCTGCAGCAAAAGTCTCTCATCAACAAGCTGTTCCTTTTCCTTAAGCTTTTCTTCCTCTGCCTTTTTCACATAATCATAAATACCAAGAAGTATATTCTTTGCACCGTCACTTTTTGCATATGCTCCTTCAAGCCCGTCAAGCTGTGCAGCAAAGCCTGAAAGCAATTCCATCTGCCGGTCAAAATTCTGAATCTCACTATTCTTAAGAGACAGCTCCACAAGCTTATCTTTGATGTCAATAAGTGTCTTCGCCATCATATCTTCCTTGTCTTCGTCCCCGGCAATTTTATTTCTGAAAGATTTCTCTATTATTTCATCAATAAATAAGTCCTCAACCACTCTTCTGGTAGTCCGGTAATTAGTCTCAAAATACGTCCTTACATGTCCCTCAGTCTTATTTATCCCTCTGATAATCTCCCATTCACTCTCATAAATACCATACCGGCTTATAAATCTCTGATAATCACCCCTGCGCTCAAAAATCTTAATTTCAAGACTGTAATCCTTTTTTTCAAGTGAACGCAGATATGACTTAAGGCCGTTATACGAAATCCGCTCCCTTTCATCTGCAAGTGGAAGATTTACTATATCATTATCATTAAATTCCCTGTAAAAAATGCAGTAATTAAAATACTCAATGCTTGCAGTATCACGTACCTCATCCTCTGCCGGTGTATCCTTCTGTGCCTTTCTTGCGCAAAATCCTGTTGTCATATATTTATACTGATTTTTAACATCAGAATCATTAAGTCTCCACTCTATGAGCGAATGAATGACTGTATTATTATTTCCACTTCTGAAAAGCTTCTCTACAGGCTGTTTTTCATCAAGCGTGCAGTTAGGCAGCATATTCTGCAAAAGAAGCAGCATAAGCACACTCTTACCGCCGCCGTTTAACAGGTCATATATTGTATTCTTTCCTGACAGGCGCAGCACAAAATCATCATAATACTGCGTACCAAAATTATATTTTACATTATTTACACGTATTCTGTTAATGTGCGGCATCCTGCTTTTCTCCCTTCCCTGCATTCATTATTTCAAAAAGCCGGCCCTTATTATCCCTGTACCAGCTCTCGGCAAGTGCCCTGAATCGGTTACGCGGATAATATCTGTCACCCGCCTCTGATAAAAGCCCCTGTGCCACAAAGAAATTAAGAATCAATTTTACAAAGCCGGCTCTGGTCGTCTTAACTGCCCTCACGCTTTCCTCCCTTCCGGCAACCGGCAAATCTGCCCACGTAAGCGCAATCGCCTTAAAGCTCGCCTCCTCAACCTCGTCATTTACAAGCACGCCAAGCTCACTCATGACACCTGTAAGCGAATGCTCCACTGCCTCAACGACATCAGGAATCTTAATATACTCCGTGTAATTATAAGAACCGGAGTCATTATAAAATCGCGTTATAAGCGTATACATTATGAAATATGAAAGATACAGCTCTCTGTTAAGTCTTATACCAAGTGCCTTCTTAAGCTCTTCATTGCTGTAACCAAATATTCTGTTATTTTCTCCTGCGGTTACATATAAAGTGTTGTGATATTCATAAAGTGAGAGATTAAGCTTCTTCATAAACGCACAGACAATATCGTAAACTTCCGGGTTATTAATATAATCATCATAAAGTCCCGGGTATGAATCCTGCCCTACCTCGTCACCGACAATAAGCTTTCCCACTATGTCAAGAGCCTTATTAAAGCTTCTCTCATCCATCTTAATCCCTCTCCTTTTCAAATCTTATGTTAGTAATCTCAAATACTGAATTAAGCCTTATAAGCTCCTTATCCTCATCCTCCATATAAAGCTTAAAGCGATAAGCCTTGTATTTATCCATTGTTTCATCACCTTTAATCATCTCTGCCATGATTTCCTCCAAAAATGTATCCGGTTTCTTGATAAGCTCCGCCACATCATACTCCTTTTTCTGGCTTAGATGTATCAAAAATGTATAATAATCACTGTTATTAAACACACTCTCACCAACTCTTAATTTAAGCATGTCATTAAATTCCTTTAACGAAAAGCTTTCATATTCTCCAAGAGCCGCAAAAAGAAGCCTTGCGAGATTTGCAAAATTATCGTTGATACGTTTCTCTTCAAGCTCATCCTCATACACATAAGCTGCCTCCGTGGCTGCCATGGTATCTACCTTTTCTGCCGTTTCCCTGTTTTCAGGCGGATATGAGAGCATGTCATCAATCGCCGTAAAACTGAACATTTTGCGTACATTAATGCCAAGAAGCGGCGCTGCCAGTGTTCTTAGATGCTCTGGTCTGTCTTCCCTCATAATTCTGGCAAGTGCTTCCTTAAAGTCAAAGGCACTTCTTAAACGGCTAAGCTTCGCCTGTCCAACCGTATCGTCCACACGCTTCTGAAGCTCCGTACATGAACTTAAAAGCTCGCTGTGCTTCTGTATGGCTCTCTTAAGCTCCATATCAAGGCGGTAAATTTCCGCCAGTGCCTCTATGTTATCCTCCCTTGCTCTCGAGAGTGCTTTTTCAAGAAGCTCCTTATTCTTATTAAAAAGCTTATCCTCCTTTGCAAACCACTTCATACCGTTTTTGAAGAAATCCTCAAATGCCCTCACGCCCTCAAATACATCATTACCAAGCAGAATTACTACTTCATTGCGCTTTGCATTAAGTCTGTTAACTTCATTATTAATACGCCTTACTACATCTACTCCACCCTTAAAATTCTGCGCTTTTATCATCTTTTCAAGCAATAGCTGCGCCACATTTATCTTACTTTCCTCTTTAGCCTCCTTCGTGTCAAGATAAAACTCAACACCTTCGGCTGTTATTGTATACACAACCTCCTCATCCACAATCCGGCTGTCAAAGTACCTAATCCGCACACTCTTTTTTTTCTTATCCTCCGGGTCAAAATACTCGTATATAAAAGGCTTTCCGCCATTCGTTATTTTTTCAAAAATATAAGAAGCAAGCTCACTTTGTTCTTCCTTCGGAATCGTAATTCCAAAATCTCTCCTTATAAGCCCCAAAACAAATTCACAATATTCCTCATATGTAACATTCTGTTCAAGAAAATTATTTTTCTCAATAAAGAATCTAAGCAGTGCCATCACTATATAGCCCATGTCAAGAGCCTCGTATGCTCCCTCGCGATACTGTGAAAACGATACCTCTGACAGACAAAAATAAGGATAGTATCTCTTTAAATTCTGTACCCGCATACCATGCTCACCTATAATCTCTTTAAGCATAATGTGTTTTCCGTCCATCGTCTTCCTCCTCGCCTCCGGCTGCCGCTTGCTTTCCTTTCGGCTGCCGCTTGCTTTCCTTTCGGCCGCCGCTTGCTTTCCTTTCGGCCGCCGCTTGCTTTCCTTTCGGCTGCCGCTTGCTTTCCTTCCCGCAAGCTCGGAACCTGCGGTTCCTCGCTAATATATCAGGTGAAAGCAAATGTCTGCCTCCGGCTGCCGCTTGCTTTCCTGCTGATATATTACATTATAATAAAATCGGCTAATATTATCAAGCTTTAAAAATCTTTAAAATAATACTAATTACCTTATTTACTTTTCGTCTTAAATGTGTCATACTTATATCTGAAATGTTTATATTATTTTGTGGAAGGAAGACATATTTAATCATGAATAAACCAAAAAATACAGCCAAGCAGGAGGCTCCATATACATTGAAGGAATTTTTTATAGACGTACTGCAGGTCGTTAGCTCTGCACTCATTCTGTCGTTCATTTTGTTAATTTTTATAAGGCCCTGTGTTGTAAGCGGCAGGTCCATGCTCCCTACTTACCAGAACGAGGACTTTCTTATTTTATGGAAGCATGGCAGTATAAAGCGTAATGACATTATTGCATTCAATTCGCATAATCCCATGGAAGAGCTTTATATTAAGCGTGTCATAGCAGTAGCCGGAGACCACCTTGTTATCAGTGACAGCAAGGTTTATATAAACGATACGCTTATTGGCGAACCATACATTAATGAAACCGAATTTTTAGGCGACATCGATACTATAATTGAAGACGGGCATGTCTTTGTAATGGGCGATAACCGTAATCACAGTACGGACAGCCGTGTTATGGGACAGATTGACACTGATGATGTCCTTGGCAAGGTTTTAATCAATCTTCAAAAGGTATTAAGAGATTTGTCTAATAAATAAACATAAGAAAGAGGCAGCTTTATGAAGAAAAAAGATTATTCTTCTATTATACTCATACTGTTAACAGTCATATTCGTTTCATTGTGCATTGTTATATTTAATTTTGCTGACAGCAGCTTATCTTCTATTAATAAAACCAGTGCAGCACTACCTGTACTGGCCGGCTCTACGCCTAATAATCCTGATACTTCTGTCAAAGCAAGCATAATCATTAATAACAGCACTACGACTGCCTCTCCGGTATCTGCTGATTCCACTGCGGCAGACACAACCGCAGCTGCCGAGTCACACACTACCACCGAGCCGCCCACTACCACTGAACCGCCCACTACCACTGAACTCCCCACTACCACTGAGCCGCCCACTACCACTGAACTCCCCACTACCACTGAACCGCCCACTACCACTGAACTCCCCACTACCACTGAACTCCCCACTACCACTGAGCTGCCCACTACTACTGAGTTGCCCACTACTACTGAGCTGCCCACTACCACTGAGCTACCCACTACCACACCGGGCGAGACGACACACGCTGACTACAAACCAGTCACACCTGATAATTATAATTATTCAGAACCTGTTCCGGTATCTGCCCCGGTAGATGACAATTACTTTTCGGATGCTCTGTTTTTAGGCGATTCACTCACTGATGGTCTTAAGATATATTCTGGGCTCAAAACTGCTACCTTTTATTCAAGGCAGTCACTTACAACCGGCACCGCATTTACAACTCCCGTTGTAGCAATCGATGATAAAACTCTGTCCATTATAGACGCGATGAAAGTAACGAGCTTTAACAAGGTATATATAATGCTTGGTATCAATGAAGTCGGATATCCTTCACCCAACTCATTTATTGGCAAATATACACAGATAATTGATGCCATAAGGGAAGTTAACCCCAATGCCACTATCTATATACAGCTTATACTCCCCATCACGGCTGAACGCTCCACTACTCACAAGTACATAAAAAATGCTTCAATCGCAAAATATAACGAAGCACTTGCCGCACTTGCCGCCAAAGAGCAGGTATTTTTCTTAAATATTGCAGAAGTACTTTCAGATGAAAGTGGTGCTCTTATTCCCGAAGCTTCAAGCGACGGCATTCATTTAAAAAAAGCTTATTATAAAGTATGGCTTGAATATCTTAAAAATCATGTTGTAATGTAACATAAATACCGGCAATGTATCAGCATCAGCGGCAATTACCGGTATTTTTATAAATTTTCACTTTTTCCTTGACTGTAAAGTCCCTTTATACTTTATACTGTGATTAATTACACTTTTTAGCTACTTTTATTTAATCCTTCACTGTTAATACCAAAAGTCGTGAAATTAATTAAAACACAATAAGTTTTCCACATAAAAGCAATGGAATATCCACCTTTATCCATGACTTATCCACACATATCCACAGTCTTATCCACATGCTGACATTTTTGACCGTTTAAACAAAACCATATGCCCACTGCTAACAGTCAAAACTCACAAGAATAGGATGGAAATAATTATGAAACATATTCTTATAATTGATGATGATATACATATTGGAAACATGCTTGAAGAAGCACTGACTAAAGAAGGCTACAGTATTTCCCGCGCCTATTCAGGAACTGAAGCATTACTTTTAATTGCGGCGAAAGCCCACACTCCGGACCTTATCTTACTTGATTTAATGCTACCCGGCTTAAGCGGCGAAGACATTCTTCCAAAGCTAAAAGGAATACCAGTCATTGTAGTAAGTGCCAAGACAGACCTTGATAATAAAGTAGATTTATTACTTGGTGGTGCCGCCGACTACATAACAAAGCCCTTCAGCATAAAAGAACTTTCGGCAAGAATTGCCGTGCAGCTCCGCAATGCGGCAAATACCACCGCCGGTACTGCCCCTTTCCTTACCTTCGAAGACATTACACTTAATACAGATACTCATGCCGTAACAATAGGCGGGCAGGAGGTAAAGCTTACAAGGACGGAATATGCCATCCTTAAGCTCCTTATGACAAATCATGCACAGGTTGTTACAAAATCCATTTTGCTTGAACACATAAGCGCTGATACCCCGGACTGCACTGAAGGCTCACTCAAAATGCATATCAGTAACCTGAGAAAGAAGCTTCGTGACATAAGCAAAAAGGATTACATTGAATCAGTCTGGGGCATTGGTTTTAAAATGAAGTCATTTAACTGTTGATAATAAAGCTTTACTGTTTCTTTACCCTTTTCTTTACCGTTTTCTTTACCATGAGCCGTTAAGATGATTATAACATCAGATT
This sequence comes from uncultured Lachnospiraceae bacterium, assembly GCA_964491975.1. Taxonomy (GTDB): domain Bacteria; phylum Bacillota; class Clostridia; order Lachnospirales; family Lachnospiraceae; genus SIG300. Next base: position 9,803 of record CAZBHM010000021.1, on the reverse strand, counting down.
TAAGGAGGTTACTTTTATGGAATATGTTCTTAAAACAAACGCTTTAAGCAAAAACTATAAAGATTTTAAAGCGTTAAACGGACTATCTATGAATGTTCCCAAAGGAGCAATTTACGGCTTTGTAGGAAAAAACGGTGCTGGCAAAACAACTCTCATCCGTATTATCTGCGGTCTGCAAAGTCCCACATCCGGTGACTTCACACTGTATGACAGAAAAAATACGGATAAAGATATCACAAAATCCAGAAGAAGAATGGGTGCTATAGTGGAAACGCCGTCCATCTATCTTGATATGACGGCAGAAGACAACCTAAAGCAACAATACCGCATTCTTGGTCTTCCATCCTTTGATGGTATTCCCGGACTTCTTAAGCTGACAGGTCTTGAAAATACGGGCAAAAAGAAGGCCAAAAACTTTTCTCTTGGCATGCGCCAGCGGCTTGGCATTGCCATAGCCCTTGTGGGTGACCCTGATTTTCTAGTCTTAGACGAGCCAATTAATGGTCTTGACCCGCAGGGCATCATTGACATTCGTGAGCTTATATTAAAGTTAAACCATACGGAACAGATTACTTTTCTGATTTCCAGCCATATACTCGATGAACTTGCCCGGCTTGCAACACACTATGGCTTCATTGACAACGGACACATAATAAAGGAAATGAGTGCTGATGAACTTGAGGCGGCCTGCAAAAAATGCATCCGCATGGAAGTAAGCGACACGAAAACTCTTGCCCATGTGCTTGACGGAATGCATACTGATTACAAAATCCTTAGCCGAAATACTGCTGACGTATATACAAAAGTAAATATTTCCCGGCTGGCCATAGCTCTGGCAAACGAAAACTGTGAACTGATTTCCGTAAGTGAGCGCGATGAAAGCCTTGAAGGGTACTATATTAATCTTGTAGGAGGCAGCCAAAATGTATAAATTATTTTCTGCAAACCTGCATTATCTGACAAAAATAAAGACATTCCTTTTTACTGTCCTATTTTCATTCTGCTTCGCAGGTTTTACAGTTTTACAGGGTGGAAAAGTCGATGCAATGGGAAATCTTGGACGGGATTTAGAGTATTATTATTTTAAACCGCTTCTCTATATGGGAATTATTATATCCATATTTATTGCAATGTTCATAGGCACAGAATACAGCGATAAAACAATCCATAACAAATTTATTGTAGGCCACACCAGAAATGAAGTGTACATTTCCAATTTACTGACCTGCTTTACAGGTGTTTTCGCTGTCTTTCTTGCATGGGCAGTCGGTGGTCTTATGGGAATACCCTATTTTGGATTATGGTCTGTGGGTATGGGTAAATACTTTTTTTATCTTTTTATCGGCCTTTTATCCATCCTTGCAATAACATCACTTTTTGTTCTCTTGGTGCAGCTGGCTGCCAATAAGACAAATGGCGTGATTATAGCTATTTTAGCGGCACTCATCATGCTTCTTGCCACAAGCTATTTTTATAATGCACTTGCAGAGCCTGAAATGACCTTCAGCTACGTAACCATTACCGGCAATAACATTGAATATGGCCCTGAAATTGCAAATCCGGCCTATATCGGCGGTAATCTGCGTAACATATACGAAGCAATATTGCTTATTCTTCCGACAGGCCAACAGCTTCTGATATCAGATAAAAACATTACAAATCCATTTTTTTGTATCAGCTGTTCACTGGCTATCATTATTATTACAACAGCTTTGGGGCTGCTGCTTTTTACAAAGAAGGACATCAAATAAGGAGTTTTGCATGAACACACGGCTATGGGTCATAATCGGCATTATGGCAACAGTAATTATTTATTTACTCATTAAAATATATATGCTGAAAAAAGCTGCAAGGGAAATAGAGACCGCCTTTGCTGACAGGCTTGCAGCTGATACCAACACCCTTATTGACATTTCCTGCAATGACCGGCATATGAAAAGACTTGCCGCCTCCATAAATACAGAGCTTAGAAAGCTCCGCAGACAAAGACACCTTTTTATGCAGGGGGATGCCGAGCTTAAAAATGCCATTACGAATATATCCCACGATTTAAGGACACCACTTACGGCAATTTTAGGCTATCTTGACCTGCTTTGTCCAGAGGATAAGTCAGCGGCAGCAGAACGCTATGTCGGAATAATAACCGAACGTGCCAGAATGCTGGCAAATCTTACCGAAGAGCTGTTCAAATATTCTATTGTCATGTCGAATAAAGAAAATGTGTCCTTAGAGCCTGTAGCCATAAATGCCGTGCTTGAGGAAAGTATCGTAGCATTTTATACGTCACTCTGTGAGCGTGGTATAACTCCTTCAATACACATGCCGGAAGACCCGGTTATCCGGATGCTTGATGTTTCCTCTTTGTCCCGGATATTCGCCAACCTTCTGAATAACGTAATTAAATACAGTGACGGTGACCTTGATATTATACTTACTGCAGGTGGGGAAATTACTTTTGCCAATACGGCATCCGAATTGGATGAAATACAGACCGGAAGACTTTTTGACCGTTTCTACACTGTTAATGCCGCCGGCAAATCGACAGGTCTTGGCCTTGCAATCGCCAGAACACTTGTTGAACAGATGAACGGAAATATTACAGCCGGCTATAAAAATAACCGGCTGATTATAACTATTTTATTTTCAGAAAAGTAAGGTATCGTTCACTAAGAAAGTCAATTTATCCTGTACTGTCTCAGCTTTCAGCGCTTACAATTCCACCCTGCCCTCTAATGCCCTAAGAAGCGTTACCTCATCAATATACTCAAGGTCACCTCCGACGGGTACTCCGCTTGCAATTCTGCTGACCTTAATTCCTGAAGGCTTTATAAGCTTGCTTATATACATCGCCGTAGTCTCTCCCTCTAATGAGGAATTGGTAGCAATGATAACTTCCTTAATCTCCTCAGCAGAAAGCCTCATTATAAGCTCTTTAAGCTTTATATCATTAGGTCCGATGCCAAGCATTGGAGAAATCGCACCATGAAGCACATGATAAAGTCCGTCATATTTGCCAGTCTTTTCGTATGCTGCAAGGTCTCTTGTATTTTCAACAACCATGATTGTGTGTATGTCGCGCTTACTGCTTTTACAAATAGGGCAATATTCCTCATCCGTAAGCGTGAAGCACTTCTTACAGTATCTTATGTTAGCTCTTGCATCCGTAATCGCACCGGTAAGAGCTCCTACCCGCTCTTTGGGCATATTAATGATGTGAAAGGCCAGCCTCTGCGCTGACTTCGCCCCTATGCCCGGAAGTAAGGAAAGCTCTTCGATAAGTCTGGTAATCTTACTGCTGTATAAATCCATTAGAACGGAAAGCCTCCACCAAGACCACCTGTAATCTTAGACATGGATGCACTGGTTGTTTCTTCCATCTGTCTCCACGCTTCATTGGTTGCAGCCACAATAAGATCCTCGAGCATCTCTATGTCCTCAGGGTCAACCACCTCAGGTGAAAGCTTAACCTTAAGCACTTCCTTCTTACCGGAAACAGTAACCTCTACAGCCCCGCCGCCTGCGCTTGCGGTATATTCTTTTTCCTCTAATTCCTTGGTTGTCTCCTCCATCTGTTTCTGCATCTTCTGTGCCTGTTTCATCAGGTTGTTCATGTTGCCGGGCATAGCCATTCCTCCCGGAAATCCACCTCTTTTTGCCATAACTTTATTCTCCTTTAAATTATTCTATATAACAGCCAGCCAAATAAAAAGCAGAGCCGTTATTTCACTCTATTTACATATTTTATTTTGTCTTACTGATTTACTGTTGCCAAAGTGTTGCCAACAATCAAATTATAGCTTGCACCTTACTTTTAGTCCGAAAATATTCCGAAAAACATCAAGTTTCAGTAGCGCATCTGTAAGCTCAACTATATATTGCTTCATGCTAATGATTCTCCTTAAATCTGGCAAACGCCTATTATTATCATCATTATCAATTTATCTTTTCTTTCCCAAATATCTGCATACCTTCGATTTATATTGCAGGTACTCATTTCCGAATGCTTCTATCAGAAAATCCTCCTCTACATTGACTATCTGCAAATGAAAAAGCAACACCGCAATAACTGTTGCAAAGCACAAATAGCAATTAAAATATATAAACAAAATACCAATATACATAAGGTCAAAACCTAAAAACGCAGGATTACGACTAATAGAATATATGCCTGTCATAACAAGAGTTGTTTTATCTTCTCGCTGTACCCCAGCTCTCCAGTTATCTTTCATCTGTAACACCGATATAATAAATGCTACAACTCCCATTGCAGTTATTACAATTCCAACGATTTGTAATAATACGCAAACATTCTCTTTGCAAAATACTATGCTAATAAGTTGAATGCAAGGTAATACACAAGTAATTATTTTGAGTGCTGTTTCTATGACCTTTACAAATCCTACTTTTCCTTTTCCAAGCTGGTCTGTGCGTATTCCTTTTTTTCTTTGACTTATCATCTTTACAAAGTAACATATATAAAATGCTGCCATCAGTGTAATTGTAATAATTTTTGTTGTCATTTTGTGCCTCTAAGTAAAAATTTAATCCTACCAACACCCAATTTTACACTTTTCTAATCGGGTGTCTAATAACAATTTTCAAATTATTCTTTTCTCCTCAGCTTCTGATTCAATGAACTATTACAGTTCCTCAGTAGTAATTTCTTCAATATCCATGTTAATTACTGCTTTAGGCTCTATAAATGCGCCGTGGCGCATTTCGGTATTGGTAGCAGCTTTAACCTTCACCGTAATTCTCTTGCCTATAAATGAAGAAATTACATTTTCAAGCTGCTCACGCTTCTTAGTCTCGGAAAAGCAATCGACTGCAACGCTGTTGTCTGATACAAGCAAAAGCGTACTCTCGCCCTCAGCCTTAAATCTGCACTTATCAAGCAGAATTTTCATATAAGGAGTTACCTTATCACGAATCCTCGGAATTGCATCAACTGCTGCCTGTACATCCGCTGATACAGCCACAGGAAGACTGCTTACATCCACTATCGTATTTTCCTCTGTCTGCTCTTCCTTTATCTCCCGATTATCGGCCGCCACTGCAGAAACTGTTGTAAAAGTGCCTGACTCAAGCTGTTTTTCAAGTACACTTATACGGTTAATAAGTGCCTCAAAATCATTCTCCATTGCCGGCTTCATAAGCTTTATAAGTGCAATCTCAACCACTATCCTCTTCTGGGCAGCATTACGAATCTGTCCCGAAAGCTCTGAGAATACTCTTATATACCTCATCAGCACATCTGCACTGACAACGTCAGCTTCATCCTTAAGTGCCTTAAGATTTTCTTCTGACACATCTATAATATCTGAAGCATCTTCCGCTGTCTGTATAAGCAGAAGATTACGCATATACCATGTAAAATCCGTAACAAACTGACTAAGCTCCCTGCCTGTCATTATTATCTCGTCAAGCTGTGCAAGTGCCTCTCTTACATCATTCATGATGATTGCCCTGAAAAGCTTACTGAATACCTCCGTATCAACCGCTCCAAGCACCTCAAGCACATTCTCATAGGTAAGCTTCTGGCCTATATAAAACGAAAGACACTGGTCAAGAAGACTAAGCGCATCTCGCATGGCTCCGTCAGCCATCTTAGCTATATAACGGATTGCCTTATCCTCTACCTCTGTCTGTTCTGCCACCATAAGCTCATTAAGCCTGTCAGCTATCGTATCCACCGAAATTCTCTTAAAATCATACCTCTGGCATCTTGATAATATGGTAACAGGTATCTTATGCACCTCAGTCGTTGCCAGAATGAATATGACATATGAAGGCGGCTCCTCCAAAGTCTTTAACAGTGCATTAAATGCACCTATGGAAAGCATATGCACCTCATCAATAATATAAACCTTAAACCGTCCTTCTGTCGGCGAATACTGCACCTCTTCCTTAATATCCCTGATATTGTCAACACCATTATTAGAGGCCGCGTCAATCTCTATAATATTCATCGAAGCAGCTTTATTTGCCGCCTTACAGCCTGCACATTCATTACACGGACTTCCGTCCTTAGGATTCTCACAGTTAACTGCCTTTGCAAAAATCTTTGCAATCGTAGTCTTACCAGTACCTCTGGTACCACAAAACAGATAGGCGTGTCCTATACGATCCGCCTTAATCTGGTTCTTCAACGTAGTAACTATATGATCCTGCCCTTTAACATCCTCAAATGTATCGGGCCTCCACTTTCGATATAATGCCATATATGACATAACCGCATACACACTCCATAAAACATTCTAAAACACATCAAAACCTTATGAACACTGTCTTAAATTCAGTTTTTCTTCTTTTGCATGCTCTTTCTTTGCTTCTCTGCTATATACATCGGTAATTCCCTGCACAGTGTAACAGTCTCAAAACCAAGAACATTCATGTTCTCACGTTCTTCGATACGCCTAAGTCTTCCTGCAAGCGAAATCGTATAGGGAAGATCATCAAATGTAATATTTACCACAACACCAGACGGTATACTAAGCTCCTTAGCCTTATCTGCTATAGCAAAGCCGGAAGCACTTACATCCCTGACCATCACCATCTTGGCACCTGACCCCGGAATATAAAGCTGACCCGTCTTTGCAACAGTAACACGATATGAATCTCTTCTGTTGCTTTTAACTCCGTCTGCTGTTGCCTTAATAACATAATTTTCCTTAAATGCGCCTATCCTGACAGATTTCCAGACTATGGGAATACCCTCTTCCTGAAGATATTCCACATCCACCCTAACGTTATCAAACCGCAGTCTTGCACCATTTTCATATTCAATACTTATAATGGCGCACTCATTCTCCACATGTTGTTTAAGCGTGGCAATAAATCTCATATCCATTTCATCTTTGCTTACATGTAATGTAATTTTATCGTCTTCTTTAATATCCGTCAGTTTAAAGCCCATAATCAACCCTCCAAGCATTAACTTTATTCTACCACAAAAGCGTCAAATAAACCAGTCCTACTTTCATATTTTTGTTGTAAAATTAAATTCAATATATTATAATATATCCATAAAAGTAATTTTTTGACAACATAGCCCACAATGCGGCATATCGTCATTCAATTATGACAAGGAAAGGAGAATTTTATGAAATCCATTCGAACAAAAATCACCATAGCAATTGTTATCTGCTCCTTAATCTCTGCTTCCATCATTAGTTTACTAAGCATAAGCAACGCCGGACAGCTGTCCACTACGGATGCCAAAAAGGAATTGTCACTGATTTGTGAAAATACCGGCGGCGAGATTAATGCTCTAATTTCCCGTATCAGCCAGTCAGTAAATACCTTTAGTGACATTGCTTTAGAGCAGCTCGATTTTTCCAAATTTAAGAATAATAATGCCTATGTAACAAGCTATACCAGCTCACTTTCAGAGAATTTTTTTACATTTTCAAGGCATACAGAGGGCGCAGTATGTGCTTACATACGTTACAATCCTGATTTTACCGCACCTACTTCCGGTATCTTTTTAACGCGCAGCAACACCACGGAAGATTTCACCAGCTCAACTCCTACCGATTTCAGCATGTACGACAAGGATGACCTTGCACATGTAGGCTGGTACTATATCCCCGTTGCCAACAAAGCTCCGATATGGATGGATCCTTATCTTAATGAAAATGTTAATATATATATGATTTCCTATGTAGTTCCACTTTATATAAACGGAACCTCCGTCGGCATTATAGGTATGGACATCGACTTTAGCGAGCTTACCCGCCTTGCCGACAAGGCCTCTGCCTTTGATACCGGATATTCCTTTCTCGTTAATTCAGAAAGTAACATTCTCTACCACAAAAATATAGAGTCCGGCACAGACCTTGCCGCATATAATAACGGCGAACTTTCAGGCGTTAAGGCATTTCTTACTGACCCATCAAATCAAGGCAGTACCTTCGAATACTCCTTAAACGGTCAGGCCAAATATCTCTCCTTCTGTGAACTTGATAATGGCATGAAGCTCGTTTTAACGGTACCGCTTAATGAAATCGAAGCCAATGCCAATGACCTGTCTGTTAAAATTATCGGCTTTTTATGCATAGGGCTTCTTATATCTGTTGTTTTAGGCATTTTTATAAGCAACAATATAGCTACCCCTATCAAAAAGCTTACCGCCGTCATCAGACAGACCTCAGAGCTTGACTTCCGCAAATCTGACACTGCCGAAAGGCTTATGAAAAACAAAGATGAGACGGGTATCATGGCAAATGCCGTACACGAAATGCAGCAGGTACTCCGTGAGCTTGTTACTGACATGAAGCATGTCAAAGACAGCTTAAGCGAAAATATAGTAAATCTCGACAGGGTTATGCGGGAGAATACTGACATTGCCGAAGACAACTCTGCAACTACTGAAGAACTTGCGGCAAGCATGGGCGAAACCACCGAAAATACGAATAACATCACAACAAATATCAATGCCATTAAAGCCAATGTGGACGACATTAAAAATCTTTCTGAAAAGGAAGAAAGAGAGTCGGAAAATGTCATTGGACGCGCAAAGGGACTTAAGAGTACTACTGAAAATTCAAGCAACAAAGCACTTGAAATTTACAGCAGCATGAAATCAAGGACAAAAGAGGCAATCGAGCAGTCTAAGATAGTTTCAAAAATTGATGAGCTTACAGACAATATAAGGGACATTTCTTCACAGACCAACCTTCTTGCCTTAAATGCCAATATCGAAGCCGCAAGGGCAGGCGATGCCGGCAGGGGCTTCGCAGTAGTTGCCACCGAAATCGGCTCCCTGGCCAATCAGACCGTCAGAACCGTTGATGATATTACCGGCATTGTAGGCGAGGTTAACTCAGCCGTTTCCAATATGACTAACTGCATTGAGGTAATAATGGATTTTCTTGAAAATACCGTTGTACCTGACTATAATTCCTTTAAGGATGTCGGTGAAAAATATGAAGAGGATGCCGGAATTTTTGCAGACTCGATGTCGCATATCAGCTCGGAAATATCCGACTTAAGTGACAGAATCAGTGCCATTACCGCCACTATTTTGACTGTTAATTCCACTATTTCAGAAGCTACAAAGGGTGTAAGTCTTATTGCAGAAAAATCTTCTGAAGCTGCATCAAAGACATTTGAAGGCTGCGGTCAGCTTCACGAAAGCGAGGATAATCTGAACCGCCTTAAAGATATAATTAACAAATTTGATGTTTAAATATTTTGTATATTTCTTCTTCATACTTTACAAAATGGCTGCCAGAATATATCTGACAGCCATTATCATTACAGCAGGCGAAAGCTCTAATCTGCTGCATAATATTCATTAAAATGTGCATCCGGCTTTGAATCCTCTTCATAAGCGTTACCTCTACAGTTAACTCAGCTAAGGCACCCTCACGGCACACAGGAGGTTTTACTTAGTGCTGCTTCATTCCTGACCTGACACGATTCATAAATTCCCATTGCGTAAGACCCAAACGTCATCGCCACTTATAAAGGGCAGCCCTACAAAGAAAGACCCGGGGCCGGATATCACCCCTGCTGGAGCGGATTGCAGGTACAGGGCACCGCTAACTCCCCGGCTGCACATCTTAAAAGTATAAAGGATTTGTACAACTTTGTCAAGGAAAATACTATAAACTTGACATAAAATTTTTAGCATGATAAAATTGACTGAAGCTGTATCTAAAATCTGAATCCATAACGTGTCTGCCGAATGGCCGATTCAATTTTATGATACATTCCTGCTAAATTAATATATTGGCATTAGGCCAATTACATGGAGGTTCTTATGAATAATGCTTCTTCATTAAAGATGCAGCATACTC
>CAZBHM010000020.1:0-20841 GCA_964491975.1 uncultured Lachnospiraceae bacterium | reverse complement strand
ATATAGGATAATGGAATATATTTCACAATATTTTATTAAATATTAGCCAATAATTAGTTAATTTATTACCCCAATTACGATTCCTGCAATAACTATAAGTGCACAAAACAACTTGTATCCGGTATTTTGCTCCTTGAATACAAATTTGCCGCCGAGAATGGTCATTATACAGCCGGACTGTTTAATAAGGGTCATGACGGTGACTTCGCTTTCTTCAATGCCGTTGGCGATAAAAAGAGCTTTGTCGGCAAGTACAAAAAGTATGCTGAGCCAGAGTATCCAGTGATTTTTTATCAGAGTTTTTATGTCAAACCGGATACGCTTTATTAATATGTAAATAAGGTAGAACAGCACTAAAAACAGCATGTACCAGAACTGCAGCTGGGTAGAAGTCATATGCTTCATAAGTAATTTGTCCATTGTACCCGAGACTGCATTCAGGATGCATGATAACAGGGTTAACAGAACATAAATAAGGGCAGTTTTTTCGGATTTAGGGGCAGTACTCTTTTTGAGCACGGGTTTAAATTTTAACATTAAAAGGCCTGAAAGCACAAATATAAGTCCGACAATTTTAAAGCCGGTCATGTCTTCGTGAAGAATAACTATGCCAAGCAGAGTTGAAAAAAGTACGCGTGATAAATCAAGAACGCCCACAAGGCTTATAGGTAATTTTTCGATGGCATGAAAGCTTGCAATCCATGCTATGAATATTACGAAGGACTTTATTGCAATGACACCGAGCAGCGAAGGCTTGAGTCCGCCTGCATTTGGAGCAGTTGGTGCAACCATAAGAAAAGATAAAAGAGTGTATAAGAACAGAACTTCGATAACAGAGCTTTTCTCAAGAGCTTTTTTCTTAAAAATTTCGCGAATGCCTTTGGCTAATCCGTAAAATAAAACAAGAGATATCCAAACCATAACATTAATCCTTTCTGTAAAAAGCATCTTAAACATAAAAAAGATGCCACAATTGTTATATTGTAGCATCTTTTTAAAAAAAAGCAAGCACATTATTCAACGGTAACCTTGTCTGATAAATATTCGATTACCTTATTATTTGCAGCAATCTGCTGTAAGTAAGCTTCAGAATAGTTCTCCTTAGCTGTCGCAAGGCCTTCATCATCGGCAGTATAGCCTAAGGATTCAACAATATCAAGTAAATCCTCATTGGTAACATTAAGGGAAAGTTCATCAGCAATCTGCTGTAAAACCAAGGCTTCCTTAACGGCATCCTTTGCAGCAGTTTTAACCATATCCTTATACTCTGAGCGGCTTACATTATAATATTCAAGGTAAGAATTCCACTGGTAGCTGCCTGTGTACATATAAAGAAGCTCATTATAATACTGATACTGTGAAACATACTGCTTGTCAGTTCTGTCCTCCATAATCTTAAGGTATGACTTAGGATATGATTTAACAGTGCTGTTAAGAAGAATATACTCATAAAGATAATCCTTAATATTCTCCTCCATTGTTGAGGATTTGATGTACTCAAGGTAAGAATCTACAGTGGTCGCACCTGTATCTGCGAAGTTTTCAACGATAAATTCGTCGGTAATTTCCTCAACCTTGTATTCAGTAAGAAGAGATTCAAGATGCTCGCTGACCTTCTCCTCGGACATCTCAACTTCGGACTTTGGAACAGTGATAGAGTTATAATCGCACACTTCAACATAGTCTGCAGGATTAATGCCTGTAAGCTTACCGTTGGCAGTAATACCTTCAGCGTAATCAATCTTGAGTGAGTAGGCATCCCTTGCGACGAATGCAACTACAATAACGGCAATGATTACGAGTACCGGAATGGCGATTAAAGCGCCAATTTTTAACTTGTCGGCTGTTTCAGCCTTCTTCTTTGCATCAGCCTTCTTTGCTCTGGCTTCTGCTCTTAATTCCTTTTTCATATATGACCTCCAAAATTTTCTTTTGAAAATGAACCTGCCAGTCTAGTATAACACATATTTTGGATAAGCAAAAGAGGTATTTTATAAAAATAACAGAAAATTCACTAAAAGTTTTGCTTGACAAATATGTTATGAGTGATATAATGCACATAGGTTAACACTGATAACCTAAATTATTTTTTTGGAGGAAGTAAAAATGGTATTTGAAGCTGTTGCAGAATTAATCGCAGATCACAATGATTGTGACCCATCAGAGATTACGATGGAGACAACTTTCCAGGAGTTAGGTATTGATTCACTTGACACTGTAGAGATGATTATGCAGTTAGAGGATAAGCTTGATAAGGAAATCGAGTTAGACACTAAAGTTGAAACAGTTGGTGACTTGGTTAAGTTTGTAGAAGAGAAATGTGGGGAATAATAAATGCTCCAGTCAAAAATATGTGATCTAATCGGAATTAAATATCCGCTCTTTCAGGGCGGTATGGCGTGGATTGCAGATGGCAAGCTGGCTGCCGCCGTATCAAACGGTGGCGGGCTTGGCATTATTGCGGCAGGCAATGCGCCGGGAGAATATGTAAAAGAGCAGATTCGCATTGCAAGAGAGCTTACGGATAAGCCCTTTGGTGTGAATATTATGTTATTAAGCCCATTTGCTGATGAGGTTTCGGCAGTCGTTATGGAAGAAAAGGTAGCGGTTGTAACAACGGGCGCAGGCAATCCGGGCAAATATATGGAAGGCTTTAAGGCGGCAGGAATTAAGGTTATTCCTGTAGTGGCTTCAGTAGCCATGGCCAAGCTTATGACACGCCTTGGTGCTTCTGCACTTATTGCAGAGGGCGGCGAGAGCGGAGGTCATGTAGGAGATACGACAACAATGGCACTTGTTCCACAGGTTTGTGATGCTACTGATTTACCAGTGCTTGCAGCAGGCGGTATTGCAGATGGCAGAGGTGCTGCCGCAGCATTTATGCTTGGTGCATGCGGTATTCAGATGGGAACACGCTTTCTTGTGGCAGAAGAATGCGATATACACAGAGAATATAAGGATAAGATTCTTAAGGCTAATGATATTTCTACAATGGTTACAGGCAAGAGACTCGGACATCCGGTAAGAAGTATAAAGACACATTTTGCAAAGGAGTATTTTAAAGCTGAGTACAGCCAGATGCCGGATGATGAGCTTGAGGCTCTCGGAAATGGTAAGCTAAGACTTGCTGTTAAAGAGGGTGACGTAAAACACGGCTGTTTTCTGGCAGGCCAGATAGCAGGCATGGTTAATAAGGAGATGCCGGCAGCTGAGATTATTAAAGAAGTAATGGAAGAAACTGAGGTTATATTGAAAGGAGCTTCCAAATGGGTAAAATAGCATTTGTGTTCTCAGGTCAGGGTGCTCAGTATCCGGGCATGGGAAAGGAACTTTATGATAATGTTTTGGTAAGTAAAGAGATTTTTGATAAAGCCGATGCTTTGAAGCCGGGTATTAAGGATATGTGCTTTGGCGGAGATGCAGAAGAGCTTGCAGAGACCAAGAATACGCAGCCGTGTATGTTTACAATGGAGCTTGCTGCTGCAAGGGCACTTGAAGAAAAGGGCGTTAAGCCGGAGGCAGTGGCAGGTTTTTCTCTTGGTGAGATTGCAGCAGTTACTTATGGCGGCATTGTAAGCTTTGAGGAAGGTCTTTTGCTGGTGTCCTTAAGAGGAAAATTTATGCAGGAGGATATTGCAAAGTCTGACAGTGGTATGGTGGCAGTGGTTAAGCTTTCACCTGACAGGGTTGATGAGCTTTCAGCCGGATATGATAAGGTATTCCCTGTTAACTATAATGGACCGGCGCAGGTAAGTGTTGCAGGTCTTAAGGAGCAGCTTGATGAATTTGCAAAGGATGTTAAGGAAGCAGGTGGAAGAGCACTGCCTATTAAGGTTAAGGGCGGTTTCCACTCTGAGTTCGTGAAGGATGCGGCAGCTAATTTTGGTGAGGCACTTAAGAAATTTGATTTAAAGAAGCCTTGGCTTACGGTATACTCGGATTATACGGCGCTTCCTTACGAGGGAGATTTTAAAGAGCTTTTGTCAAAGCAGATTTGCAATCCTGTAAGATGGCATAATATTATTATTAATATGATTGAAGACGGCTTTGATACATTTATAGAAATCGGTCCCGGTAGGACACTTACAGGGCTTATTTCAAAGATTGACAGTTCGGTAACATGTCTTCAGGTTGAGGATATGGCAAGTCTTTCTAAGACAGTAGAGGCACTCGGATTGTAGGAATGCAGGATGGTTTATTATGGTATAACCGGAAAGGAATACGGCAATGCTTAAAGGGAAAAAAGCACTTATTACAGGAGCTTCACGAGGCATAGGAAGAGCTATTGCAATTGAGTTTGCAAAGCAGGGTGCAGATGTGGCAATAGTCTATGCCGGTAATGAAGCGGCAGCTGATGAGACTAAGGCAGAGTGCCTTAAATATGATGTTAAAGCAGTAACGTATAGATGCGATGTGGCTGATTTTGAAGCTGTAAAAGCAACAGTTGCAGAGATAAAGAAAGAATTTGGTACGGTTGATATTCTTGTTAACAATGCAGGAGTTACAAGAGATGGTCTTGTGGCAATGATGAAGGAGGCTGACTTTGATACGGTGGTTGACACCAATTTAAAGGGAGCCTTTAATATGATAAGGCATTGTACACCATTATTTATCCGTAATAAAGGCGGTAAGATAATTAATATATCTTCCGTATCGGGAATTATGGGTAATGCAGGTCAGGTTAATTATTCTGCTTCAAAGGCAGGAATTATCGGACTTACCAAGGCAGTAGCGCGTGAGCTTGCAGCAAGAGGTGTAAACTGCAATGCCATTGCACCGGGATTTATTGCTACGGATATGACAAAGGAACTTGCTTTGGATAATAATGCCCTTATGGGAAATATACCGCTTGGGCGTGTGGGTAATCCGCAGGATATAGCAGATATGGCGGCATTTCTGGCAAGCGACAAGGCTTCATATATAACTGGAGAGGTTATCCGCGTAGATGGCGGAATGGCATGTTAAGGTAACGTTGGCTGAACTGCTACTGTTAAAGTATGGCTTATTTTGGCGGATTGTTACTGTCAGGCAGGTATGTCGGTAGAAAGGAAGAAGATTAAATGAATAGAAGAGTAGTTGTAACAGGAATGGGTGTAATCAGCCCTATCGGCAACAATCTTGAAGAATTTTGGAATGGTCTTGTGGAGGGCAGATGTGGCATTGGTCCGATTACAAGATTTGATACAACAGAATATAAAGCAAAGTATGGTGCAGAGGTTAAGGATTTTGAGGCAAGACAGTATATGGAAAAGGCAGATATGCTAAGAAGTGATTTATATGCTCAGTATGGTCTTGCAAGTGCATGTCAGGCAGTGGAAGACAGTAAAATTATTGGTACGGTAGAGCCTGAGAAAATCGGAGTATACTTTGGAAGCGGCATTGGCGGTATGAATACATTTATGACTGAACATGACAAGCTTCGTGATAGAGGACCTAAGAGAGTATCTCCTTATTTCGTACCGATGATGATTGCCAATATGGCAAGTGGTATGATTGCAATCAGATTTAACTGTCAGGGTGCCGCAATGCCTTCTGTTACAGCCTGTGCATCAGGAAGTAATGCGATTGGTGAAGCTTTAAGGGCAATACGTCACGGATATCTCGATGCGGTTATTACAGGTGGTTCAGAGGCACCAATCAATGAATGCGGAGTTGCCGGATTCATTAACATGCAGGCACTTTCAACAGCAGAGACAGCAGACACGGCTTCATTGCCGTTTGACAGCCGAAGATGTGGCTTTGTAATAGGTGAAGGAGCAGGTGCGCTTGTGCTTGAGGAGTACGAGCATGCCGTGGCACGAGGTGCACACATTTACGGCGAGGTGGCAGGCTATGGTTCAACCTGTGATGCATATCATATTACGGCACCAAGACCTGACGGTGCAGGCGGTGCAAAGGCTATGGCAGATGCTCTTAAGGAAGCAGGATATACAGGTAATGAAACAGTATATGTCAATGCACACGGTACAGGAACTCCGCTTAATGACGTTATTGAGACAGCAGCAGTTAAGCTGGCATTCGGTGAGGAAAATGCAAGGAAGCTTTACATGAGCTCAACTAAATCAATGACAGGCCATATGCTTGGTGCGGCAGGTGCAGTAGAGGCTATAGCATGTCTTAAGGCTTTAGAGACGGGAATTATTCCTCCGACAATCAATCTTCTTAATCAGGATGAAAAGTGTGACCTTAACTGTGTTCCAAATAAGGCAGTTAATGCAAGTGTTGACCTTGCATTATCTAATTCACTTGGATTTGGCGGTCATAATGCATCGCTGGCATTTAAGAGAGTGTAGGAGAAGGCTATGGATATACAAAGCATTCGTGAATATGCTAAAATCATGAAAGAAATGGAGCTTACGGCTCTTGAGATAACGGCTCCGGACCTTACAAGGGTAAGACTTGAAAGAAATGCCGTGCAAAATGGCGGAGTAATACATTCAGCTACAGCAGCTTATGCAGCATCTGAGCCTGCTGCGGCCGTTGCAGTACAGCAGATTGATTCTGCCGTGTTTACAGAAAATGAGACAGAGACATCCGGAAAGCATGAGATAGCCGGTTTTACACCGGTAACTTCTCCGATGGTCGGCGTATTTTATGCGGCACCGGGCGAGAATGCCGAACCCTATGTAAAGATAGGCGACAAGGTGAAAAAGGGCGATGTACTCTGTATAATAGAGGCAATGAAGCTTATGAATGAAATTACGGCCGAAGAGGATGGAATTATTGCTGAAATTTGTGTAAGCAATGGTCAGGTAGTGGATTTTGGACATATATTGTTTAAGCTTAGTAAGCAGTAACACAGCCGGGAAAGAGGTATTCATACATGAATCAGAAAGAAATTATGGAAATATTGCCACATCGTGACAATATGCTTCTTGTAGATGAGGTATATATGGAGGAGGATACCGCCCATGGTAAATATCATGTAAAAGGCGATGAGTTCTTTTTGCAGGGACATTTTCCGGGCAATCCCGTAGTGCCGGGAGTTATTCTTTGTGAGATTCTTGCGCAGTCTTCATGTATTCTTCTTAAGGATATCATGACAGAGGGGAAGCTTCCTTTTTATACTGGACTTAATAATGTAAAATTTAAAAATCCGGTAAAGCCGGGAGATACTTTTGAAACAGAGTGCAGGATAGTAAAATCAAAACCACCGTTCTATTTTGCGGAGGGCAAGGGCTATGTTGATGGCAGACTCTGTGTAAAAGGAGAATTTTCATTTGCTATTATAGGAGACCGTTAATATATGTTTTCGAAGATATTAATTGCTAACAGGGGCGAAATAGCCGTAAGAATTATCCGTGCATGTAAGGAAATGGGTATCCGTACAGTTGCGGTATATTCTACGGCTGATGCCGAGGCACTTCACGTGGCACTTGCGGATGAAGCCATCTGTATAGGAAGTCCTGAGGCTTTTAACAGTTATCTTAATGAAGAAAGAGTAATAAGCGCAGCACTTGTCACGCGTGCCGAGGCAATTCATCCGGGATATGGGTTTTTATCTGAAAATGCGCATTTTGCAAAGCTTTGTCAGGATAATGGTATTGTATTTATCGGGCCGGGCATCGAGAGCATGGAGCTTTTAAGTGATAAGGAGAAGATTAAGCGTTCCATGCTTGAGGCAGGGCTTCCGGTAATTCCCGGAAGTCCGGTGCTTGAAACGGTTGAAAAGGCACATAAGGCCGCAAAGAAAATAGGTTATCCTGTAATGGTAAAGGCAAGAAGTGGCGGTGGCGGAAGAGGAATCCGTCTTGTAAGAAATAAAGAAGAGCTTGATAATGCTTATAATTCTGCAGTGGCAGAGGGAATAGCAGCCTTCGGTGACGGCGCAGTATATATGGAGAAATACATTAACCCGGCCAGACATATCGAAATGCAGGTCATAGCGGATGAGGCAGGCAATGTTGTGTGTCTGGGAGAGAGAGACTGTTCCATTCAGAAGAATAATCAGAAGCTTATAGAAGAATCAACTTCGCCGGCTGTAAGTAAGCAACAGAGAGATAAGCTTATCTCACAGGTAACTAAGGCAGTTAAAAAGGTTAAGTATCTGGGAGTGGGTACCTTAGAATTTCTGCTTGATACAGAGGGTAATTTCTATTTTATGGAAATGAATGTGAGACTTCAGGTTGAGCATACCGTTACAGAAGCACTTACAGGCATTGACCTTGTAAAGTGGCAGATAAGAGTTGCGGCAGGAAAGGAGCTTGGGTTTACGCAGGAGGACATAAAATTTGAAGGAGCTTCAATAGAGTGCAGGATTAATGCAAAAGCACCCGGAACCGTAAAGTTTATGCATGTTCCGGGCGGACCATTTGTGCGTTTTGATACATTTCTGGTTACAGGAATGAGTATTCCGCCTTATTATGATTCCATGATTGGAAAGCTTATTGTATTTGCAAGTACAAGAGAAGAGGCTATAAGGAAGATGAAATCGGCACTCTGTGAGCTTATAGTTGATGGTGTTCCCAATAATGTTGAGGAGCAGATTGAGTATATTAGTGATGAACGTTTTAAAAACGGAACATATAATCTTAATTTTTTTAAGAAAGAATAATGGAGGTTTACCGTGCCATTTATACAGTTTTTGAATAAAGCTAAAAATGAGCTTGAGGAAGGCGGAAGACAGTCAGCGGCGGCTGCTGCTGCCGCTGCTGATTCTAAAGAGGCGGCAAAGCCATGTCCCGGCTGCAAAAGAGAAATTGCATTAAGTGAGCTGTGGGCTAATAATAATACGTGCATAAGCTGTGGACATCATTTCAGAATGAATGCCAGACAGAGGATAAAATTCATAACTGATGAGGGTTCATTTGATGAGTTGTGGAAGGATGTAGTTGCTAAAGATATACTTGAATTTCCGGGTTACACAAAAAAGCTTGAGACGGCAGCTAATGTCTGTAGTGAAGCAGAAGCGGTCATTTGCGGTACTGCAATGATAGGCGGAATTAAGTGTGCGATATTTGTAATGGAACCATATTTTATGATGGGAAGCATGGGGGCTGCGGTTGGTGAGAAGATAACCAGACTTTTTGAGTATGCTGCCGATAAGAGGCTTCCGGTTGTGGGCTATACTGTATCAGGCGGTGCCAGAATGCAGGAAGGTATTATATCACTTATGCAGATGGCGAAGACCAGTGGTGCGGTTAAACGTCACAGCGAGGCAGGACTTTTTTATCTTACCATACTTACAGACCCGACTACTGGCGGTGTAATGGCAAGCTTTGCAATGGAGGGTGATATAATACTTATTGAACCCGGTGCAACAGCCGGGTTTGCCGGAGCGAGAGTTATCGAGCAGACCACAAGGAAAAAGCTGCCGGAGAATTTCCAAAAAGCCGAGTTTTTGCTGGAAAAGGGCTTTGTGGATGCAATCGTACCAAGAAATAAGCAAAAGGATACGGTTGCATACCTGTTAAAGATGCATAGTGGAGGTAATACTGATGAGTAATGCCGTAAAAACACCTTATGATACCGTTAAAATGGCACGTTTGGGTACAAGACCTACAGGCCTTGATTATATAGATAACATATTTGAAGATTTTTTTGAGCTTCATGGAGACAGAAGATATGCTGATGATGGAGCAATAGTCGGCGGAGTGGCACATTTGAATGGCAGACCAGTTACGGTTATTGCAATTGAAAAGGGACACACCTCAAAGGAACGAATGGCGAGAAATTTCGGTGCGCCTAATCCGGAGGGCTATAGGAAGGCTCTGCGTCTTATGAAGCAGGCAGAAAAATTTAAAAGGCCTGTTATCTGCTTTGTTGATACTTCAGGAGCATATTGTGGAATAGGAGCTGAAGAAAGAGGACAGGGACAGGCAATTGCTGAGAATCTTATGGAAATGATGGTGCTTAAGACTCCTGTTATTTCTATCTTAATAGGTGAAGGCGGAAGTGGGGGTGCGCTGGCACTTGCGGTAGCAGACAGAGTGTGGATGCTTGAGAATGCGATATATTCTGTGATTTCACCTGAAGGCTGTGCAAGTATTCTATGGAAAGATGCCGCCATGGCAAAAGAGGCGGCAGACAGTCTTAAGCTTACGGCAGAGGATGCCTTCAGGCTTAAAGTGGTAGAACGAATTATTCCTGAAGCAGGACTTGGAAGTGATGCATTTTTTAAAAGAGTGCAGAGACTTATTGATAAGCAGCTTACTGTTTTTGACAAATATTCTGTTGAAGAAATAGTTGAAAAGAGATATGAACGCTTTAGAAGATTAGGAGCAATGTAGCGATGAGCATTTATAAGAATTTTTGCACGGAAGAGTTTGATACGGATGGAAGGCTTATTAAATTTGAACTGAAATATTCGGATAATTATAATTTTGGATATGATGTTGTAGACTGTATTGCAGAGAAAACACCGGACAAGAGGGCACTTGTATGGTGTAATACAGAAGGTGCCGAGCGTGTATTTACATTTGGAGAGATAAGTAAACTCAGTAATAAGGCTGCCAATGTATTCCTTCAGAATGGAATTAAGAAGGGCGATAAGGTTCTGGTTATACTTAAACGCCATTATGAATACTGGATTGTGGCGGTTGCGCTTCATAAAATAGGAGCAGTATTAATACCTGTGACACATATGCTTACGGTCAATGATATGGTATACAGATTTAACAGTGCAAAGGTAAGCGCCGTAATTACAACTCCTGATGATGATGTGCATGAAAGGGTACTTGAAGCATCTAAAGAATGTAATACAATAAAGAAGCTCTGGACGGTTCAAAAAGATAAGGAAGGCTTTCGAAATTTTAACAAAGATATGGCAAGTGCAGATGATGTGCTTGTACGTCAGGAAACTAAAGCAACGGAACCAATATTATTATACTTTACATCAGGAACCACCGGATATCCTAAAGGAGTCATTCATGACCACACATATACTCTTGCACATATTGTTACTGCCAGGTACTGGCAGCAGACAGTAGACGGCGGACTTCATTTTACCGTGGCAGAAACAGGCTGGGCAAAGAGCTCATGGGGAAAAATATACGGACAGTGGCTTACGGAAAGTGCCATAATGGTATTTGATTTTGACAATTTTGACCCTAAGCAGCTGATTACAATAATTAACCGTTACAAGGTTACAACCTTTTGCGCGCCTCCCACGGTTTACCGTTATCTTGTAAAGAAAGGCGTATCACCAATGCCTGACCTTAAACATGCATGTACTGCCGGTGAGGCTCTTAATCCTGAGGTATTTAAGCGTTTTGAGGAGAAAACAGGACTTCAGATTGCAGAAGGCTTCGGACAGACAGAATCAACCCTGATTCTTGGCAATCTTTATGGCGGAGATTTTAAGCCGGGCTCGATGGGGAAGGAAACCCCGTTTTATAAAGTTGCGGTACTTAAGGATGATGGCACGTTTGCAGACTGCAAAGAAGTAGGTGAGCTTGTAATAATTCCTCCTGAGGGTAAAAGGCAGGTAGGAATTTTCTGTGAATATCTTGATAATGAAGCTATGTATAAGCATGTATGGCGTGGCGGGGTCTATCATACCGGTGATACAGTGTGGAAGGATGAGGAAGGCTATTTCTGGTTTAACGGCAGGATTGATGATGTAATAAAAACAGGTGGTTTTCGTGTCGGACCATTTGAAATAGAAAATGTTGCCATGCAGCATCCGGCAATAATGGAATGTGCGGCAGTAGGTATTCCTGACACTTTAAGAGGGCAGGCAATTAAGCTTGTTGCAATGTGCGCACCGGGTGTTTGCAAAACGGCAGCTCTTGCTAAAGAAATAAAGGAATTTTGTAATAAAAAGCTTGCCGAGTATAAGTGGGTCAGGTATGTAGAGTTTGTAGAAGAGATGCCAAAGACCATAAGTGGCAAGATTCGTAAAATTGAGCTTAAACACTAAGAGAAGGGGCTGTATAAAACAGCCCCTTGTTGTTTCGTTAGAGAATATAAAAGTATCGCTATGTTAGCGGATGAGCAGGTTATAAGCTCTGTAAATCGCTGAAGCTGTCAATTTTTTCAACTTCGGTATTGATTGTTCCAAAACCATATGCCGCATGTATGAATCTGGCATTGGCATACATGGCAGCATCGTAGTCTCCCTGGATATCACCGACATATACGGCATAATCAAGATTATTACGCTTTATGACATTTCGTATGTTGTCACCCTTTTTAAGACCATTGTTGCCAAAACATTCAATATCTTCAAAGTATCCGTTAAATCCATAATGTTTTAAGAATGCCTCAATGTAGCCCTTCTGACAGTTGCTTACTATATACAAATGATAGCCCTTTTCTTTAAGTATTGACCAGGTTGTTTCAAGCTCAGGATACAGTATGCCGCCGAATTTTATTATATAGTCGTTTTCAACCTCGCAACAGTAATCAAGAATCCGCCGCTGGGATGCTTGCTCAAAGTCCGGAAAAAGTATATCTGCTATCTGATTCATGGTAAGTCCCATGATACTGCGCACATCATCAGGTGTTATTACCTTATCAGGAATGTTAAGTTCTTTTATGGCCTCACTCCATGCTTTGGCAACAATATCTGCCGAATCCCAAAGTGTTCCGTCCATGTCAAATATAATACCTTTTTTCATTATATTGGTGCTCCTTATGAATATTTAAGGTGATTATAATTCATTACCGGGAATTGTGCAACGCTTTTATGTAGTTTGTGCTTGCGTTTGTGCTAAAATACTTTTATAATAAACCAAAAGACAGTAGGAGGAAGAGATTATGAACAAAACAAATGAAGCTGCTATTACTGATGCGAGGAAGCTTGGAATGGGAAAAATGCTTATTCTGGGTTTGCAGCATATGTTTGCCATGTTTGGAGCAACTATTCTTGTTCCGATTCTGGTAAACAGCTATTTCGTGGATGCCTGTGGTGAAGGCCCTACTAAGGGACTTACGGTGGCAGTCACATTATTCTGTGCCGGTTTTGGTACACTTTTATTTCATGTATGTGCAAAGTTTAAGGTTCCGGCATTTTTGGGTTCCTCGTTTGCATTTCTGAGCGGTTTTTCAACGGTTGCCAGTCTGGATACCGGAATTTATGCCGGAATGAGTGTGAATGATAAGGCTGCTTATGCTTGCGGAGGAATAGTAATTGCCGGACTTTTATATCTGGTTCTGGCACTGATTATACGCATGGTGGGAGTAAACAGGGTTATGAGATTCCTTCCGCCGGTGGTTACCGGACCGGTTATAATCTGTATAGGTTTAAGTCTTGCATCGTCAGCTATTGGCAATGCATCAACTAACTGGTTTCTGGCATTTGTTGCGCTTGCCGTAATTATTGTATTTAACATCTGGGGAAAGGGCATGTTTAAGATTATACCGATTCTTATGGGAGTGGTAATTTCTTATGCAGTAGCTGTTCTCATGCATGTGGCAGGTTTTAAGAATCCTGACGGTTCGGCGATACTTAATTTTAAGGCAGTGGCAGAATCAGGCTGGGTAGGACTTCCATCATTTCAGATTTGTAAATTTGATTTAACTGCAATACTTATCATGGCACCTATTGCCATAGCTACGATGATGGAGCATGTTGGTGACATGTCAGCCATTTCTGCAACTGTAGGAAAGAATTTTATTGCAGAGCCGGGACTTCACAGAACCTTGCTTGGTGATGGTATTGCAACTGCAATGGCAGGCTTTATTGGCGGTCCGGCAAATACTACTTACGGTGAAAATACCGGAGTTTTGGAATTAAGTCGTGTACATGACCCGAGAGTAATACGCATTGCCGCAGTATTTGCGATTATATTAAGCTTTATTCCAAAGGTATCGTCTATTATAAGTACTATGCCGTCAGCAATTATTGGAGGTGTAAGCTTTATGCTTTACGGTATGATTTCGGCAATCGGTGTGCGCAATGTGGTAGAGAACAAGGTAGATTTAACCAAGTCAAGAAACCTTATTATTGCCGGTGTCATATTTGTGTGTGGTCTCGGCTTTAGTGATGGACTTACATTTACAATAGCCGGAACACCGATTACACTTACCGCACTTGCCATAGCCGCCATAGCCGGAATAGTATTAAATATTATTCTTCCGGGTAATGATTATGAGTTTGGTGTAAACGAAGAGGGAGACGAGAACCGCGGCATTCACGCATAAGAATATAATGAATGGAGATTTGGAGGATGAATTGGCGAGGATACTTTGCAGGGACGATAATAAAGAGAGCGGGAAAATACTATAAGCAGGGCAGGGTAACGAACCTTGAAAATTATGGAGATGTATATAGTGCCACGGTTATAGGTACAGTGCCATACCATGTAAAAATATGGAAGAAAGCAAACAACCAGCCGGGAATGTCATGTACCTGTCCATATGCAGTGGATGGAGGCAAGTGTAAGCACATGGCGGCAGTGCTTATGAAGATTGAGGATGAAACAGGTAATTTTGACATCTTTAGGACAATTGAAAAGCAAAAACCGCTAAAAGTGGATGAAGAGGTAAAGCCTTTTAAGGAAAAGAATCTGCCGGGGGCAAAGGAATACATATGCTTTGATTTGGCAAAGATGACACGGAACATAAAAATAAAGGCTAGTCAGTTTAAGGATGCACAGAATTTAGTAGAGAATAATGATATAAGGCTGGAATCTGTCAGAACGGGATATGATGGATTTTTCCGGAATGGAACTCTTCCGGCAGGCTCGTTTGTTGCTTATTGTAAAGACGGCGAAGAAGAAAAAGCAGTCTCAATGAAGTTTAATTCAGATGAGATAAATGAGGCGAGCTGCCGTGTGACAGGCTGCGGTAAATATTTTTATACATCCTATCATAATAATATCAAGACTCTCTGCAAGCACCAGCTTGCGGCACTGCTTTTGCTGGAAAAGTATGTAGATGAATACAATCCGGGAGATACCACGGATTTTCTTGCAGTGAGGATGATGGAAAGCTACAGAAAACATCAGCGGCAGCAGCGAAAATGGCAGCGGCAGCAACTTTTGGAAGCAGATTCTAATGAACAGGTGAAGCTTCCCAAAGTACAGCTTTTCCCAAAGCTTGAACGTGATTACAAAGGATTTGAAATGACATTCCGCATTGGGGATAAGAAGCTTTATGTTGTAAGAAATGTGAATGAAGTTGTAGATAATGTAGAAGGCAGACAGATACTTAAGCTTGGTACGAAGACAGAGATAGATTTTGCGTTAAGAGAATTTACACCGGATTCACAAAGGTATTACAATATTTTAAGAAGAGTGGTAAATGAAGAAAGAACCCGTGCTAAGATTGATAATTATTACGCGTACTCCATGTCAAGGAATGTATCAAAGATACGTGTATACGGAAGCATGCTGGATGAAATGTTTGAGATTATGTTTAGTACTGATGGACCTATTCTTTATCTGGACAGATACTCTGAGAATCCTGAAACATATTTATATGCAAAAGAGGGAACACCTGTAATCAGTCTGACCATAGATGCAGATTATGAAGATAATGTATTTAAAGGAATAGAGGTATCAGGTATTCTCCCGGATATAATTAAAGGGGATAAGTACCGGTATTATATAGAAGGTTCGGTAATGTACCGGATAGAAGGTGAAAAGATAGGGCTGATTGAACCTTTATTTGAAATGGGAAATAATGGACAAGTCAGATTTAAGGTAGGGCGTAAGGCACTTGCTGATTTCTATTATTACACACTGCCAATGCTTGATGAGGTTGTCCGTATTACGGATAATGTGGGCGATGTAATAAATGAATATCTGCCGCCGCAGGTCACATATAGATTTTATCTGGATGCGGAAAAGGATAATATTACATGTGAGGCTAAGGCTGTTTATGGAGAAACACAGTTTTCGCTTATGGAGTATTATAATACGGACGGTTATATATCTGCTGCTGCCGCAAGACGGGATTTGTCATCAGAACAGGAGGCATTTTCGGCGGTTAAGGGTTATTGCAGGGAAGCAGACATGGAGCGAGGACTGTTTGTGTGTAAGGGGGATGATGCCGTATGCCGTATGCTTGAGAGCGGAATTAATGAGCTTATGACGTTTGGTGAGGTATTTTGTACGGATAAGGTAAAGAGCATACGTTTTCATAAGAAAACTCCAATCACGGTCGGGGTGTCACTTGAGAGTGGCCTTATGGAGCTTAATATTTCGGCAGATGATTTATCGCAGGAAGAATTGCTTGAGGTACTTAACGGCTACCGCCAAAAGAAGAAGTATCACCGCCTTTCAAATGGTGATTTTGTAAATACTGAGGATGAAAATATTGCAATGTTAGCCTCCATGATGGATACGCTACATATCTCGTCAAAGGAATTTTTGAAGGAAAACCTGCATATTCCGGCATACCGTGCACTCTATCTTGATAAGATACTTGAGAAAAATGATACGCTTTATGTTGAACGTGATAAGCATTTTAAAAATCTGGTCAAGGAATTTAAGACAATGGAGGATTCGGACTACGAGCTTCCAAAGTCATTAAAGAAAGTAATGAGACCTTATCAGGAGACGGGCTTTAAATGGTTAAGAACCCTTGAAGCATATGGTTTTGGCGGAATACTTGCAGATGACATGGGACTTGGAAAAACACTCCAAATCATTTCAGTGCTTCTTAAATCAAAGGAAGAAAATAAAAAGGGTGTTTCACTGATTATTTCTCCGGCATCACTTATTTATAACTGGCAGGAAGAAGTAAAGAAGTTTGCGCCGGGACTTAAGACACTGCTAATAAGCGGAACGCGGGCTGAGCGAAAGAAAATGCTTTCCGGGTATGAAGCTTATGATGTTGTCATTACATCATATGATTTGCTTAAACGTGATATTGATGAATATGAGGACAAAAAATTTCTTTATCAGGTTATTGATGAAGCGCAGTATATAAAGAATCATTCAACAGCAGCGGCAAAGGCTGTAAAGTGCATTCAGAGTAAGGTTAAGTATGCACTTACGGGTACTCCGATAGAGAATCGTTTAAGTGAACTTTGGAGTATTTTTGATTATCTAATGCCTGGATTTTTGTATGGATATGAAACTTTCAGAAAAGAACTTGAGAGTCCTGTGGTAAAGAATAACGATGAGGAAGCCTCAATGAAACTTAAGCATATGGTCGCACCATTTATCATGCGGCGGTTAAAGCAGGATGTGCTCAAGGATTTGCCGGATAAGCTTGAAGAAATACAGTATGCCGCATTTGATGGCAGACAGCGGAAGCTTTATGACGGTGAATCGGCAAAGCGGAATATGTGCATGGAGCTTGTAAAGCGTGTGATTGAAGGTGAACACAGGGCGCTTATTTTTTCACAGTTCACTTCTATGCTCTCCCTGCTTGAGGAAGATTTGAAAAGAGAGAACATAGCTTTTTATAAAATTACGGGTTCAACTAAGAAGGAAGACAGAATCCGCCTTGTAAAGCAGTTTAATGAGGGTGCAGTTTTGGTATTCCTTATATCGCTTAAAGCAGGTGGTACTGGGCTTAATCTTACGGGAGCGGATACTGTCATACATTATGACCCGTGGTGGAATCAGGCGGTACAGAATCAGGCTACGGACAGGGCACACCGTATCGGACAGAAAAAAGTTGTGACCGTATATAAGCTTATAGTAAAGGATAGTATTGAGGAAAAGATTGTCAGAATGCAGGAGCTTAAGAAAAATCTTGCTGATGAAATATTAAGCGGCGAAAACGGAAGTCTGACAAAATTATCAAAGGATGAGCTGCTTGAACTGTTACATTAAAAAGGTGCTTAGTGCGTAGCTCCTCTTTGTGCAAAAAAATAATTGTAATGTGGAGTAATAAGTTTGGTATTGACAAAAATATAATATGGTACTATATTTAGAATAATTAATCGAGAATGAATATTCTAAAACAAAATACTGTCAATGCTTATTTTTACCATTGTAATCTGCCTTGTGTCTGTGATTACCGGACTAGTGCTTTTGAAGAACTTTTTAAAGCTTGCTACTGCTAATAAGGGGGCGGGAAAAGCAGTTTATAGGGAAACGAGCATAAAGGCTGTGTCTGTCGGCTCTGCATTGCTTCGCAAGGAATTACAGCGTTTTACAGGAAGTGCAAACTATATGATTAACTGTGGTCTGGGAATCCTTTTAATGCCGCTTTCAGCGGTACTTCTGCTTTGGAAAGCAGATATGATTCGTCCGCTTGTTATGATGTTTTCTGAGGATATTGTATCGTTGCTTGCGATTGCCGCAGTGTGCCTTATGGTGTCAATGAATGATATGACAGCTCCTTCAATTTCACTGGAAGGTAAAAATCTGTGGCTTGTGCAGTCTTTCCCGGTATCAGGAAGACAGGTTCTTGAGGCGAAGCTTAGAATGCAGTTAATCTTGACTCTTGTCCCTGCGATTGCACCGGTTATTGCTGTGGAGTGGCTGATTAAGCCCCGACTGTTTTATGCCGTCGCATTACCTGTTATTACTGTGCTGTTTACATTGCTGACGGCTTCGACCGGCTTATTCTGCAATTTGAAAATGCCGAACCTGCACTGGAGCAATGAAGTCATTCCAATTAAACAAAGCGCACCGGCAATGATTGCATTGTTTAGCGGTTGGTTTATTGTGGCAGCACTGGCAGGAGGTTATTATTTATTGTATAAATACATCAGTACTATGACATTTGCTATATGTATGGCAGTAAAGTGATTATGATTGACAAACATATTAATCTTGATAATGCACTTGAAAAACTTAGTAAAGCAGGTAAGAGAATAGGCGAGTATGTATATGAGAATTTGAAAAATATATTCAAAAACGTTACTGAAAATTCGTTGAAAACCTTTATAAAGTCGTTTATGGACATACTTATTAATTTGGTAAAAGCAACGATTAAGAGGTTGTTGAAAATTGCTAAGAGTTTAGTGCTTTCAACAGTAGATGCAGTGAAAGTGTTGATGGATAAGAACATGGATTCTACACATAAGGCTAATGCTGTGTTTAATTTGTTTAGTATAACGATAACGTCATGTGTGATTGATTTATTGTTTGAGTTAATAGAAGTGCATTTTCACTTGCCGCAATGGCTGATGGCACCGCTTCAAATATTAACGACAGTAGTGTGCACAAATATGACAATGCTTATATTACAAAAGGCTGATTTATTTGACGTGAATTATGGATTTAAGATGGCACAAATCAGGAAATTGTTCGAAGAAACCAATCGAGAGTATGATAGAAAATACGAATTGGCTATGCAGGTAGCAGATGTAAAGATTGAGAAAATACTTGAACAGGCAAAATTAGAATGTGCTTCAATATACGAGAATTTGAACGAAATTAATATGTATGAGAGTTCTGTTAGGAAGGACGTAGAAAAAATAAATGTTATGTTTTCCAGTGGAATTAATTTTGAAGAGGATTGGTTGAGATTTATTGGGGTTCAAGGTGTATAGAAGTCTCAGATTACATGAAAGGTAACACCGCAGCTCCATATGTTTATTGCTGTGGGACTTGTCATTGTCAAAGTTGAAAAGCTGCGGTCGTCCGTACTTTGTAATTGCTGATTTGATAATGGACATCAGACACTAATGAAGAAGACAAGCTTTAAGTATTGTAATTCATTAAGTAATATATGGTCTAACCGTCTGACTCCATGCATACATTGTAAAAACAGTATGTATGGGTGTTTAGATGAATGGTTACAGTGCTTTAAAACATAAGCAGATAGAGAACCGTGCGATAGATATCGCCAATTACATAATCGAAACCAATGCCACGGTACGCCAGACAGCCAAGTACTTTGGGGTAAGTAAGAGTACGGTACATAAGGATGTAACCGACCGCCTTCTTGAGATTAATCCTTCTCTGGCACATGAAGCCAGAAAGGTTCTTGATGTCAATAAGTCTGAGAGGCATATAAGAGGTGGCATGGCGACAAAAGAGAAATATTTGCATCAGCAGCATATGTGTTAATAAAAGCCGGCAGAGCTGAGGTGGTGTTTAGCATTACCGACAGCGGTTCTGCCGGTTTTTGCCGTGTAAATAATTACAAAAAGTCCGGTACGTGCTGTTGTTACAGCAACTGTTGCCGGACTTTTTGTAATAGAGGAGTAACAAGTGTATGTTACTACTGATTAAGAGAGAATCTATAAAAAAGGATGAATCCTGGTTAGCGGGGGATAGGAGACGGCGGCAGGCTGTGGTTAAGCCCTTAGCCGTCTCCATAGAGTTATGAAAATGTTAAGCTGGTGTAATCTCATCGATTACATGTTTATATAATAAAATATAAATGTGTCCAAAATTTGTCCTTGCAATAAAATAAAAATAAATTTTCGAAACTAACTATAAAGATTTGATTTGAAAGTGTCGATATAAAAAAAGATACGGTTTATTGAAAATTTTGCTAAAAATGGCTTTTAATTTTTCGAGAAATTGTATATAATCATAATGAGTGACTTTATGTAGCTGTTTTGAAAGTTTTTATTGACTAAACTGTTACGATTATATAATTGGATTTTTGAGAAAGGAGTACTTTTACCATGTTATCAACAGATATTGGAATTGACCTGGGTACAGCGAGCATACTTGTTTATGTGAAGGGTAAGGGTGTAGTTTTAAAGGAGCCTTCAGTAGTAGCGTTCGATAAAGATACAAATAAAATTAAAGCAATCGGTGAAGAAGCCCGTCTTATGATAGGCAGAACGCCCGGTAATATTGTTGCGGTAAGACCGTTGAGACAGGGCGTTATTTCGGATTATACGGTTACGGAGAAGATGCTTAAATATTTTATACGTAAGGCGATAGGCAGAAAGATGTTAAAGAAGCCGCGCATAAGTGTATGTGTGCCAAGTGGGGTAACAGAGGTTGAAAAGAAGGCAGTTGAGGATGCCACATATCAGGTAGGCGCAAGAGAGGTTGCCATTATAGAAGAGCCTATTGCAGCAGCTATTGG
>CAZBHM010000019.1:0-21021 GCA_964491975.1 uncultured Lachnospiraceae bacterium | reverse complement strand
CAAAGTTTTCCTTTCATTCCCGACAATATGATAATGGGCCGCCGATACCGGCAGCCCATTATGAAGGATAAATCTCCTAAAATACTATCTTGGTCTTCTTAAATCATTCTCTAAATGATACTTTTCTTTATTACTAAGCATTCTTTCATCCGCTTCTGTTACAACACGATTAATCCCTGTCTCATTTTCCCTGTACGCAAAACCTGCCGAAACGCTGTAACCTTGCTTTTCCAATTCTTCACACAGCTGATTTATTCCCTGCATGCACACCTGTTCATCCGTATCCTTTGGAAAAACGACAAATTCATCTCCACCTATTCTGTAAAGCCCGGAATCCGGCCATATTTTTCGCATACCGTCTGCAACTGCCAAAAGCATTGCATCTCCGGCGGCATGGCCAAGCCGGTTATTAAGCTCATGCAGACCATTGGCATCAAGATAGATACATGCGATACTTGGAAAGGTTTTCGTACTATTTTTAAGCAGGTAATTCTCATAAGCATCGCGGTTAAAAAGCCCTGTTCCCTTATCCGTAATACTCATACACCAAACTCTGCGGTTAATATGCACCAGAAAAGACACTATTATTATCGTATAAAATACAAGTACCACAAAAATAATAACCGCCATGGTATATAAAGTTTCCGCAATGGTCCTTGTTTCCTTTAAAGCTATATTCTCAAGAACGCCTATAATAGCACTTAAATTATTAATACCGACCGGTTCATAGTGCAGATATATCGTCTTTCCTCTCGTTGCCGAAGTAAAGGCAAGATTGCCGCCTACATCATGCTGCATATTGTCCAGTGCATCATATATCGAATCACCAAACTTAATATCCCGCTCTGAATAATTTTTAATATTGTTAAGAGTCTCATGCCATGTATCCAGAATTACATCTCCACTTGCTCCATCAACAAGCAGCACAAAAGCATTACCGCCAAAATCATTAACCTTATAAACGCGTGATGCCTCCTGTAACGACAACACACCATATAAAACGGCAACGGCCTCTTCGCCTTTAATCACAGGAACTGCCATACGCATGACAAACATGTCCTGCGCAATAAAATCCATACATCTTCCTGAAAGGTACTCTCCCTTCGATATTTCTGATGCAAAATCCACTATTCCTGACACATCCGTCCAATTGCCATCTTCCGTAAGAAGCCTGCTGTCAGCATTTAGAAGCTGGATTCTTATATAGGGTTCCCGCTCCTCAAAGGTATTAAGCACCGTGGCTGCCAGTCTGGTATCAGTAATGTCCCCGACAGCCAGCACCGCTGCCATTGACCTTAAAATGGCAAAATCGGTATCTATCTCTTCTCTGTATTCCCTCGCCACATCCTCTGTCATTTCCTTAAGGCGCTGAAATGAGAAGGCCGTCATACGGTTGCCTGTATACTGTACACAGCAAAAAATCGTCAATATTAAAAAAAACGCCATTCCTATAGTAAAGAGTATTATTTTCTTTAAACTCTGCTTCTTCATGACATTCACCAAGTTAATAATAGTAAAATGTTATATCCCCTGCTCCTTTAAAGGTTTGCCTTAATCTTCTCAATCATCTCAGCATACTCATCGTCAGTAAGATATGTCTTTCCCGGATTCATCTGAAAAATGCCGCCCCACTCATCTTTTCCTTCATACTTCGGAACAAGGTGAAAATGAAGATGGCAGCCTGTATCACCATATGCACCATAATTAAGCTTATCCGGGTGAAATGCCGCATGTATGGCTTTCGCTGCACGATTCACATCTGCAAAGAATTTATTACGCTCTTCCTCACTTATATCAACTATTTCACTTACATGATCTTTATATGCAACAATACATCTGCCAGGCTTACTCTGCTCCTTAAAAAGGATAAGACTTGAAACCTCAAGGTCACAAATAAATATTCCAAACTTCGAAAGAAGTTCTCCTCTCATACAATATCCGCAATTTGAATCTTTCATCTTAATCTCCATTCCGCTGCCTTCAAATCAGAGCAGCCAGTATTTTTCATAAAATCGCAGTATAAACTGTCATCACTGCTTAAGTATATCACACTTCTGCCTGATTTACCACAACATTCTCAACCATCATATTCTTTACAATGCCTTCTGCAAAACGATTTTCTTTTGCAGTAATATTAAGATTGCTGAAATTAAAATCTGAAAGCTTATACTGGCTCTCATCAGGTGTAACTCGAAAATATACGTCGCAGTCACAGGTACAGTTTCTCATTGTAATGTGGTCAGCATATGAAAGCGGTATATCCTTCCTGTCCTTAAGGTCATAAAACTGTGTCCATGGATTTATGTTTATAAAAAACTTAATTCTGCCTTCAATATTCTCCACGGTTATATACTCATAATGCTGAGGGGTATCCGGGCGCATCTTAAGCCATAAAAGGTTATTGCCGCAGTTTACCTTAATACGTCTTACAATAATATTTCTGTTATGCACTGACTCTGAACCACAGGTAAGACATCCATGGCAGAATCCATATGTACAGTCCTCCACGATAATTCTCTCATTTGAACCGTTCTCAGGAGCAGTATCGGCCCACGGACCCTTTCCTCCCTTAAGTACAACTGCATCATCATTAACCTCAAGGTAGCAGTTTTTTACAAGAAAATCAGTACATACATCAATATCAATGGCATCCGTACTTGGTGCCTTAACGGGTGCTGCCGGTGAAAAAATGCGGCAGTTAAGGTACTTGACATGATGGCTCTTGTATACATGATTTGTCCAGAAATGTGCATTCTGAAGCCTTAAATCTGCAACTGTTACATTGCTGCAATTTGATATGTATACAAGTCTCGGACGCTGCTCATCCTTATTGGTACACTTAGGATTCCATTTACGCCTAAGCCAGAATGCCTTCCACGACCTTAAGCCGTTGCCATCTATGGTTCCGGGACCACACATGGTAAATCCATCAAGCCCGTCAGCATTGATAAGCGCCGGAAAATACATACATGTTTCTCCTTCTATACGTGTCTCGCATAACGGATAATCTGCTACATCATCGCTGCCCTTTAAGGTTGCGCCCTCGCCTACATAAAGATTAACACCCTGCTTAAAAAACAACGCCCCTGTAAGATATGTTCCTGCCGGAACCACTATGACACCGCCGCCGTCTGCAGCTGCTTCATCTATAAGTGCCTGAATCTCTTTTGTATAAATCCTGCCATCATCCAGAATATTATACCTGGTAAGTACATACTGCTTACCAAGCTCCTCTAATTCAGGAACCTTAGTATCATAAAACCAGTCATCTATAAGCGTTCCATCCGGAAAAAATTCTTTTTTACTCATAAAATCCATCCTCCATAATTCTTTTCTACTTTAATAATACCTTATTTTTTTATAAAATCAAGGTTTTTTGTACATTTTTCACAGATGTTTGAACTTTTCACTTGCATTTTTTCGGTGTTTCCATTATAATGTATTAGGGTTTTTCCCCAATACATAAGTAAATATACTATATTAGAAAGGTGTGTGTGACATTGCCAAAGCGCCAAACACACTCAGTAAAATCTGACCGTTATTTTTCACTTATGATTACATCGGATACCTCAAAGGCAGGAAGGTTTCTGCGTATTCCCAAACTGCTTGTTTCATTTGTTGCGTTATTGTTTGTTGGTATCATTGCTGTAATCACCGTTTTCTTTGTACGTTTTGAACAACTTAGCAGTAACTACAATGACATAAACAGCCAGCTTGCACAGCTTGCGCTTGATAAAGCAGGTACAGAGGAACTTCTTTCCAGCGAATATGCCAAGAAGGAAGCTGCACTTTCCAGTGAAATTTCCGAGAAAGCGGAGCGTATTTCAGATTTACTGATGTCTCTTGAAGAGAAAGAAAAACAACTTAATACTATTGAAACGCAGGCCGAAGCTATGTGGAATAAGATTGAGGAGCTTGAAGCCATCAAGGAGTCTATTTACGATAAACTAAATGATGCGCCATCCGAGATTTATGATGACATAGCCGATGATACAGAGGATGACTCTGCTGATGACATATCGGCATCAGCAGCCAACATTATGCCGTATAATGTCAGTATATCAATGGCAAGCTTTGATGTAGCAGCAGCAGATGTGTCAGACGCGGCAGATGAGCAGGCAGATAGCTTTTCTGCGGTTTATGAAGAGCTTTTAGCAAGCTTTTCTGAGCTTGAATCATCTATTAACGTTTACCATTCTGACCTTAATCAGTTATCAGCCATGACTGATGTGTATGTACCTTATGCTGATGCCATACCATCCGGATATCCTATTGAGGATTCCCATATAACATGCGAATATGGCCGCCGGATTGACCCGGTAACCGGAAAGAAGAATGCATTCCATTATGGTATTGATTTTTCAGCTTCATACCGTCAGAAAGTTTATGCTACCGCTCCGGGTACGGTTACGTTTGCCGGCTATTCAACAGACTTTGGTTATAATGTTATTATTGACCATGGATATGGCTATTCTACACGCTATGCACATCTTAGCAAGCTTTATGTCAAGAAGGGCGCTGTCATAGAGCGCGGTGAACTTATTGGCGGCGCAGGAAGTACCGGCAAGAGTACCGGTATACATCTTCATTACGAAGTGATTCTTAACGGTGACCGAATTGACCCGAGTGATTATTTGAACTAATTAAGGAGGATACTCATGATTACAAAGAAGTCCAAATCCCCTTCTTTCGACAGACCAATGACTATTATTGGTGAGAACACAGAACTTAGTGCTGCTCTGATAAAATGCAGCGAATCCATTAAAATTATTGGTAAATTTACAGGAGACATAGAGTCCAGCTCAAGTGTTGTTATTGCCGGGACAGGCTATGTTAAAGGCAACATTTCTGCAGAGTTTGCTTATGTCTGCGGAATTGTTGAAGGCAACCTCGATATTACCAATACAGTCCAGATATCAAACAGTGGCAATGTTAACGGTTCAATCACATGCGCTAACATTGTAACAGATGAAGGTGCCATACTTAATGGTTCATGCACCATGAGACAGCCCGGCCCTGCTTCTTCTACTGACTACATGGATTAATATTAATTCGCTGATAAAGGCACATGATTTGCTTCATGTGCCTTTTGTATTGCCATGCTATTTAATTACTGACTTTGTCTTAAATTCGTTAACACGCTTCTCATATGCAGCTCTCACTGCATCCTCGAATGCAAGCTTACAATCTTTTTCTCCCATAAGCTCCATGATATATTTCGTAAAATCCGGATTCATTATAAGGAATGGGCCAAGCAGATATGTTCCAAAGAAATTTTTACTTCTCACTCCCTCGAAGGGCAATCCCGTATGATACCCCTCACCCTTAACAATTTCCATAAAAGCCTGTCGGCAATCATTGTTATATGACATTGTAAACTGGTCTTTAAAACCTACAATATCTCTACCGCGAAATTTTGCCAGAATAACACTGAAATGTCTGTTCATCATATCTCGCTTCGCATGATACGAAAAAAATCCAAGACATTCTATTTTCTTCCCTGCATCCTCAATATACTGCCCCATAAGCTCATATGCGTTTCCTGTAAAAAGTATAACCGTTCCTTTGTCAATATGACACTTAAGCTCTTTCTTATAAGGCTTAAGTCTTTCTACAACCTTTTCCTGCACACGCTCTGTCATGGAGCCCATATAAATCATATTTACATCATCTTTAACAAATGCCGGCTCATCGGTAAGTCCGGTTTCTATAAAGCAGGCCTCCGGTAAGCACTGCTTAAGATACTGCACATTTCCCATATCTCCATAAAGATTGCAAACCTCAGGATATAGTATCTCTATTTTAAGCATTCTCTCCTACCAGCCTTTCCCTTAATCTGTTTCTTACCTCACTGGCACGATTATATCCAAAAACCTCATGTAATATAAATATAGCCTCCGTTTTTACCTTAAGAAGCTCATCTACTGCATCAGTTTCCAGATTAGCAGCAATTGCTATCTTTTCTTCCGGAACCCCTGCCATAAGAAGTCTCACCTTATGGTCAAGTGCACGTGCACCCACAACCACTACTTTTTTAACCTCCGGCACCGCAAGATATTCAAAATCAGCATCATACAGCCAGCATGTATTCTCCGAGCCTTCTTTTTCTTCATATAAGTCATCAACCATTATAAGCACACTCTTAGAATCCGCCTTATAATGATTTATATAATCAAGCGCCCTTGAACAGGCAATTGAATTTTTTCCTTTAGAAAGCTGTGTCATAATCTTAGTACCGCCGGCCTCAACAACCGAAAAGCGGGATGCCACTATACTATCCTTTGTAAGATATTTACTGATATCCTCTCTGCTAAAACCAAGCTCCGTAAGAAGTGCCGTACACGCCACCTGATTATATATATTAACTATATTTTCCGAAAGTCTTGTATAGGTATGACTATTGCCTTCAGGGTCAGTTATCACAACCTTATCTTCCGGCACATTTATCTTAGTTACCGTATAATCCGGCTTTGGTGATGCAAACCCGCAGCCTGGGCAGTGTGCCCTGCCAATATGATGATATCTTGCGAAATCATACACAAGCCTGCTGTCGCACAATGGACATATTGTAATATCCTTTACAAGATTATCTGCACTCTCCGTCTCATAATCCTGCCGTTCTATTCCAAAGTATATTCTGTCATTTTCTTTAGCAAGTCCGCAGCTTATCAAATCATCCGCATTAACAACAAGCTTCGTCTTTTTCGGAATATATTTATCAAGTATTCCTGCAATATACTCAGTATGCGCATTCCGCTTAATTGAATCTCTGAAAAGATTGGTACATATAAGCCAGTCCGGCTCAAGATGTGGAAATACCAGTCTGGTACTCTTCTCATCCACCTCAAGTATGGCTATATCCTTGCCCCTGCATTTCCCCAAGAAATTACTGTTATACAAAAAAGCCGTAACTATACCGCCTGCCACATTCGAGCCATAGCTGTTGTGGATAACCTTATAGCCCTTTTTCTCATAAAAGCTTATTAACATATTGGTAACGGTTGTCTTTCCGTTTGTACCTGTAACGCAGATAATCTTCTCAGGCTTTTGAAAATACCTTAGAATGTCCGGACAAAGCTTTACTGCAACATTGCCCGGAAAAAAGGTTGCATTTTTATGAAAAAGCTTTTCTATTATATATATCATTTTACCGGCAAACAGAGCCGGATAGAATCTTAATCTGCCCACGGTCTATTCCTCCGCCTTCATTTTACTCTCAAGCACCTCTAATGCCTTCTGAAGCTGATTATCCTCTTCCATCGTAACCACTGACTTGTTCTTAAGATGCTCATCAAGGTCAACATACACATCCGGCTCAATTCCTGTTCCATGAATGTTACGACCTGCACTTGTAAAATAGCTTGACTGTGTAAGCTTAACCGCCGTACCGTCAGCTAACGGATAAATCTGCTGTACAATACCCTTTCCAAATGTAGTTGTACCGACAAGTGTAGCCATTCCCATATCCTGCATGTCTCCCGCAAATACCTCAGCCGCACTCGCACTGTATCCGTTAACAAGTACTACCGTAGGAACATCCAGAATAGTATTGGCATCCGACAAATACTTATTTTCAATATTGCCATCCTTATCTTCTGTATAAATGATTGTACACTCCGGCAAAAGCATATCCATAATACCCACTACAGAGCCAAGTGTTCCGCCCGGATTATTACGAATGTCTATAACCAGTCCTTCCATGCCCTGTGACTTAAGATCCAGAAGAGCCTTTTCAAACTGGTCAACAGATACCGTATCAAACTCCAGAAGCTGCAGATATCCTATATTATTATCCAGCATGGTGTGCTCAACAGTAGGATACTCCACCTTTCGTCTCTCAACCATCATGTCAACGCGCTCACCGTTTCTAAGTACCGTAATCTTAACCTTCGAGCCCTCTTCATCACTCTTAATAAGATTAACAACAAGATTAAGATCCATCTGTGTTATGTCCTGGTCAGCCACTCCTACAAGAATATCTCCCGGAAGCATTCCCGCCTCCTCAGCAGGTGTTCCCGGAAATGCATCTACTACGGTTATGGTTCCTGTCTCATAATTTTGTGACACTCTTACACCTATACCATAATACACGCCCTCAGTTCCTTCCATAAGCTCCTTAAATTCTTCTGCCGTGTAATAAACCGAATATACATCCTCGAGTGAATCAAGCATTCCATAAAACATTCCGTCAACGATAGTATTCAAATTATAGTCAAATAAAAACTCTTCATCGATAAGTGTAACTAAATATCCTATCTTACCAATAATGAACTCTTCTGTCTCACTAAGCTCTGCCATAATTCCGCCATTGGGTCCGGTTTTGCCTTCCTCATACACATATACACCTTCTGTATTATTCTTTATATGTGCACTGAAGCTAAAAATATTAAATCCTACAATCATCAAAATGGCAGCAACTATAGCCACACCTATTGCCCCACTGAATACTCCTATAAGCAGACCTTTTCCAAAGCCCTTATTATTTTCTTTCATCACTTTCTCCTTCTAAGCTTTGATTAAAATATTATTTTCTCTTGTATCCGATATACGGCGCAGGGTCCACATAAGAGCCGTTAACCCTGACACTAAAATGTAAATGTGGAGCTGTGGAGCTTCCCG
Organism: uncultured Lachnospiraceae bacterium; assembly: GCA_964491975.1. Classification (GTDB taxonomy): domain Bacteria; phylum Bacillota; class Clostridia; order Lachnospirales; family Lachnospiraceae; genus SIG300. The sequence continues at coordinate 12,402 of CAZBHM010000019.1, read as the reverse complement.
TAGACCCCACAAGTGCTATCGTATCACCGGCCTTCACCTCTTGTCCAACCTTCGCCACAAACTTAGAGCAATGCATATACACTGAATACACTCCTCCACCATGGTTAACCATCACATAGTACCCCGCTGATGACGAATATGTCATGGTTGCCACTGTTCCGGCATAAGCCGCTTTAATGGGTGTTCCCGTTGGTGCGCCTATGTCTATTCCATTATGCAGTTTCCAGGTTTTATAAATAGGATGATCTCTGTAGCCGTAATCAGACGTAACATTAAAATAATTATCAAGCGGCCATCTGAACATTCCGCCGCTATACATCTGCGCCTTCTTTTTAGCTTCTTCCTCAGCCTTTTTACGTGCTTCCTCCTCAAGCCTTTTTCGCTCTTCTTCTTCCTGCTTTTTAAGCTGCACCTCTAATGCCTCAAGGTCAGCCTCCATCTCATCCCAGCTTTCCTCAAGCTCATTCTGCATTCCCTCGCTTGCAAGAATACTTTCCGAATACTTCGCCATCTCCGCATTTTTATCAGAAATGAGTATATTCATATTATTAACCTCTGCTTCTGCTGCTGCAACCAGAAGTTCCAAATCAAACAGCTCATCCTCAAGCCTCAGTTCATACGCCTCAATACTTTCCCTTGTTGCCACAAACTCCGCCAGCTTATTACGGTCATATTCAGTAATCTTTTTAACATACTCACTGCGATTAAGAAATTCCTTCAAATCAGCCGAATTAAGGAAGAGCTCCAGAAAATTCTCTTCCCCCTGCTCATACATGTATTTTATGCGCTGCTTCATCGACTCATACTGCCCGGCCTCAATTTCTTTTGCGACCTCAATCTCAGCCTTTGTCTTCTCAATCTCAGCCTGTTTTTCAGCCTTTTTCTCCTCAAGTTCAAGAAGATTGTCTGTCATTTTGTCAAGCTCTTCATCCAACGCCCCAATGTAAGCAAGCAAATCATTCTGCTCTGATTTAAGATTTGCGATCTTATCCTGAAGGGCCTTCTGCTCCTTCTCAAGCTTGGCCATCTGCTCTTCTCTTTCCTTAATCTTATCCTTGGTATCTTTAATTTTATCCGCCGTAGTCGCTCCATATACAGGAAGCATAAAAGAAAGGCAGATTACAAGGGCAAGCATTCTTCCTAAATTTTTCTTAATTCTGTCTCGCATATACCGCTCTCCTTATATCTTAACGTGCTTCTTAACCGTTACCCAGCTTGCAACCAAACCTATGCCAATACCCAGAATCAGCCCGACCGGCAGCAGATATTTAAAGATTTCGTCTATCGTCATAAAATCCATCATACCTGAAATAACAGAAAATGTATTCAGGATATATTCAATAAGATAATTATAAACCTCATATATAATTGCAAGTGGTATTATTGCGCCCAGAAGACCGATAACTATACCCTCCACAACAAAAGGGAAACGAACAAAAAAGTCTGTTGCCCCAATCATTTTCATGATATAAATCTCTTCCCTGCGCACGGTAATACCCACCGTAACCGTATTACTTATAAGAAAGACCGACACTGCAAGAAGAACTGCAATAATCGTGGCCGACACATATGCCACAAGCTTTCCGAACCCGGAAAAGCTGTCTGCAAGCTGTTCTGATTTATTAATCTGACGTACTCCCGAAACTGTACTAAGATATGTAACCATCTCATTCTGCTTATTAATATCCTTAAGATAAATTGCATATGAAGCCGAGCCAGCAAGCGGATTATCTTCTCCAAATGCATCTGCCGCACTCTCATGACCTTTAAAATATTTGCTCTTATACTGTTCCCATGCATCCTCAGGCGAAGTATACTCAACCTTTGCAACCGCATCCATTTTACCTATGCCTTCACCTATCTCAATAATCTGCTCCTGCGATAACGTTTCATCAAAAAATACGGTAATGCATACAGTCTCACTGGCATCCTGTATCATCTTCTGCACATTCATCACGATTGCCGTAAACATTCCGAAAAGGAAAATGCATGCCGCCATCGTACTGATTGAAGCAAGTGAAAATAATTTATTCTTAAATATATTCTTAATTCCCTGACGGAAACAATAAAAAAACGTACTCACTCTCATTATTTGTACCCGCCTCTTCTTTCATCCGCAACCACACTACCCTTATGCATAGTAATTACCCGCTTCTTCATGGAGTCAACAACTTCCCTGTTATGCGTAACCACAATAACCGTAGTTCCTCTTCTGTTGATTTCATCAAGAAGGCTCATGATTTCTCTTGTATTCTTAGGGTCAAGATTACCTGTCGGCTCATCTGCAAGCAAAATAGAAGGATTGTTAACAAGCGCCCTGGCAATTGCCACGCGTTGCTGCTCTCCTCCTGAAAGCTGCTTTGGATTAGCCTTATATTTTTCTGCAAGTCCTACCACCGAAAGCATGGCCGGTACCTGTTTACGCATTCTGCCAAGAGATGTGCCTGTAACTCTCTGCGCAAACGCAACATTCTCATATACATTTCTGTCATTAAGCAATCTAAAATCCTGAAAAATTATTCCTATGCCTCTTCTGTATTTTGCAATATTCTTTCGCCTTAATTTTCCAAGAATCTTATTATTAACTACTACCCTGCCACCTGTTGCATCCAATTCCCGTGTGAGCAGCTTAATAATCGTGGACTTACCTGAACCACTGTTTCCCACTATAAAAACAAACTCACCATTATTTATCTTAAAACTGACATCATTAAGAGCCGACGTACCGGTCTCATATGTCTTAGAAACATGATCAAAAACTATCATTACAATTCTCCATATAACAAATTCTCTGCCACTTCTGCCGCCAAGCTCTAAATGCGGCTTCGCCTCATTTTTCACTCGGCATCCGCCCTTCTTTCCTCTTCTGCCGCCAAGCTCTAAATGCGGCTTCGCCTCATTTTTCGCTTGGGGGCATCCGCCCTATAGCCACATTGTAGCGGCTGCTATGCATTGCAAGCAAGCTTGCGCATATCAGCCGTTACAATGTGGCTGCACGGCAGAATTGGTATCAATATTCAAAGTTTTCCATGTATTTCATATATTTTACAACCATGAGTGCAATCTTAAATGTAATGGCATCTTCGAAAACGCGAAGATCGAGATTCGTCATCTTCTGAATTTTATCAAGACGGTATACAAGTGTATTACGATGAATATATAACTGTCTTGAGGTCTCAGATACATTAAGGCTGTTCTCAAAAAACTTATTAATGGTTGATACTGTCTCTTCATCAAAATCGTCCGGCGATTTGCCATCAAAAATTTCTTTAATAAACATCTTGCAAAGAGGAAGCGGAAGCTGATATATAAGTCTGCCTATTCCAAGATTATTATAAGCTACAACTGTCTTGGTACTATAGAAAATCTTGCCTACGTCAAGCGCAGTCTTAGCCTCCTTATATGAACGTGAAACTTCCTTTATATCATTAACTATAGTGCCATATGCAGCATATACCTTAGTCATTACTTCTGTATTAAGCATGTCCACCATGGTATGTGCAAACTTCTCAAGCCTCTCATAGCCTTCATTAGACTTAAGAGCTTTAACTATAATAATATTCTTCTCATCAACAGCGGTCACAAAATCCTTGCTCTCTCCTATGCACAGGCTTCTTACAGTTTCAAGTGCATCGTTATCCTTCTCGTTTTTAGTTTCAATAATAAATACCGCTCTTCTTAAATTAGGCTCAATATGTAGCTTCTTGGCTCTGTTATAAATATCCACGAGCAGAAGATTATCAAGCAAAAGATTCTTAATAAAATTGTCCTTATCAAAGCGCTCTTTATATGCGGTCAAAAGACTGCCTATCTGAAATGCCGTCATCTTGCCAATCATATAAGCATCCTCAGTTGCTGCCTTAACAACTAATATGTATTCAAGCTGGTGGTCATCATATATCTTAAACATGTGACAGCCCTGTACAGCCTGGTTTTCTGCCGTAGAATCAACGAACTCCCTGACCAGAGTCTTATATTCTTCAACCTCATTAAAGGTTGCTGCTATGGTAATTCCTTCCGCATCAATCACGCACATATCTATTCTTGTAATAGACTTTGCGCCTTCAAGTGTATTTTGCAATATCTGATTTGAAATCATTTCATCAATCCCCTGTTCATCGTATAGTCAATTACTATTTTAACGCAAGTTCGTAAAAATTAAAAGAGGAAATACATGTTTTTTATGCATTTCCTCTCAAATTTCATTAATTCTTCACAAATTAGTTAGTGATAATCTGCTGTGTATCCTTATCAAAAACATGTACCTTTGTTAAATCAAGAGCCATCTTGATTGTATCGCCAGGTCTTGCTGTTGTACGAGGGTTAACACGTGCTGTCCAGTTGAACTGCTCAATATCAAAGTATAAGTAAACTTCTGCACCAAGTAACTCGTATACACGGATAGTAGCTTCGATTACGCTGTCAGATGACTGGCTGATGAACATTTCTTCATCATGTACATCCTCAGGACGAATACCAAGAACAACTGTCTTACCTACATAACCGCCTTCAACAAGCTTCTTAGCCTTTGACTCCGGAAGCTTAATTGTGTTGCCGCCAAAGTTAAGGATAATATCTGAACCAACCTTCTCAACCTCTGCATCGATTGTATTCATCTGTGGTGAACCGATGAACTGTGCTACGAAAAGGTTCTGTGGTCTGTCATATAAGTTCTGAGGTGAATCTACCTGCTGAATTAAACCATCCTTCATAACAACGATTCTTGTACCAAGAGTCATAGCCTCTGTCTGGTCATGTGTTACATAAATGATTGTAGACTCAAGTCTCTGATGTAACTTAGAAATCTCAATACGCATCTGTACACGGAGCTTTGCATCGAGGTTTGAAAGAGGCTCATCCATAAGGAATACCTTAGGATCACGAACGATTGCACGACCCATGGCAACACGCTGTCTCTGACCACCTGATAAAGCCTTCGGCTTACGGTCTAATAAATGCTCAATATCAAGAATCTTAGCTGCTTCATGTACTAATTTATCAATCTGATCCTTCGGAGTCTTTCTTAACTTAAGACCAAATGCCATGTTATCGTAAACTGACATATGCGGATACAAAGCGTAGTTCTGGAATACCATCGCAATATCTCTGTCCTTAGGTTCTACGTCATTCATTAACTTGTCGCCAATCCAAAGCTCACCAGAGCTAATCTCCTCCAAACCGGCGATCATACGAAGTGTTGTTGATTTACCACATCCTGAAGGTCCTACGAAAATGATAAATTCCTTATCTGCTACTTCAAGGTTAAACTCCTTTACTGCAACAAATCCGTTAGGATATACCTTAGTGATGTTCTTAAGTGATAAACTTGCCATCTAATTTTTCCTCCTAAATATAGTTCAATAGCTCAATTGCTCAATAGACTATTAATATAATACACTAAATGTTCACAAAAAACCATATACCAAATAACCAAATTCTCTTTTTATGTTTTAGGCAATTTGTATAAGAATGACCTTTTTCCATTTTACCTTCTGCCAAAAAGCCTTGAAATACGTTGAAATACAAGACTTACGCAGTCCGGCTTTATTGACTGTCCGCAATTAATAATATATAATATAGAAAATAACATGTCAAGAATATACGAAAGGATTTTATGCATGAACAAACAAGCACTGTATCATACCTATACAGAAATACTAAAAGAAGAACTTATCCCGGCCATGGGATGCACCGAGCCGATTGCAATAGCATACTGTGGTGCCGTTGCAAGAAAATACATGGGTTCAATGCCTGACCGTGTTATTGTCCGCGCCAGCGGCAATATAATCAAAAATGTTAAAAGTGTAATAGTCCCTAATACCGGTGGTCTTAAAGGAATCCCTGCAGCAGCATTTGCGGGAATTACTGCCGGCAATCCCGAACGTGAGCTTTTAGTCATATCAGAAGTTACAGAAGCGCAAAAAAATCAGATTGCATCTGCAATTACCACAATTCCCTGTGAAGTACTTCTCCTTGACGACGGTTCCATATTTGATATTATGGTTGAGCTGTACACAAATTCCGGACAGTGCGTGAAGGTACGTGTTTCAGACTACCATACCAATATAGTACTGATTACCAGAAATGATGAGACGATTCTTGATAAAACCGGCCATCATTCAGGCAATGCCTGTGAGAATTCTCCCGGTTCCGGAAGTCTTATTGACCGCTCAGTCCTCAATGTTAAAGATATAGTAGCATTTGCGGATGAAGCTGACCTTTCAGAGGTTACTGACATATTAAAAAGGCAGATTGAATACAACCTTGCCATATCTGATGCGGGGCTTTGCGGAGATTTTGGTGCAAATGTAGGCAGGGTGCTCCTTGATACATATGGAAATGACATAAAAATACGTGCAAGGGCACGCACGGCAGCAGCTTCTGATGCCAGAATGAACGGCTGTGAGCTCCCCGTTATTATAAATTCAGGAAGCGGCAACCAGGGTATAACAGCCTCTGTCCCCGTAATTGAATATGCAAAGGAGCTTAATGCTTCAGATGATAAGCTATACCGCGCATTACTCGTTTCAAATCTTATTACCATACATCTAAAAACCGGCATAGGCCGTCTGTCTGCATATTGCGGTGCCGTAAGCGCAGGCTGTGGTGCCGGAGCAGGCATAGCCTATCTCCACGGTGGAGACTTTAAAGTAGTTGCACATACCATTGTCAATGCCCTTGCAATCGTATCCGGTATCGTATGTGATGGTGCCAAGGCCTCCTGTGCCGGCAAAATATCAGCAGCAGTTGATGCCGGAATACTCGGATATTTTATGTATACGCGCGGCAATCAGTTTAAAGGCGGTGACGGCATTATAACAAAGGGTGTTGAAAACACCATCAAAAATATCGGTCATCTTGGCCGCGAAGGCATGAAAGAGACCGATAAGGAAATTCTTAAAATTATGCTTGGTGAAATATAACAAAACAGCAACAGCAGCAACCATAATAACCGTTGCTGCTGCTGTCTGATAGTTTCTTAATAATACTCTGTTAAACCGTAACATCAAAATTCTGGCCGACACCCGGATTAACAGACTGTTCCATAATCTTTCTAAGCCCCTCTGCATTAACCTCCATGTCTTCCATTGCCATATTGCAAACGGCCACACCCATATTTGTTGCAAGTTCACTCATACTCATCGAAATAGATAATGCTCCAATATCCATAGCAAATTCCTCCTGTTTATCACTCATACATTATATCGGACAAATCTGTCCAAACCTTAACATCTTTACAGGCATTCCTCAAATTATGCGGAAATCATTTTGAGAATGCATATTGCTATGCCTGCAATAAGTGCCTTATGTTCCTTAAATGCTGCACTAACGCTAATACGCTCCTTTTTCTCTTCAATATTCCCGGACACAGCATATACTTTATCCTTCGATGCAAATATAGTCTTAAATTCTTCGTAATGTCCCCGTCTTTTTGCAAGATAAAATATAAGAAGCAGTGCACATGTGCCAAAGGCTGCTGCAATCAGAAAACCCAGCATGATTAAAATAAACGTAAGCGCAAATGGCATATCCTGTGCTGCCGCATCCTGCACCCCAGCTGCCATCTCTGCCTTAAGCATATCCTCCGAATAAAGTCCAAGCTTCATCATAAGCCTAAGAAGTGCCAGCATACTTACAGATATTGAATTCATCACAAAATGCATAATCATGGAGGAATAAATGCTGCCTGTTGCTTCCACGACAAGACAAAATACTACTCCAAGTGCCATCGCATATAACATCTGGTTAAGATTCATATGCAAAAGCCCAAAAATAAATGCACTCAAAACTAAAGCAAAAATCGTACCTTTACTTTTATAAGAATGATAAAGCACACCCCTGCATACCAGCTCTTCAACAACAGCCGGCGTAAGTGCCACCATGATAAGATTTAGAATATATGGATTATCCACCATGCCTGTCATCGTTGCCGCAATTTCATTCTCTGTAAACATCATTGATACGAAATTAATAAAGTATACAACCGGAAGGCAGAGAAACATGACAAGAATCACAAGCAGCACATCAACCACACCAAGTCTTTCATGCTTTATCTTTTTTAACAGGCTTCCTCTTGTTATGATGGTATGAACAATAAGTGTTCCTCCTATAAGAATCTGCCCGCTCATCACCAAAAGATTATAAGGAAGCTCCACCCTCCTGTAAAGAAGTCCTATAAGCCTCGAACCTCCGAGATAAACGCACACCACAGCAAAGAAAAACCAACCCGCTCTTTTCACATTATCCATTATATACCTCTTAAAAGTAAACTATTTCTTTAGTATTGCAGCAGCAGTCTCATCAATTTCAATTTTTCCTTCCTTAAGAAGTCTGCCAACTGCTCTCTTAAAAGCATTCTTACTCATACCAAAGGCCTCTTTTATCCTCTCCGGGTCAGATTTGTCAGTAAACATAAGCCTGCCGCCGGCTTTCTCAAGTGCTTCCCAAATCACAGCCGCATCATCACCCATCTGCGCATATGCCTTTTTACGAAGACTTAAATTAAGCTTGCCATCCTCTCTTACACTTACAACTCTTCCTTCCACCTCTTCACCGATATGATATCTGCGAAGCACCTCAGGCGGCGGCACAAGACCAAAATACTTATTATCTACAGCCACAAACACGCCATATTCCTTCTTAATGTCATATACAACACCTTTAACCACATCATCCTTGGAATAAGGAGTATCAGCAGACAATCTTCCATAAATGCGCATGGTCGCACAAAGACGATTGCTCTTATCAATATACAATGCTACCGGACAGTAATCTCCTGCCTTAAGCTCTGTTGTCTGTTCCTTATAAGGCAGAAGCAGGTCTCTCTCAAGTCCCCAGTCAAGAAAAGCTCCTATCTTTGTAATCTCTTTAACCTTAAGATTAGCAATCTCGCCAAGCGTAAGTAATGGTGTATTGGTAGTCGCTATAAGCCGGTCCATAGAATCGCGGTAAATAAAAACCTCTGCACAATCCATAAGTCCGGCACCTGACGGCACCTGCTTTTTGGGAAGCAGGACCTTGTCCTCGCCTTCGTCTGACAGATAAACTCCAAAATCCGTCTGCTTTACTATTTTTAAAATCTGCTTCTCACCTAACCTAATCATGCTTCCTCCATTACTTTAACATATACTTGGCTTCAAAAGCCTCAATCATAAGCGGCTTGTCATAAAGATAACCCTGTACCTTCTCGCAGCCAAACTCCTTAAGCATCTTAGCCTGGTCTTCACGCTCAACGCCTTCGCATAAAACCTCAAGCCTTATCTTTCTTACCATATCAATAATTCCTTTAAGTATTTCAACACCGCGCTCATTATAATCACATGTATCAAGAAGACCCTTATCAAGCTTAATTATATCCACAGGTATGCTGCCCATAATTCCAAATGACGAATATCCCGCGCCAAAATCATCAATACTTATCTTAAATCCAAGCTCCCTGAACCTTTTAAGTATTCTGAATACCTTATCAATATCTTCAAGAAATACCCTCTCGACTATCTCAAATTCAAGATACTCAGGCTCTACATCATACTTTTTGACAAGTGCAGCCACATCATCTGCCAGCGAATCATGCACAAAATGCACATACGACCAGTTTATCGAAATAGGAACCGGCTTAATTCCTCTTTCCTTCCAGCCCTTAATAAGCGCAAGCACCTTCTCAAGCACCCTGTTATCGAGACTTGTAACATACCCTATGTCCTCAAGTGTAGGCACAAAGCTCATTGGTACACACATCCTGCCATCATCAGTGCGCATCCTGGCAAGTGCCTCTGCACCTATAATCTCACCTGTCTCGAGCGAAATCTTAGGCTGAAGCACCACTACTATATTATCACTGGTAAGTGCATTTCTATAAGCCGAAACAATCTCTGCCACCTTATAATACTTAGCCTCATGCTCTTCTGAGTAAATGCAGATAAAATCACGGTATTTATCCTTAATGCTCTTTCTCGCAATACTCGCCTTATCAAGAGCCTTATTAAGCGGCACATCCTTCTCCCAGAAATATATTCCAAAAGTCATGCCTAATACCACAGAAGACAGCTTTGCCTGAAACCTCTTTCTAAATTTCTCATAGCTTCCTACAAGCTCATATACCCACTCCGCACTGTCATCGTAAGTAAATACCCCTGCAAAATGGTCTGAATAAATTCTGGTGCCACAGACAAAACTCTCACCACTAAACAAATCCTCCGCTGCACCTTTAAGTATTCTGTCACCCATGCCATAACCATATATATTATTAATATAATTAAAATTCTTAAAGTCCATACTAACAATGGCATACTTTCTGCCGTCATCCGCTTCTGCCAGCCCCTCTGCCAGTGTGAGAAAATCTTTATATTCTGTTAAACCTGAAATATCATCAATCCTCATTAGTAATCTTCACCTTTCTAATCCAATATAGACATTCCTGTTCCATATTGTAGCACATTTAATGTAAAATTACAACATACTAAGTGCATATAAAAATTTTTGCCGTGCACCTTCCTGTTTAATGATTGTCTCAAGCTTACTGATACTTTTCTGTGATATCCAGGCTTTATTTCCATTATAATAATGGTTCACAATTTTCCAAAATTTTTCCGGATATAAAAACAATACATACAATATCTTCTTTTCAAACTCCGGCAATATTCGCACAGTCTCATATTCTTTAATTATTTCCATTCCCAAATCAATATCATAATCCTGCTTTTCAAGACACTTTCTCATAAAAAAATATAAATCCGTGACACCATAAGCAAAGCATGCCTTATCAAAATTAATCGTACTGACATCTGCCCCTGTCTGACCTACAATAATATTGTGTTGATTATAATTACCGTGACAAAGTATTATCTCACTGCCTGTAGTCTCACTTTCAAAATTATCAAGATATCCAAGCACCTTTTCACCCTGGACGTAAAACATATTAAAACATTCAAGTACCTTTAACTCAAAATCATTTTTTTTGCGCTGCCCGCGGATATAATTCCGCACACGCTTAAGCTCCTTGTGATGCCGTCTTATGTCATCATCAAAGTCGCCACCTCGCTTAAACTGCTCCATATATGGCTCTACCGCACCCTCACACTCCTTTGCAGCCCTTTCAAGTTCCATATGTAACAACGCAAGATTTTTAACAGCAAGACATACCTCATTCCGCTTCTTTAAATCAACCTCACGCCCTTCAACGCCTTTCTTTAAAATATACTTCTTACCGTCGGGCATGACCGTAACTGCCGCACCCTCCTTATTAAGAATATACCCATCCGTATTAATTTCATCAGAAAGCCTTGAAAGAAGCCTGTACTCCGCATCGGCTCTTTCAGGAGTACCATCATACTCCTTCAGCAAAAGAATACCTCTATCCGTCTCACAAATCATTGATTCTCTGCCTTTTCCAACACGAAATACAGCTATATCATACTGCTCCAAAGCCGCCAAATCTTTTTCTCCCATTATGCTCCTCCTAAACTAATCAGCTTTTCCACCCTTCGGCTTCTTAATCTTATGTACTGAAAAATTAGGATATGCATGTTTAGAAACTTTTTTATAACAATCAGACAGCCATGTACATACTTTTAAGTACCTGATTTTTCTTCATGCCCCAGAATTTCATCTTCGCTTATTAACATTGTATCATGAAGCGATTCGCTCATAAATACCTTACTAAATCCATTATAACTTCTCAGATTATATTTAAAGCCCTTCTCAGATATATCAATGGTTTCTCCTGTACTTATAATTATCTCTTCCTCGAGCGTATTTATATTCACTCTCTTTAAATAAATATCTCCCCTGCTTTCGGACGCATTACTAATCATTCTAAGAAAAACATAGTTTTCAGTTGCCTGTATAGTCATAATTGCATCCATTGATTCTCTGGTAATAAGACGATACGTTCCATCCTTAAGATTATACTCCAATAAATACGGCATGCTTCTTATACTGTTGTCTTCCTCTATTACATTGTCATACACACCATAATACATTCTATCCTCGTAAAAAGTAACACCCTGAAGTACATTGTGAAAATACGGAATTTCTGCAATTTGCTCATAAGTTATGTCCGTTCTTGCATCATATAATGCCGCCCTGCATACAGAATCCGGATTATCAGGAGATGCCGTCTGATGTATACAGTTTGGGTCATAGCACAGTATTACGTCCTCCTTCTCACCTGTCTGTCTGAAATGTACCAGCCCGTCTTTATATCCCCTGGTATTATATCGATTATTTCATGCACCGTGGTTCGGTTTACTGTTCTTCTGAACAATATTGTATTTTCAACCATTTCAGAACTGGAAAAAATATTACCACTAAATATAATTTTCCCCTCCGTCACTGTCTGATAATCCACCTTTTTACGTAACTAACTCTTTATCTTATCTATATCCCTGTTAATATAAAGAC
>CAZBHM010000018.1:0-21154 GCA_964491975.1 uncultured Lachnospiraceae bacterium | reverse complement strand
TGTTTTTTATAGAACTTTCGGGTTGGTTTATATACTGTTCAATTATCAAGGTTCACACTGCTTCTCAGACAGCTTAGCTAGTATATCATAAATCTTTTTGCTTGTCAAGCATTTTTTTTAATTTATTTTAGCAAGTTGTCTGTCACGGAGAAGATGGGATTTGAACCCATGCGCCGCTACAAACGACCTACTCCCTTTCCAGGGGAGCCCCTTCAACCACTTGGGTACTTCTCCAATCATTCTCTGTTAACCGCTTACGCGGAGCGGAGAGAGTGGGATTCGAACCCACGCGCCCTTGCGGACAAACGGTTTTCAAGACCGCCTCGTTATGACCACTTCGATATCTCTCCTTGTTTGTTGCCTCATCAGCGACAAGAGATATCTTACCACAAGTTTTCTCAATTGTCAACACTTTTTGCAAAATTTTTTTTAAAAAATTTAAAAAAGTGCAAAAAGCGCCGGTTTTAGGCGCTTTTTTGCTTATCATATGGCTAAATCAATATGTTGTATTGTACCGACATCACCATTTTCTTTTAAATATATTCCTGTCTTCCTTATCACTGCATCTGTCGTATTATCTTCTATACGATTAAGCGAAAACTCTGTTGAAGCATTATCAAGATATATTGCACCTACACCTGCCTCCTTAAGATTAAGCAGCCTGTCCTTGCCATCTTCATCTTTAACCCAGACCTTAAGCTTTCCAAATACCTCATCCGCTTCATCTATCCAGCCATTGCCATCTTCATCATATCCGGCTAAATCCTTAAAGCCATCTCCTGACTGCGTACCGAATAATTCACTTCCATCATTTATTATACCGTCATTATTATTATCAAGCGCCAAAAAACCGCTTCCTGCTCCTGCAAAGGATATTTCCTCTTTCGTACCGTCTGTGTCAATATCAAAAAGGAATTTCTGCTCAGTTACACTCCCAATATCCGTATCCAGATTAATAACAAGCGGATCTGTAAGAATATACGAGCTTTGTAAAAGTGATTCATATTTTTTGCAGAAGCTTCTTGACATCTCAAGTGTGACACCAAAGTTAATTTCCCTGCCATCAGCTGTTTTTACTAAACCCGCTGTTTTAAATGCAGTTTTTTCACTTTCACCATAGAATGATGAAAGTACCGTGGTTTTTGTCCACTTTGTCCCCTGTCCAACGGCAACACTGCCGCCCGCCGAAGCAGAGCTGCTGCCCGAAATGGAAATGCCCATAGTTTCTGTTTTGGATGCGGACATGGCCATCGACTGCTCGTAATATCCTTTAACCGCATTAAGTTTATTCATATTATCAGCAAATCTGCCATGCTTAATGCCGTTTAAGCATTTAAGCATCTCTTTAAGAATTTCAAGTTGCAGCTGCGCCTTACTCTTCGCTTTTGGAAGTAAATCTTTTTCTGAAGTCTTTTCACCTCGTTTGATTAAATCCTCAAAAATTGCTTTCTGACGTTCTTCATTTGTCTGTTCATTCTTCTTTTTCTCTTCAGCAAATGCCTGACGGTACTCCTCCATTTGTTCCAGCATGGTTTTTGACTCCTCCGAAAATTCCAGAGCTGCCGCCTTATCCGCCGTTGTAAGAAGTGAGGCACTTATAGAGCTTTTGTAACTTCCAAATGTACGCTCCGATGACATTGCAACATTACTTGCTTCAATCTTCATTATCAGTACTCCTTTCCCATTAGTAAATTCTATATGCTTGCATCTACTGTCACTCCCGCTATATCATCGACTGCAAGCTTTGCATCATCAAGAATATTTTTAACCTTCTGCTTAACATCAAGCTCTTCTTTAACCGCATCTGTCTTCATGGCATTTTTGAGAAGTTCTTCATCATTAAGCCTTAATCTGTCTTCCTGTTCTTCCTTTTCTTTCTTTGCTTCGGCAAGCTTTTCGGCCTCTTCTTCATTTTCCTTTGCTTCTTCATCAATTTTTTCTTTAACCTCATCAAGAAGCATGCCACGAATCTCGTCACCTGCAGACTCCATTATTTCATCTGCCTGCTCTTCAGCCTCAATCATACCGGTATTCTTAACCATCTCCTGCTTTATTGCCTGAATTGTCATAGTTTCTTCTTTGATGCCGTCATTTATATCCTTAACCTGTTTTTCATAAAAACTCTTTGCTTTATTAATCTCAAGAGCCTGCTCCTGATATTCTGTAAGCCCATTCTCATCAATCTTTTTTAACCTGTCAAGCTCTTCAGCGCTAAGTTCGAAATATGTACCGTTTTTTATGGCATTTTCACGCTTCTCAAGAAGCTCCAAATCCTTCTGTTCCTCGCTGTCAGCGGCTATCCCCATGGAATTTCTTAAGTCTTCCTTAGACTGGTTAAGTCTGTTAATTTCTCCTTGTGCAACTCCAAGCTCGCCCTGAAGCTTTCGTAAATGTTCGCGCCTGTTTTTAAGCTCATCATCTATAATTTTATCACTGTCAAATGCCTCTCCGACTACTTTAAATGCCTTCTCTCTTGCTTCCCTGCGCTTTGCTTCAATCGTATCAGAAGTAAGCTCAAGATTTCCGGCAAAAACCACTGCCGCACCCATTCTCTTCTTTGCATCTGCCTTCTGCTCAAGGTTTGCACCCACATAAATTATACCTGAACTGCCATTAACCTTCATAAATCTGCCTCCTGAAAAATATGTCATATATTCTCATTATCGGCATTTTATATATTTATATTAACAGCAGATGCATAGAAATACCATAATTATTGTATTTTAAAAGGCCCCATGGATTTTATCCACAGAGCCCGACTTTTACTCAGCCTAAAATTATGTTTTCCATTGCCTCTTCTCCAAATTGTCTTGTATAGAGCCTGTAATATGCTCACTTTTTCTTCATAAGCTCATCACGCGTTCCCCTACCTCACTGTCGTAACCATTTTCCATATGAGCTATTACTCCATCAGTTGAAACGCTTTTAACCGCTTTCTCAATTTCTTCCATTGTTGCATCAGTATTACCATAGCGAAGATTCTCAAGCACTGTTCGTCACCAAGCACACTGTCAACAGTTATCCTTATAAGCTGAGGCGATATCATATCAACCCCCGTAACAATTATTGCTGCCATAATACTTATTACAAAATAGTGTGTGCTGCCCTTAAGGAACTCAAATACAAGCCCGGACTTTGTATATTTTCTGTTTTCCATAATCTTTCATCCCTGTCTTATATGTGCCGCAGTACATTCTACACCATAAGTACATCAGCTTAACATAAAACTTGCACCATGTACCAAACGTACAAAGCGCAAGTTAACTTTAGTATTTTATTATTATATTGTCAACACCATGGCTAAACTGTTACGAAAACTTAAGAAGAAATGCTTCTCTTGCCTGCTTTAATGCAGAAAAGCACTGATTTATGTACTCATCAGTATACTTGAGTGGTAAAACCGGCATTTCTTTCTCCAAAGCTTCCTCATTATGCTGTTCATTTTTTCTAAAAAACCAATCCTTGTCAGGATTTGCAAACATTTCGTTGGTCTGTTTACATGTGAGATAACCTCCCAAATCTGAAATGCAACGATTAAATGCAACATCAAGCCCTTTTAAGTCTTCTTCTAGTGATATTTTACTTTTGCCTGAAATATCATAATCAACCTCACGGTCACCATTTTCATGCTCTTTTACTATTTTATTATAAAGCTTCTCATAAGCTCCCATAACAGCCTGCATTATATCATTTTCATCATAATCTGCTTCATGATCAAACGAACCTGCCATATACTCACGCATACTCATATAATGCTCAAACATTACTTCATTGGTACTCTCAGTCGTAACAAAATCTTCCTTTGTTAAATCAGCAATACCTCCACACCCTTCAAGTTCGGCTCGCATCTTCCCCATCGACGATATTTCCACAACAACTGCAGGTGTATCCACCGATGCATTAAGAACACCCTCTGCCGATACCGTGCAATTTTTTATTGTATTTCCGGTACTCACCCCATTAGCACCGTAGTATACTCCCAGATTACATGCATTTACATTCATGCTGCCGCCTCCTAACCCAAACTGTCTACTGCATGATATTCTTCAGCTGCCAGAATATCTGAAATATGGGCATTAAAGCTATTAATATCCTGATTAATGACCCTTGTAAGTCCACCATGCTCATCATTCATACCATACGCTTCATACACAGGCTTCATAAGTTCTTCATACCTTGCATATGCCCTGTTAAGCGCATTCTTATCTGACATATCAACATTAGAAAATATATCCATAAGCTCACCGGTAAGCTTTTGATTAGTCGCAGACTGCACCAGTACCGCTAATCCTTTTTCCGAATGAGCGTATGTATCTCCTGATATCTTAGAAAGCTCATCTTTCATATTATTGAGTGCCGCAAGCTCACCTTCGCTAAGTATGTGTGCCTTGCCATAATATTCTGATACTTTTCCAAAATCACTGTCTGTATATGTACCATCTGACATTATATCCTTCTCAGCCTTAATAAGTGCTTCATTATATTCATCCATGGCATGGCTGATAACCTTTGCCTGTTCCTCATTAAACTGTTTTGATGCGTAAGTTTTCACACTGCCCGCGGCAATTCCCATTCTTGCATAATTCTCATAGTCAAGATTACCGATACCGCCTGATATGCCATTAACCGCACTTTTCATAACCATACGGCACTTTTCAAGTTCTTCCTTAGTAAAACTTACACCGCCAACTATATAATTGCCATCTGTTGTAATCTTTGGCATATCCTTTGTAAAGAAAGCATCCAAGGAATAATTACATCCCTGCTTTCTTAATTCACCTGTTGTTTTAAGCTCTTTAATCCTGTCGGCAGCTTCCGGGGATATCTCAATCATTGCGCTGCTTTCAGTCTTTAGCTTATCCCAGTTTGCTTTAATCTTCTCAGTATCAATCTTATAAGACTGCTTCGATGTATCAAGCGGCTGCCTTACAAGTGTTGCTTCTGTCATGTTGTGTACAAACAAATTAATTGCCATATCATTACCCTTTCTCCATAAACATTGCATATTCTTTTTTCACGTTTTTATAACGTGCCTTAGGTACAGAAAGCTCTGCACCGGTTGTAAGTTTTAACCTGTAACTGCTGATTTTCTCAATATAACGCATATTTACCAAAAAACTCATATGTACTCTTACAAATCCCATACCGGCCAGTTCTTTCTCTATCTCATCAAGCCGCTTATATATGCTATATGTCTTATTCTTTGTAACAAATAAATTCCTGTGTCGGTCTGTCTCTATATAAATAATATCTTCTACAGCCAGTTTAACTGCCGTTGATGTTCCTACAAATTTAAACTGCACAAACTGCTTACCATTATCCGTTTCAATCGGATTATTTTCGCACTTACTCAACTTATTGTCCTCATTTCACTAAAATAAACCTATATATATTATCGGAACAATTTTAAAAAACTTTAAGCCTTTTGCATAAAATTACCATCAACTGCAACAAATGACTATAAAAATGGTGCAGCGCACAAAATCCATACGCTACACCACCAGTAATAATTTAAAATTTTCTGAATCTCTCATAACGTGCCTTTGCAATATCCGCACCCTTCATTCCTGCATATTTGCGCAAAAACTCAAGTATCCCCTGCTTCATGCTTCCGGCAATCTGTTCTGCCGTCTCTGGTGTAGCACCGCCAAACTCAGGTATTATTCTGTCAATTACTTTCATTTCGTACAAATCCTGGGCAGTGAGCTTCATAACCTCAGCCGCTTCTTCAGCCCTTTCTTCTGTCTTCCAGAGAATCGAAGAATAACCCTCCGGTGAAAGTATGGCATAAGTAGCGTGCTCTGTCATCCACACTTCATTACCCACAGCCGTAGCAAGTGCTCCGCCGCTTCCGCCTTCACCAATAAGGATACAGAGCACCGGTACTTTAAGTGCCGACATCTCCATAATACTTCTTGCTATAGCTTCGCCCTGCCCTCTTTCCTCGGCAGCAACCCCGCAGAAGGCTCCCGGAGTATTGATAAAAGTAATTACAGGTCTGCCAAATTTCTCTGCCTGCTTCATAAGTCTTACAGCCTTGCGGTACCCGTCAGGCATTGGCATGCCGAAATTACGTGCAATTCTTTCTTCTACTTTGCCCCCCCTGATATCTGCGATTACCGTTACAGGTATATCATCAACAACCGCTACGCCGCCAATGAGCGCACGGTCATCCCTAAAACACCTGTCACCGTGTAACTCATAAAAATTCCTGAATATATTATTAATATAGTCCATGGCAGAAGCTCTTTCCGCCATACGACACATCTTAACCTTATCCCATGGAGTTTTGGCATCCTCTGAAACATCACCTGCATTCTGTGCCTTGGCAAAAGCAGCCGTTGAAGACTTCTTTCCGGCCATCTTAAGCCTTTTCATGGCATTTTTTCCTACTCTGTGTACTTTAAGAAGGTAGCTTAAAATTTTTTTAGCATTCTTTCTCTTAAGAATCCCATCAATCATACCATGCTCAAGCAGAAATTCCGCCGTCTGGAAACCATCAGGAAGAGTCTGTCCTATTGTCTGTCTTATAACTCTCGGTCCGGCAAAGCCTATGCGTGCCCCCGGCTCAGCAAGTATTATATCACCAAGTGATGCAAAGCTTGCAGTTACACCGCCCATAGTTGGGTCCGTAAGCACTGAGCAGTAAAAAAGTCCCGCATCTGAATGTTTCTTAACAGCAGCAGCCGTCTTTTCCATCTGCATAAGTGAAACGATGCCCTCCTGCATCCTTGCACCTCCTGAGCAGCAGTATAAAATAACAGAAAGCTTCTTTTCTATGGCTCTCTCAAAAGCAGCAGTAATCCGCTCGCCCATGACATGCCCCATACTTCCAATCATAAAATTGGCATCACATACACCAATTACAGTCTCTTCGCCATTAATCCTGCCTCTGCCAATTGTAATCGCTTCTGTAGCACCACTCTTAGTCCTTGCAGCCGCAAGCTTATCCTCATAGTCGTCAAGCAAAAGCGGATTACCACCCTCAACATCCTCAAACCATGGTTCAAATGTTCCTTCGTCAACAATCATGCCAATACGCATCCGTGCACCTATTGCCATATACCTGTTGCATGCATTACAAATATAAAAGTTCTCTGATGCCTCTTCACCTGTATATGGCTTTTTACAATGTGGACATACTGCCTGCGTATTTGGAATTTCAAATTCCACTTGTTGTATCTCCTGCTTTTTCTTTAATCCCAACCTGCTCATTATTCCTTATGTTTCCTTTACAAGACTTATGCTAAATATACATGGCTATAATATATTTTAATTTTTCCTTCACAGTCATATAACTCCAAACGTCTTTTCCCCATGCTTTACACTGCCGCCTGGCCATTTTTACATCAGAATCAGAACGTTTATACTTTGCATGCAGTAATATTTTCAATACATATCCAACATAATTTCTTTTCAATTTATCAGATACCTCTGCATCCTGCAGACAAAGTGTTTCATTATACAAGCGCATAAAAACCTCCGCCGGTGCAAAATCTTTATCAACCGTCTTAGTATGACACGCACTCTCCGACCTGAAAAACCAATGATACAGCTCAAGCTGACAATAACATGCCTTCTGACACAATTTCATTATCTCATACGTATATAAACAGTCTTCATTTACCTTCATTCCTGCTTCAAACCTAATATGCTTATATACATTAGATTTATACAACTTATTCCATATCATTCCCTGCATTGAATCCTTTGAGCATATAAAATTGTGAATACATTCTGCAGAAGAATTTAATATTATTTTTCCGTTCTTTTCTCTGTTACATCCAACAGTGTACTCTGTATTTCGCTGAAAATTGCATGCTGATACTGTACAATCATTTTTAATGGCACATTCATAAAGACACATCAGATAATCCTGTTCTATCCAATCATCCGCATCGATAAAAGCAAACCAATTGCCGCATATTTTTTGCAATCCATAATTTCTTGCCTTCCCTACTCCGCCATTTTCTATATGAAACACTTTTATTCTTGAATCTTTCCCGGCATATTCATCACATATACTGCCGGAAGAATCTTTAGAGCCATCATCAACACATATAACCTCAAAATCGCTAAAGTTCTGTGCTAATATACTGTCAAGACATCTTTTTATATAATCCTGTACGTTATACACAGGCACTATTATGCTAATT
Source organism: uncultured Lachnospiraceae bacterium (assembly GCA_964491975.1). Classification (GTDB taxonomy): domain Bacteria; phylum Bacillota; class Clostridia; order Lachnospirales; family Lachnospiraceae; genus SIG300. Next base: position 12,998 of record CAZBHM010000018.1, on the reverse strand, counting down.
TCAGCCATATTAATCTCCTTAAGACTATTTTTTTAATAAACGTTTATACTTTATATTATCCTTCATTTCTAACCTGTCAGCATAAAAAATTGCTACAAAGACATACATATATTTCAATGTCTGAAGTGCATCTACCCACCACAGATTCAGGTAATAACAAAATGCACCAATCAGTACAGCTTTCGCAATTGCCGATTTATGTTCCAGAATATCACGTATTAATACGACCAATAAAACAACCATAAATAGAATGTATGAAATCATTCCCGGATATGCATACTTAATATATTGTGCAATATAATAATTGTCAATGGAATGAACAAAGACTCCATTAACCTCTGCACCGCCAAATCCTTTAAGCCCTCTTCCAATGAAGGGATTAAGCCAGTCCAGTTTAAATATATCAGGTAATACTTCTCTATACGAGGTACTATTTTTCAAAGTTTCCAGCGACACGCCGAACATCCCGGCATATTCCGTGCCTAAAAACTGGTCAACAACACTCATTATCTGTCCTAACAGATACTGTCCCATACTGGATTGATTAAATACCAGAAGAAACAAACCCAAAACGATAACGAGACCTGAAACCGCAAGAAGACTCTTTTTTATATTATCGCGATTACTAAACAATAAAATAATCGCACTTTCCATCACTGCAATACCGAGTGTTGACCTTGAACCTGTAAGAAAAACATTCATAAGAAGTAATACATAAAGTACCGGTCGCTTCATCAGATTCATCTCGTTGCGTTCCTCATCAAGACAAGCCAGTGAAATAAACAGTAACAAAACCAACCCATATCCCAAGGTATGTCCGCAAGACCCCATAATTCGATAATGTCCGGAACGATACGAATTCACGACTGCCGTGGGCATCGTTTTAAAAAACTTTAAAAAAAGTGACTGTCCACATGCATACTCAATAAGACCATATACGCCAAAGAAGTATGCACAGCCTCTAACCCACTTTATAGCCCGCCTTACGCCTACAACATATCTAATTCCATATATAAGCATAAACAGCGTAAGCATTTCAAGAAAAACCAAAAAGAGGGCATTAATATCAATTCTAAAAACCATTGTATATGCCGCAACAAAAAGATACAGCACTATCGGTACCGTAATTGCACAACGCAGTATTGTTTTATAAAAATGCGTAAATATTTTAGGACTCCTTAGCATATATAAAATAATAAGTATATTGGCCAGTCTTGAACACGTTATGTCATATCCTATGTGAACTCCAAAATACTGTGGCATAATAATACTGCCAAAAATAAGAAATCCATACAAAAAAAACAATACCTTAAGATTCCTAAGCTCCGGCTCATTAAATGAATTATCCCGTTTTTTTCGATTAAAAACATCCGCCTTACTAACTGCTGCTGCCGCTGCTACCGGTACTGCTGCTGTTTCTGAATTTTTCATCTGCTCCCTCAATTCTATAATTTTCTATCAGAAAATATATATTCATAAACTATACAAAAAAATGTAGCCCCAACCAGACCGCCAAAAGTATTACAAATTAAATCCTCTGCCTCATAATAACCGCGCCCTGCACTTAACTGTAAAAGCTCAATAATAAGACTTGTAGCAAGTGAAATAAGTAAAGTAATACATACACTTATTCGGTGCTTTCGCCTTCGCAAGAAAGGCATCCAAGCCACAATAAATCCATATGGAACAAAGAGTAACACATTAAGCACTGAATACACTATAGCCAATGATTTACTATATGACACTCCTCCGCTTTTCAGATAAATAAACGGAGTAAGCTCTATGCCAATCCTGCTGCCATCCGTTCTTCCCATAAAAGTCAGCTGCAATATAACATTAACGTATATTATAAAACAGTATACCGGAATAATATCCGCAACAGTAATATTCTTATTCTTAAGCCTGTTCTGTATCACTAAGTATACTGTATAAATCACGGCAGGAACAAGTGTCATAATAATAAACTGTGTAATGGATAGCGTAGCAAATTGTCTAAGTGCTTTACTCAATATATCTTCCATAAGTAATCTCCTATAATACAACCGGACTTTTTAACCACATATTTCGATAATATGCTTTCTCAAAAAATCTGGAAAATAATAACTTATGTCTGAGTGATTTGCATAATCTGCAACATCCTCTTCAACCATATAATCATTATTTGCAAAATCTGCAAGCATATCTTTAATATGTTCTTCGTATGTATGCTCCTTATCTGAGTAATGAATAAAAATCTTCTGCGTATCTTTATGCTTATTGGCACTAATTCTGTCATGCATATAATTATCCAGCTTCTGTGCTTTTTCAGGTGTATAATCGCCCAAAATATGCTCCAGTGTATACTCATTACCCTGTTTTAAATATGATGCAAGATAATACTGCGGCGCACCAACAACCATATAAGAATTTTCGAATTTCATTCCAAAATTAAGAGCCGCATAACCGCCCTTACTCGAACCGCAAAAAACTGTTTTTTCAGGCTTGATTTCTTCTAACAGCTTCTTAATAAGTGCTTCTACAGCTGCCTCTTCATCAAACTTAAAATCATGCCCCATATAATATGAGCCTCTATGGTCTTTAGCATAATCATCCAATATAAACAGTTTATTACACCTGATATTATCCAGTGTCTTTACATAATTATATCTGGCCTTCAGGCCTTTACGTGTACACGCACTAAAAACTATTACAAGCGCATCTGAGTCCTTCTTTCTTTTCAGCATATATTTTACATCTACATCCTGATATTTAAAAACCTTCTGCTCCCATAATATTCTGACTTTTGTAATTCCGTACTCAACATACTTCCTTATAACCCTTCTTGCTTTATCAATCATACATATCCCTATCCTTATATCAATGTTTGCAGATACTCCTCAATAGAGTCAATTATTACATGTGTATTGGATACATACGGTCTGAATTGTCTGTCGGCAAGACCTTCATACATATCACCAAGCTTCTCAAGCTCATAGCAGGCACATATTATATTAAGCTCATCAAACTGTTTAAGAAGCTGCAGCTGATGATCATCAACATGCTCTCCATACTTTGCAAGTCTCGGAACTGCTATAACTTTCTTTCCCTTCTTAACTGCGCCTATAATTACTCCTGTTCCTCCATGAGTAATAACCACAGAGCTTTCATCCATTGTTTGGGCAAATGCTTCCCTGCCCATGAACTTCACATATTCATAATTCTTAGGAACATACGTACTCGCACCCGTCTGTGCAACCACTTTATCAGTAATTATCTTTGCATCAATTAATTCATCGACTTTTTTAAGCAATCTGTCAAATTGAAACTTCTGCGAACCCAATGTTATAAATATCATTAATAAATACCACCTTTATATATTGCATCCGGATACAGCTTAAGCATTTCTTCCCATTGCACATAAAACTGATCTGCATACTTATAAAGCAGTCTGCCGCTAAGTGTCCCAGATGTAACTTTAGCAAATGATTCTATATATATAAGCTTCTTATGAAATAATTTCATTAACAATGCAAGCGGAATTATTGCAAGCACCCCTGTTGTAATCATTACATCCGGCTTTTCTTTAATTATAATTGTCAGAGACTTAAAGGTGTTCGCAATAAGCTTAGGAATAAACATAAGCTCTTTTCTGTTAATCTGCTTAACATAATACATCTTTGTATCAATCTTTCCCGCACTATACTGGGTTTTTTCCGTCACTACAAAGCTGTCATACTTTTCCATTAACGGTTTAAGCATAAGCAGCTGCTCAAAATGCCCACCCGAAGATGCAGCAAATGCGATTTTTAACTTTTTATTTGTCATATGGTAATATCCCCAATATCATATTTTTGTTCTGTTCACACTGTGCCACACTGTATACATATGCTGACAAAAATTCCTTTACAAATATGATTCCTGCCGTAAGAATACCTGCCGCCACTGCAAATATTACCACGTATAAAGATGCATTAATGGATTTGTATGAACCATATGACATTGCTTCATCCATTACCTGCAATGAACCTGTTCCAATAAAATCATTAATTTCATCTACGAAAGCCTTAGCCATGGCATTAGTAATATCCACAATATAATCTGAACTTGTTGAAACCGCAACCAAAGTAAGCTTATAGCCATATGACTTTGAATTACTGCTGGCACCTGCAAGATATATCGTTCCATTGTTAACCATACTCTTAAGTGCTGCCGCACTGATATTATAGCCCTGAAGAGAGGCCGCAGCTCTCTCACATACTCTCTGGCTTCCAAGCAGGCTGGCATAAGTATTCATTACCGCTACACCATCCGCTGAATCCTCATAGGAACCATATACCGCACTATAAATTGTTGCATTAGTTCTGTAATAGGTCTGTATGCCCACAATCCCAATGTAAATAAGTGAAGCCATAACTCCAACCAGAGTCATAAGTACAACTATTATCTTCTGCTTCCATAAACGATAAAAAGCCGTCATAATGTTCTCTAAAATATCATAATCAGCTGTTTCTAATTCCCGAATATCCATCCCTTTCACACTCCCTATCTGTTTTTCTTAAGAATAATTATAACTACAAGAAAAATAACAAGTATCAGCATTCCACTTACACCCATAAGTAAAACAGCTTCCATGCCGTCGTTATTATTTTCCGGAATCGTAGGCACTACATCCTCCGGCATATCCTCATATACATCAATTATGGCAGTTCCAACAAGTACACCTTTCTTCTGTCCTGCATCATCTACATATTCCAGATTAAGGTCCATTACATGTTCACCAACATTGTCAAAACTAAGCAGCAGCTGCTGTGTCTTTGTCACACCAGGATTAATAATACCTATCTGGCTGCTTCCGATAACCTCACCATTTGCAGATGCCGTTAATACTACATCTTTAACCCTGTCTTCACCAATTACCTTAAAAGCAAGTGAAATGTTAACATATTCGCCCTTCTTAACCTCTGATGGAACCGATGCACTCACAATATTAAAAGGAGAGTCTGCACCAACAGGAACAGTCATGACAACATAATTCTCATTACTGTCTGTTACTATGGTAACATTGAAATTTAATGTTTCATCAACTATTTTGGTTGATGAGTTATACTCAAGCTCAATTTCTTTACTCTCACCCGCTTTGATATCACCAATATATACCTGAGATACCGTACCATATACGGGAGCTACTCCCGAAGGATTACTGATATCGACAAGCACACCTGTCGCATCCTTAACGGCATTATAATTTTTAAGTATAAGCTTTAACGAAAAATCCTCACCAGGTACGATTCTCTCACCACTTACTTCATATCTTTCAACCACAATCAACGGATTTGACAAAACTGTATTCTCTGCCAGGTTAACCGTATCCGCCGCCAGCACAAGTTCTGTTGCATTCACACCTACAATATTCATAGCTAAAATCACAAAACACAACAAGACTGCAGAAAACATCCTGCCAATTACATACTTTGTTTTATTCCTATTCATTATCCTGCTTGCCTCCCGATATTTTCTTACTTTTCTCATACTTCCTATAGGCAGCATTGCCCTTAAATTTCTGTTCGCCCTTTTTATCCACGAAATAGTAATTATATTCCCGAACATTCTTTCTATATACATCAAGATGTACTTTATTAATTATCATGCCATAATACTTATCAGGGTATGGCGCTACTTTCATCTTAGCTTCCCTGATTTGCTTCTTGCGTGTTTCACCAAGTGCTGCAAGCAACACAATTCCATCCACCTCCTGAAACAATATCTGTGCATCGGGCACAACTGCAAGCGACGGAAAATCAAAAATAACACAGTCAAACTTCCCCCTTACTTCTTCAAGGAGGTCGTTCATCTTCGTTGAACAGAGTATTCTGGTTGAGCTTTCAGCATAAACTCCACATGGTATATAAGATAAATTAGGTATATTGGTGTCATAAATAACTTCATCAAGCTCTAACTTTTCAATATCATGAAGCAGATAATTGGCAAGCCCCACAGATGTCTCTTCATTTAACTTCTTATATTTAACTGCCTTACGTACATCACAATCAATAAGTAATGTCCTTCGCTGTGTGGCTGCTATTGCTATACTTAACCCTATACATGTCGATGTTGTTCCGACAAGCGGCGAACAGCCTGTAAGAAGTATAGTCTGTGCATGTGCATCATCTGTGCGCCTGTTAAACAGCTCTACAACAATCTTATCCACTGCATCTGTTGTCAACTGATTTTTACTTTCATACAAATTTACAATCTTTCTTTCTTTTGCCATAACCTCACCTTTCACCTACGATTACTTATTCAAAAGCAGTATATTCGGCTTTATCAGCAATTCTGTAATTATAATACCTGCTGTAAATCCATGGAAAACATGCCGCTACAAATATTTTAAGTCTTGACTTACTGCTAAACCTCTTATAGCCCATCACTACTTTGCTTAATTCACGTAATCGTTTTTTTCCTTCCCTTCTTGTCTTATTATCAAGAAAAACATAATACTCCAGTATCTTATTCGCACACATCTTCTGTGCAAGCTTACAAAGATACTCCTCTCCACTTTGCGAATAGTACGCTGTCTCCTCATCCAGCCATCTTATAAGACTCAATGCTATCACCGAAGCATTTTTCCTGCCTTTACCAATCATTATGCTTCCCTTACGCTTTCTGTAATAGTATAAGACTTCAGGCGAATGTGCAATTTTATTAGCCGCAGATATAAGCTTAGGCACAATTACTGCATCTTCATTAAGCCGTCCCTCCGCAAAATACAATCCATCAAACACCCTGCGCCTGTATAACTTATTCCATACTATCGTATAAATACCATACAGGTAAATACGTTCCGTGTATTCCTGTGGAGTAATTACCGTCTTTTCAAAAGGAAGCCTTTCTTCTACCACATTACATTCCACCCACGCATCATAAAACTTGCAGGAGGAGATATCAGCATTTTCTTCAATGGCACGTTCAAGCAGAACCTCAATACAATTATCTGCAATATAATCATCACTGTCTACAAAAAAGAAATATTCTCCCTTAGCTATCTTGATACCTTCATTTCTGGCACTTGACAGGCCACCGTTTTCTTTATGTACAACTACTATTCTAGAATCTCTTTTCTGCCATTCATCAGCCTTTATTCCCGAACTATCTTTCGAGCCGTCGTCTATCAGAATGACTTCAATATCGGCATGAGTTTGTCTTAATATTGAAGCTATACATTCATCCAGATATTTTTCAACATTGTACACAGGTACTATTATGCTGACCAAAATATTATCTTTCATATCTTATCCCCTAATAAAATTTAACTTCAAGCCTCATACAGCAATTATACAGCTACATTATATCACAAAAACAGTCAGTGTCAAATATTCTTATTTAACCTTTTTTTGATAACCTGACTGATTTTATATTTGCGTTCAGCCCATAACAATCCTGACATTCCAATCAAAACTTCCAAAATCCAACGCACAATCCACATATTTTTAATTAATATTACACACACGCCTACAAGAATAATACCAAGTGATATGAGAAACAGCTTCGTACCGCTAAACAACGAATATCCATGAATTTTCTTAGCCAGACAATAGTGCAAAAAGAAATAGAGGATGTAAGTTACAAGTGTTGTATAGGCAGCTGCCACATAACCATACCTCGGTATAAATATATAATTTAATACAATATTAAGTGCAGCAGCGAGCATGGTTCCAATTGCAATAAATTTGGTCTTTCCATAAAAATACTCTATCGCAGAAGGCAGCGTATATAAGAACACAAAAAATCCGCCCACTATAACAGGAACAACGCAATCAACAGAATCCCAGTATTCCCTGTCTCCAAATATTTTAATTAGCTCCGGTGATACCATAAGAACCAGCGCTGTAAGTACTGCCATCCCAAATGCATAGTTTGTTCCCTGCTTACGCACACTAGCGTAATCCTTGGCTTCCATCTTTTCATAAATCCACGGTTTCCACACATTTTCAAGAGATGTAGCCACAACCTTAAAGAGGCTGTAAATCGTATATGCAAAACTGTAAATACCTGCCTCTGCTGAACCAATCATATCTTTTATCATTATTCTGTCAAAAGCAGACAAAATAACCTGTGAAATTCCATGCGGAACAATTGGCAGACTGTAGCCCAAGCCAAATTTCCAATATTCTTTAGCAAATTTAGGCTTTGATTTACGGAAAAAGAAGCAGATAATGTATATTCCTACTAAAACCATAGGAATAACAGTACCTATAATACGTCCAAGGGAACGCTGTTTTTCAAACAATGTCAGTATTAATACAATTGAGAGTCCCATATTTAAAATTGCATTAAATGAACTCACCTTCAAAAACGACTTATAACTGTAATTTACACTTAAATATGAATTATAAATCTGCCAAAGTGAACTGCTTAAGCAATGTACAATTAATATATTGGCAACCAATCTGCTAAATCCGAACCTGCTTTGGTAAAAGTCATAAAAAACATTAGCAAAAACAAGCCACACAATCGAACTCATAATGACAAGTACTATTATCGATGAAACATACTCATTAAATTTTTGTTCATATTTGTATTTTGCATTATTGATGCTTGAATGCAGCGCAAAACCAACTAAAATATATATTATTGACTCAAACGCAATGTATGTATTAAAATCACCAAACTCAGCTGTTGATAATAGCCTTGCAAAAATCGGAGCTGACAAAAATGTTATTCCCTTCAGGAGGTAATTTCCTATCACATATCCTGCTCCCGCTTTAATTACTTTACTTGACGAATCCTTACCCATGGCATTATATTCCTTTCATTTTAACAACTATTCACAGACAAAAAATAATCTTCCAATCCGTTCCTTCATTTTCAAAGCACTCGAATCCTCGCTATTCCCCCCTACACTCAAATAAACCAACAACGCAGATGCAGCATCATCGACTATATTCTCATTATATCGCATTTTGCCACATACGCCTCTTGAAAAATACTTTCCCCAATACGTATTCTTCTTCCACGGAAAGCTCCCATCAATCGATGAACAGCCAAAATCTGTCAATACTATTTTATCCAGTGTACCATCTGCCTTTGTTCTTACAAACATATTCTCGCTTCTAAAATCATTATGCACTATATTCATTTCATATAATTTATCAAGTATCATAACCAGATATTCCCCGAATACAGCAAGCTCTTCCTTAGTAAAGGAATGCTTATTCTTATATTTGCTTAATAATTCCCAGGTTACATACTCATAACGAATCCATCTAAGCTCCGGGTCACAATCACTCATAGGTAAAAACCAGTCAGCGGCATTCCCGACTGTTTTCAATAATTTTTTCTGAGCAGCAATTTCATTCTTAAGTCCTTCGTACAACGGCATTTCATTGCCCTTCAGAAAAAAAGTATTACCATCCCGCTTTTCCTTAATAAGAGTGCAGCCACTAGAGCCAGTCCCTCCATGATTAATCAATGTCCAGTCTTTTTCAACTGCGCCTGTTTTCTTTAAATAGTCAATATATCTGCTCCGGGTAAAACGGTTATATAATGAAGCTCTTTTCCCGAGTATCTTTAAATTAAGCTTTCTAAATAATTTTAGTCGAAACTGCCCAAGTGATACCCTTACTTTCTGTAATGGTGCTAATTGCTCAGTTATCGCAGCCGGAAGCTTTACTATATTCTTAAGCCTCACATTATAATTATACTTGCCTATATATCCTGCCAGCCAACTCTCCAAATCTCCTAAATCAGACACATCCAAACGCTGCATCAAAATCTCCGTTGCATTATAACACAGCCAGTTATGAGTCTTGGCAAATAGAAATACATAGTATAAAAAGAAAGCTATATTATCCTCCTCAGATGGCATCTGAATATTATCACTTATGTATATCCCATTTTTTACCATATTGGCTGTCCACTGTGAAATGCCTAATTCACTATAGGTAACAATATTTATATAACGCTTCTTATCTCCATTAGATATAATCCAAGAAATTCCTTCATTTTGCATGTTTTTTACTAAATTTTTCTTTTCTTTTACAAGCACTATAATTTCATTAGGATTAATTTCACAATCATCAAGAATCATACATTCTATATTTAGTTGGCTAATCTTCTCAATGAATTTCTCCATATTCAAAACGGTTCCCCCTAATTTTATTCCAAATAATTCCTATTTAGTGTCACAAAACCACCAAAGATTCATAAAATATCCTTGAAGTGATTATAACATATTGATATTTGTAAATCAACTCGTTTTTATAGTAACAGTTCACCCCTGCTCTGCAAAAGCAGGATGTCACGAAAAAAACGCTATGGCGCACATTACTTAACACCATAACGTTTTTCTTAATTTAATATACTTATCATCTTTCAAAAATTACATTTTCCAAAATACTTTCATTCTTTACGCCGATTGCTATCTCATTCCACGCTTCGCGGCTTCCAACATATTGAACTTCTATCGTTGAAATACCAGAAAAAGCATACTTATGAATCTCTTTAATTGTTTCCGGCATAACAATATTGGAAATAAGCTTGCACGAACTAAAAGCATTATTTCCTATCAGCAATAATCCATCCGGAAGAACAACTTCGGCAATATTGCTACATTTTCTAAAAGCCTGACTTCCTACACTTTCTATTCCGGCTTCAATAACAACTGTAGTTATCATATCTTTTACATCGTTCCACGGCGGAAGCTTAGCGGAATGATAATCATCCATTGCACCAAAACCCGTTACTCTGAACTCACCATCTTCAGTCAAAACAAACTCTGCATTTTTACCACATGAACCCTGTAAAACGACTTTACTTTCAGCCGGTTCTTCATAAACAGCACCGACAATCATGCCTGACAGATTTTCATTACCTGTTCCAAGCTCTATCGCATCCCAGTTATCACCATTATAATTAATCTTTGTGATGACGGCACCTGAGAATGCAGATGCACCGATTACTTCTACAGTTGCAGGAACAGTTATCTCTGTAAGGCTGGTACAACTTGCAAATGCACGACTTCCAATAACTTTAAGTCCTTCCGGAAGTGATACACTATTTATGGCAACACATTTTCTAAAAATCTGATTACCTATTCCCTCTATTCCTTCTTCCACAATAACCTGTCTGATGATATTGTTATATTCACTCCATGGCTGTGGCTTTGCAGAGTGATAATCATCTGTACTTCCAGTTCCGCTTATTGTAAGAACACCTGACATTGTAAGTGTATACTCAGCATCCTTGCCACATGAGCCCGATAAAATCACATCCTCACTACCGGCTGTTAAATCATCTACCTTTTCAACATCAAGATATACATCTTCTCCAGTCCAGTTCACAAAACGAATCTGCTTTGCCGCTCTATCAGCAGTATTATCATAACATATAGCATACTCACATTTCTCAGGAACTGATACAACTATATCGAAAGGCATATCATCATAAACCATTCCGCTCACAACCTCGCTGCCGGTCGGACACGCAGGTATTGTATACTCATACTCACCGCAATCTGTTACGATGAGAAGCTTTCTCTCCTTGTTAGTATCATTAGAAACACTAAAACAGGTATCTGTGCCTTCCTGCCATACTGAAGCAACATACAGGTGCTCGGTCTCGTTAAAATCTACCATTTCAACACCTGAACTTACATCCGGATAAACAGTACCAAACTTTTTAGCACAACCTGAACGAATTCCTTCAAATTTTACATTTTCAAGTGTACAATCATTTACACCTCTTGCAAAAATACTATATCCTCCACCATTTATCACACAATTTGAAAACGTAATATCATTACCGTCACTATACTCAAGCTGAAGCATTAAACATGCATTTACATAAATGGTACTTCCCTCTACATAAATATTAGGAATCTCGAATCTACAGTTGTTGTAATGAACATTTTCTACATCTATACCCTTAAAACCATAAATTTGTGTTCCATCGGTATGAATTTCTTTCCCAGAATCAGCGCCTCCTCCCATGTCATTGAAAAAGCAACTGTTAACCTCTATATTTCTAAACGGAACTAAAGCATCTGAATAACATCCTTTGCCCATATTACAATTATTAAATACTGCGTTACTTCCTACAAATCTTGCAATTGTACAATTATTAAATTCAAAAGCCAGACAGCTGTCCGATTTACCGGTTGAAATTTCTCCAAACTTGCAGTTATTAAAAACCAGTTTAATATTACGGTTCAGCTTATCCTCACTCGTTGTAGAAAAACCATATCCTGAAAAATCATAATTATTAAACTCTATAGTTCCCTCAATATCTGTATTTCTATAATAAAAATCAAGTACATTTCTCGTATTATTATTGCCACCCTTAAATACAAGTCCTTCTACAGTATCAGCAATTTCAACCGTATAAAGTTCTCCACATGCCCCGGTATTATACATATCAGGAATAACCGTACTATCATCCGCTGTATACTCAATCAAAGTTTTTCCTTCAATTTCAACCGTTTCTGTTCTTCCGCCATCCCAGGCATAGCCATTGCATATTGTTCCGACAAACATCAACATCCACAAAAACAAACTTGCAATTCTCATAAAAATCTTCCTCTGTTTCATTACCTTACCTCCAATGATTAATCACATCCAGATAAAGCGTATGAATTTAAAAAATCTTTGCCTATAACATAGACAAAGACCCAAAGTCAAACACACGTGGCAACCGGCTATCATGACATCTTTCGATATTTTAGACCCACTGGCTTTGCGTCACTGCTTTTCAACAGTTTTGCCTTTATCTGTGAATTATTTATATTTCATACTTATGATAGCACTTGCAATTATGTTTTGCAATAGTTTTTTCAAAAAATGTACTCGGATTTTTGCCTTTTTACAAAATATTTTCTCCTTCCATTCACAAAATGGGTCAAATGATATCCAACCCATTTAATTCTTACATTCTTCTTTCCAATTTAAGTGTCCTAATCAATGCTTCCTGTAAAATTCTTGATACATTAACACCTGCTTTATTTGCTTCGTAGTCTAACCAACTTG
>CAZBHM010000017.1:0-22324 GCA_964491975.1 uncultured Lachnospiraceae bacterium | reverse complement strand
TTTCCAAACTCATATTATCAAAAAAACGTAAATGTACTATAAACTCAAGCCATATTACAGATAATGCAAAAAATAAGAAAATACTGCTATCTTTAAGTACCTTTTTTAAATCCCGCTTCATTTGTTATTTTCCTCCATGCATTATCCTAATAAGCTTTCAACGAGCTTTACTGCCGCTGCCGCATCCTTTGAATATCCATCTGCACCAATTTCTCTGGCAAAGTCATCTGTAATTACTGCACCGCCTATAATAATCTTCGCCGTACAACCGGCCTTTTTTGCATATGCGACAACCTTTTTCATCTCCATCATGGTAGTTGTCATAAGTGCCGAAAGGCCTATAACTGCAGCATTTTCTCTTATTGCAGTATTTACAATTTCTTCACATGAAACATTTTTACCAAGATCAATCACACGATAGCCATAATTCTTAAGCATAAGCACAACAAGATTCTTACCTATATCGTGTATATCACCCTCTACAGTTGCCATTACTATTGTAACCTTACCGGCCTCACTGTCATCTCTTACAAGCATAGGTTCAACATATTCAATGGCAAGCTTCATTGTTTCTGCAGCACTTATAAGCTGTGGCAGGAAATATATCTGTTTTTCGAAAAGATCACCAACCTCATTAATCGCAGGAATAAGCATTTCATTAATAACATCAGCAGGGGATGCGCCCTCGCCGAGCATCTCCTTTACATGCTCCACTACCATGTTTCGGTTTCCTTTAAGAATATCTGTATATACTTTAGATTTATCCTGTTTCTGTGTCATTGTCTCCGATGAAACAACATTTGCTGTAACCTTTTCCGTCGCAGATATTCTTAAAGGCTCTGCCGGTATCCTCTCAGCCATTTTTGCAGCCGCTTCAATATATCTTATATCTGCTGCTGTATCTTTCTTATTAAGCAAAAGGTCAGCCGCATACATTGCTTTCATAAGTGCATCCTGCATTGGATTCGCTATTGCAAGTGTAAGTCCGTTCTGTATTGCAAGTGTAAGAAATGCCGTATTAATAGTTATCCTATCCGGCAGCCCGAATGAAATATTCGACAGTCCCACCGTTGTAGCCACTCCTAACTCTTCTTTGCAGTAACGAATTGTCTCAAGTGTCTCTAATGCTGCATTCTTATTAGCACCGATGGTTGCTACAAGACCGTCTACAATAATATTCCTCTCAGAAAGTCCGTATTCCCTGGCCTTTGCAACAAGTGTATTAATAATGCCATGTTTTTCTTCAATACTCTTTGGCAGTCCTTCATCTGAAAGTGGAAGAAGTATAAATGCCGCACCATACTTTTTTGCAAGCGGCATAAGCTTTAATGCCTTATCCTTCTCAAGTGAAATAGAATTAATAAGTGCCCGTCCGGGGTAAATTCTAAGCGCTGCCTCAACAACTTCAACATGACTTGAATCAATGGATAAAGGAAGGCTGGTTATCTGCGTAAGCTCAGTAACCACATTAAGCATCATCTCCTTCTCATCTATCCCGTTCATGCCAAGATTAACATCAAGAATATCTGCACCATATTCTTCCTGCTCTTCCGCCATTTTAAGAACTGTTTCAAGCGAACCGTTTCTAAGCTCCTCCTGAAGCTTCTTTTTACCTGTAGGGTTAATCCTCTCACCTATTATAAGGAAGTTCCCATCTAAACCAAACTCTAATGTATGTCTTTCCGATGTAAGATAATACTTTCTATCTATAGTGTAAGTCTCTTTTTTATAACTTTTAAATTTCTCACATATTGCCTTAATATATTCCGGAGAAGTACCGCAGCATCCGCCAAGTATGGATGCACCGGCCTTAACAAGTGCTTCCATCTCTTCTGCAAAGCCTGCTGCATCAAGGCTGTATACCGTTTCGCCCTTTTCGTTGACAACAGGCAGACCTGCGTTTGGTTTTGCAATAATAGGAATATCGACTACACTTCGCATGCTTTCCACGATTGAAACCATTTTGTCCGGTCCTGTACTGCAATTTACACCAACAGCATCTGCCCCAAGACCTTCAAGTACAATAGCAGATGTTTTTGCATCACTGCCAAAAAGTGTACGGCCATTTTCTTCAAACGAAAGAGTTGCTATAACAGGAAGCTCGCATGTCTCTTTAACCGCAAGCACAGCCGCCCTTGTCTCCTGCAGGCTCATCATTGTCTCTACAACAATAAGGTCTGCACCTGCCTCGCAAAGATACTTAACCTGTTCTTTATATACATCAACAAGCTCTTCAAACCTAAGAGTTCCGACAGGATAAAGCTGTTGCCCGGTCATTGTTATATCACCTGCAACAAGTGCCTTATCTCCAACTGCTTCCTTAGAAAGCTTAACAAGATTTTTGTTAAGCTCGGCTATCCTGTCCTGAAGTCCATATTCCTCAAGCTTAATTCTGTTAGCCGTAAATGTCGGCGCATACACAATATTACTTCCGGCTGCCACATATTCCCTCTGAAGCTTAAGTATTGCCTCCGGATTTTCCATAATCCATAGCTCCGGACACACGCCCTTTGGCATGCCGGCCTTCATAAGATTAGTTCCGGTAGCTCCGTCAAGATATATTATGTTATTATTAATCCAGTTTTTAAATTCAATTTTATTCATACTTATTACTACTGATAGAATATATCTCAGGTAAAGCCCACTCCACCTGAGATATAAAACCTTACTCCTTTGTTAAGTTAATTATTTTGCAAGCTCTACAACTGTTATCTCACACACAACACGCTTGCCGTCTACTCTGGCAACTATGGACGTAGTACCTGCCTGTCTTGCAATCACCTGACCATTTGCATTAACCGTAGCCACACGTTTATTCCTTGAATACCATGTAACCTTCGAATTTACTGATGAGTCTGCACCTGCAACTCCATCAAGATATAAATCATACGAGTCATACTGCTCAAGTGTAATCTTAGTCGCATTAAGTGCTATAACAGTTACCCTGAAGCTGCCTTCCGTACCTGAAATATCCGTAACAGCCGTAACTGTTGCACTACCGGTACCAACAGCCTTTACATTTCCATTCTTATCAACAGTTACCACCGAATCATCACTTGATATCCACGAATATACCTCTGTTGTATTAGTAGGCTTCATACGTGCATAAATCTGTCTTTCTTCGCCCACTATCATAGTAGCATCTTCAGGATTAACAGTTATGCTCGTAACCCTGATTGTCTTGGTAACCGTAACCTCACATACATCAAAAGCTCCTGCTCCATCCTTGGCAGTTGCGGTAATCCTGCACACGCCCTCCTTAATACCTGTAACCTTACCTGTATTATCTACTACAGCCACTGACGTATCTGAAGAAGTCCACACAACATTCTGAACGGATGAATCCGACGGGAAAATAATGGCATCAAGCTGATAATCCTTGCCCTCTTCAACCTTTATCTTATCCTCTCTCAATATAAGACTGTCAACCGGCTTTATGACTGTAATCTTACATGTATCTCTTTTTTCAGAGCCATCCGTAGTCATTGCCGTAACAATTACAGTACCATAATTCACACCATATGCAACACCATCTGAATCAACGTGAAGAATAGCGCTGTTCTGTGATGTCCAGATAAAATCCTTATTTGTTGCCGTCTTAGGTGAAACATCAAGTTCAAGAGTTTTCTTATCACCCTTGATTATATAAATTTCTTTTTCTATAAATCTGATATCTGAAATATACTCGTTAACCGTAATCCTGCAGCTTGCAATAAGACCCCTGTCAACCGTCTGACAGGTAATAATTACAGTTCCGCCCTTAAGACCTGTAACAACACCATTTGCATCAACTGTGGCAACAGATTCATCGCTGGTCGTATAGGTAACAGCTTTATTCTCTGCCTCAATCGGAGTAACTGTAGGAATAAGCGCAAGCTTCTCACCTATTTCAATGGATGCTTCCCTTACATTAAGCGTAACTCCTGTAACTGACTCTGATACAGTAATCACACAGCTGTCAGTTGCACCGGTATCGAGACTTGTAGCCGTAATTGTAGTAATACCTGATGCAAGTGCCGTAATCTGACCAAACTCATCAACCGTGGCTACTCCGGGGAGTGAGGATTCCCATACAATATCCCTGTTAAGTGCGGTATCCGGAATGAGTGTGGCATACAACCAGAATATCGTACCCTTTCTTACTGTAAGCTTGTCATAGTTAAGCTTAAGCTCGAGCACCTGCTGGTATACATTAATAATACAGCTCGCACTCACATCACTGCCATTAGCTCTGGCCGTAATATGTGCCGTACCCGAACCTACCGCCGTAACGACACCTCTTTCATCAACTACAGCAACTCTGGTATCCGACGACTCCCAAATAACATCCTTATGCGTTGCATTTGCCGGTGAAATATTAGCAATAAGCTCCAACGTTTCCCCAGTCATAAGGGTCTTTTCCTTCTCATTAAGGGTAATTCCCGTAACCGGAGTAACAATCTTTAAAATACAGCTGTCTGTAAATGTATCTACCCTGGCAGTAATAATTACCTCTCCTGCCTGCTTATATGTAACAACACCATTATTATTAACGGTAGCAATGTTCTCATCACTTGAAGTCCATACAACCTCAAGTTCCTGTGCCCCTTCAGGCTGAATCGTTGCTACAAGACGATAGCTTTTATTAGCAAGACTATCCTCAACACTATGCTCACTAAGAGTAATTCCTGTGGGCATTGATACTACAATAATCTCAACAATATCAATCTGAGTCTGGCTTACGTCATTGGCAACTACTGCCACATATGCCTTACCTACGCTGTTAGCCGTAACCAGGGCATTAGTCGGCTCATACTCATTCATTTCTACTGTAGCTATATTTTCACTAAGTGATACCCACTTAATATCATCTGCCTTTGCATCAAAAGGATTCTGATTAGAATCCCAAAGCTCTACATTAAGCTCTGCTGTTTCTCCCTCTGCAAGAATTATCTTACCCTGGTCTATCTTACCATACAATTTTGCAGACTCAAGGCTTTCTGAAACGGTAACCTTACACTTTGCAGTTATTGTCGAATTACCGGTAGACTGTGATGCAGTAACATATGCAACACCCGGCTTAAGAGCAGTAATACGTGCAACTGTTTTACCCGAAGGATCTGATGCAAAATCAATACATCCACTCACAGGATTGCCGAGTGCATCAACAATATCCCAATATATCGGATTAGAAGCATCTGTTGCTGACACAGCAATATTAATTGAATCGCCAACTGAAAGTGATGCACTTGAGGGTTCAATTTCAAGTCCGTCTGTTACAATAAGCTTAAATGCCCTTTCCTCTGAAATATTACGCTCAGAACATATTATTTCTATTTCAGTTCCACTTCTGGCATAAATTCTATAACCCGCACCGGTAGACTGTGATGCAGTAACATATGCAACACCCGGCTTAAGAGCAGTAATACGTGCAACTGTTTTACCCGAAGGATCTGATGCAAAATCAATACATCCACTCACAGGATTGCCGAGTGCATCAACAATATCCCAATATATCGGATTAGAAGCATCTGTTGCTGACACAGCAATATTAATTGAATCGCCAACTGAAAGTGATGCACTTGAGGGTTCAATTTCAAGTCCGTCTGTTACAATAAGCTTAAATGCCCTTTCCTCTGAAATATTACGCTCAGAACATATTATTTCTATTTCAGTTCCACTTCTGGCATAAATTCTATAACCCGCACTATATGTAGAAGCATTAAAAGGTGTGGTATCAATATCACCCTTATCATATCCTTCAAGTGCAGTTCCGACACTTTCCCCCGGATGCATGGCTGCCCATGATAAAAGCGGATTATTAATTCCCCTTACATTGGTCATAACCGAAATAGTACTTCCGACCGATAATATCTCATTGCTTCCCGGTTCAACCCTCGTCCATCCATTGCTTCCAACCGCTTTAATCACATCAAAGACAACATTAGATTCCACAGTACATTTAAGTGTATCATAAAGCTTTGCGTAAATATCACTCATATCCTTATTAACAGGGCAAAACTGGAAAGTAACATTACCATAATAATTAGCTATAAACTGTCTGTTAACCTCATCCTGCTTAAATACACCTTCCTGCTGTTCTTCATCTACACCATTCTGATACAGTATGCTTACATTAAGATCCCCGACATGTCTTACTACTGAATTATAATAAATCTTAGTTCCATATGTAGCATCTGTCATCAGATTACGGCCTTCTGTATTAAGTCCGCCCGGACTGTACGCTGCAATAAGAATATCAAATTCCACCGTCTCGGAATAATAACCATTTTCCTTAATTCTGCCGATAAGCTTAATTGCTCCACTTGACTTCTTTGCTGAAAAAGTAACCTTTCTGCTTGCCTTATCAATCCTGATATTTATAAAATTATTATCGCTCTCACCCGAAATTGCTGTCTGTGGAATAAGCTTCCAGTCATCAGACTTATTACTTGAAAGAGGTCTGTAAAACCATTCTACATTATCCGCCTTGCTTATATCAAGTGTCTTGCTTACATCCAAATCCCTGTGAGTATCCAAATCATCATCCGTTCTCTTAAGAACTAGATACTTAGAGCTTACATCTGTATCAAATCCCGACATACTTATCGGTGTAATAACGAAAACAGTCTTACTTGCAAGCACTGTTCCATCAGCATATTTTACGGTAATGGTTGCTTTCTTAACACTTGGAATATAATTACCATCCGAATCCCTGTTTGGCAAAATATCATAACTTCTGGTATAGCTTCCGCCTTCCGGAACAGGCCACTCCTTAAACATGGTCTGTGCCTTGGAATCGCCAAAAGAAATCTCCCATACGTAATTCTCCGGCTTCTGTAAATCCGCTGTACTTCCGGCAAGCTGAAGATTAAAATCTACCTTTGTGGCATTAATCTCTCCCTCTTCCGTATACTTAAGATATACAAGTACGTTATTCATACCATCTTCACTGACACCATCACCCTTTACCGCAATAGAGTACGAACCCTCAACTATAGTCGCGGCATATACCGTTTTCGTCAGGAATCCCAGTATAAAAACCGCCAGCATAAAAACAGTGATATAATTAAACTTTACGGTACCTCTAATTTTATGTATCATTAAAAATTTCCTCCGTCCTTACATTTGAATCCTAAGTTCCGGGCAGACATACTTGCCCCATTAATCTGATTATACCTTTTTTTTTGAAATACTTCAACACTTAGCGGACATTTTTCACAATTTATTTTTTATTTTGTTGTTTTTTCCTATTTTTTCCATTAAAATATACTTGTTGCGGCCTTTTTGCCGGCAGGTGCAAAAAAGGTGTAGCCTTGCAAGCAAGCTTACAAGACTACACCTCTATGTCTGCTACCAAAACTGCCTGTCAAACAGTTTAACATGCTTATTTTTACAAATTATCTCTGTACTCGTCCTGAGCCGTCTCCACCTACAAGGTTGTCAACATCTGCTCTTGATACAAGGTTGAAATCTCCAGGGATTGTATGCTTAAGAGCTGAAGCTGCAACACCATACTCTAAAGCATCCTTAAAGTTCTTGCCATCAAGGAAACCACAGATAACACCTGCTGCGAATGAATCGCCACCGCCAACACGGTCAACGATAGGTGCAATTCTGTACTTTCTTGAATGATAAAATTCCTTTGTATCTCTGCTGTAGATACAAGCTGACCAGCCGTTATCTGAAGCTGAGAAGCTTTCACGAAGTGAGCTGATTACGTACTCAAAGTTAAACTTGTCTACCATCTGCTTAAAGATATCCTGATATCCTGCAAGCTCAAGCTCACCACTTGTTACGTCTGTGTTGCCAGGCTTAAATCCAAGAACCTTCTCAGCATCCTCTTCATTACCGATACACACGTCAACATACTGCATAAGGTTTGACATAACCTTCTGAGCCTTCTCAGATGTCCATAATTTCTTACGGAAGTTAAGGTCACATGATACCTTAACACCTGCTGCCTTAGCTGCCTTACAAGCTATCTCTGTAAGCTCTGCTGCTGCATCTGAAACAGCCGGAGTAATTCCTGTAAAGTGGAACCAGTCAGCACCCTCGAAAATCTTAGCAAAATCAAAATCCTCAGCTACTGCTGTAGAAATTGAAGAATGTGCTCTGTCATATACTACGTTAGATGCTCTCATGGCTGCACCTGTCTCAAGGAAATAGATACCAAGTCTCTCGCCACCCTTAGCGATGTTCTTTGTCTCAACATTCATCTTACGAAGAGCTGCAACTGCACACTCACCGATAGGATTCTTCGGAACCTTTGTTACGAACTCAGCATCGTGTCCATAATTTGCCAAAGAAACAGCCACATTAGCCTCGCCGCCGCCATAGCATACGTCAAACTCATCTGCCTGAATAAACTTTTCATTGCCGGGTGTTGAAAGTCTTAACATAATTTCACCCATTGTTACTACTTTTGCCATTGTAATTTTCCTCCATATTATAAATTAATTAATTAATTACTTCTGTACAAGATGTAAAGCAAATCCGCCAAATTCACCCTTAAAGTAAACTGCCTTCATATTACCCTTTGCATCATACTTAGCTGTATCCATATCAAACTCGTAGCCTCTCTTCTCAAGATGATAGATAGCTCTGTTAATATAGTTAGTCTGAACAGCAATATGACCATTGGTTCCAAGGTAAGGATTCTTCATAATCTCAAAGCCTGTACCGGCAAAGATTGAACTGTTGCCAACCTTCTTCTCAAAGCCAAACATCTTATTAAGTGATGTAGCTACATCATCAGCCTCATTCTCATCCTTGGCATTGATTCCGACATGCTTCATCTCAAAACCAAGCATTGTCTCAACTGCTTCCTTTGTAAGCTTAACGATACCGTCAAAGTTACCCTCTGCAATCATGTTCTTGTTAACCATCCAGCTTCCGCCGCATGCAATAATCTTATTGAAATCAAGATATGATGTAATGTTAGAAGCATTAATTCCGCCTGTAGGCATAAACTTCATATTTGTATAAGGAGCTGCCATAGACTTAATCATGTTAATTCCGCCTGCTGCTTCAGCCGGGAAAAACTTAACAACATCAAGGCCGAGCTCGATAGCCTGCTCAACATCACTAGGATTAGCACAGCCCGGTGTCACAGGAATACCCTTCTCAACACAATAAGCTACAACCTTAGGATTAAGTCCCGGGCTTACGATAAACTTAGCACCTGCATTAACCGCGCGGTCAACCTGCTCAGTTGTAAGAACTGTTCCTGCACCAACCAAAAGCTCAGGGAACTTGCTTGACATTATTCTGATAGATTCCTCTGCTGCTGCAGTACGGAATGTAACCTCTGCACAAGGAAGTCCGCCATCAATCAAAGCCTTCGCAAGAGGCTCTGCATCCTTAACATCATCAAGAGCAATTACCGGTACAATACCAATCTTACTAATTTCTTCTAATACTTTATTCATAGCAAAAATTCTCCTTTTCTCGCATAGTAATAGCTATAATCCATTATAGTTATATCACGTTTTTTTGTCAATGTATTTTTTTGCATTAACAAAACCTTAATTAAAAAACCTTGCAAATTAATTGTTTTTTTTTAACACATGTGATATACTTGTGGCATGATGCGCACAGGCAGTATAAGACAGCATATGCGCATGACTGAACTAATAATAAGGAGGATTCCCATGAAAAACTTTATGGATAAGGACTTTTTGCTTTCAACAGACGTAGCCAAAAAGCTCTATCATGATTTTGCGGCAAAAATGCCGATTATTGACTATCACTGTCATATAAATCCGCGTGAAATCGCTGAAGACAGAAAATTCGACAACATTACACAGGTATGGCTTGGCGGTGACCATTACAAATGGCGCCAGATGAGAAGCAACGGCATTGATGAATATTATATAACCGGTGATGCACCCGACAGAGAAAAATTCCAGAAATGGGCAGAGACACTTCCAAAGGCAATCGGTAACCCACTTTATCACTGGAGCCACCTTGAGTTACAGAGATACTTCGGTTATGACAAGCCTTTAAACGGCGACACTGCCGAGGAAGTATGGAATCTTTGCAACGAAAAGTTACAGCAGGACGATATGACCGTCCGCAACATAATCCGCCGTTCAAATGTTAAGATTATCTGCACAACAGATGACCCTGTTGACACGCTTGAATGGCACGACAAGATTGCAAAGGATGAAACCTTTGAGGTAAAAGTACTTCCTGCATGGAGACCTGACAAGGCAATGAATATCGAAAAGCCTGATTATACAGATTACTTAGACAAGCTTTCAGCAGCAAGTGGCGTTTCCATCAGCACATTTGCAGATTTGAAGAATGCACTTGTTAACCGTATGGAGTTTTTTGCTTCCATGGGCTGCTGTGTTTCAGATCATGCACTTAACTATGTAATGTACGCTCCCGCTTCTGATGAGACTATTGAAGCCATTTTTGCAAAACGTCTTGCAGGCGGCACCATTACAAAAGAAGAAGAATTACAGTTTAAGACAGCTTTCATGCTTTTCGTTGGCAAAGAATATCACAGACTTGACTGGGCTATGCAGCTTCACTACGGCTGTAAGCGTGACAACAACGATTTAATGTATAACAAATTAGGTCCTGACACAGGCTTTGACTGCATCGATAACTATGCACCAAGCAGCCAGATGGCAGATTTCCTTAACGCACTTATCAAAACCGATGAGCTGCCGCGTACCATCCTTTACTCACTTAACCCTAACGATAATGCTTCCATTGGAACAATTCTTGGCTGTTTCCAGTCTTCACAGGCAATTGGCAAGATTCAGCAGGGTTCAGCATGGTGGTTTAACGATCACAAAACAGGCATGACAGAGCAGATGACCTCTCTTGCAAACTTAGGACTTCTTGGTAACTTTATCGGTATGCTTACAGACTCAAGAAGCTTTTTATCTTATACAAGACATGAGTATTTCAGAAGAATCCTTTGTGACCTTATCGGCAAATGGGTAGATAACGGTGAATATCCTTATGATGAAAAGAATCTTAAAGAAATCATCGAAGGCATTTCATACAATAATGCACTCCGTTATTTTGCACATCTTGATAAATAATATTACCGGGTCGGCATATGCCGGCCCGGCTTTTTAAAATTCCTGCTGCAGCCACTGCAATCAATACTGCTGTCACTATTCCCATTATGTAACGCAGTATTCGCAGTTTTTTCTTTCCAAATCTGGTAACATCCGTTATTTTATAAACACCGGTCTGCAAATCCGGCGCAAAAAAGCACGGCATTATAAGCACAATTCCCGCAGCATGAGATATAAATATACGATAAAGCTCATGCCCCATAATATTTGTATGTCTTTCAAAAAGTCTTCTAAATTTTACAACGCATCCCCTTACAGCCGAAACTGCACGGGCAAATACTCCTATTTTTGCCCCTGCTTTTATAATGTAGTCAGTAAAAAATTTAATTACCAAAACCGTAAACAGTATCACGCCCGCCGGAAGCAGCACCGCCATACACACACGATAATCTATCGGATATTCAAAAAAATTGAGGCCGTTATAATCTGAAACAAAAGCTCCGTCTTAAGCACGGCAAAGGGATTAAGGTACTTAAATGCAACCATTGTTGATAAATATGGGATTTTGTAATACATAAGGCAGCCGGCAGCTCCAAACAGCACTATGCCTCCAAATGCCGTCACAGAATTTGTAAGCTTACAGCACACGGCACAATCATTACCAAAAGCTTGCTTACCGCAATACAAAGAAGCACCACAAGTGCCAGAATATCTGTAATTCCCGATGAAGCCGCCTTATCAACACTTTCAAGATATCCGGCATAATCCGTTTGAAACTCAAACTCTGCAAGGATGTCATTGTACATAGACTTCTTGTGATAATCCGCACTGTTTCGCAAAGCATGACGCTCCTTAGCATTAAGCCCTGTCTCATCAAATGGAGCAAGTTTTTCATCAAAGCCCACTCCGTCATGTACTCTTCTGCCGTATAAGTCGTCTTATCCTTTTCCATCTGCCACAAAAGAAGTACATTCACAACAAGCACTGCCACTGTCAAAAGAACTATTGCCTTTGCAGATATAATTTTGTAAAGTTCGTGTTTAAACATTTTTTCATCTCCATATATACAACAATTCAAAAAGCAAAAAAGGGACAAAATTTCAAAAAAAATTTTCGCATGCTTAAGCATGCGAAAACTTAATATAAAATCTTACAAATTCTCATACAGCTCCTTATACCTGTCAGCAGAAGCTTTCCATGAAAAATCAACTGCCATTGCACGGTCAACTATCTTGTTCCACTCGCGCTTTTTATCAAAGAATACCTTCTTTGCATAACGGATGGTATCAAGCATTTCATGCGCATTATAATTTACGAATGAAAAGCCGGTACCCGTACTCCTGTACTCATCATACGCCTCTACAGTATCCTTAAGTCCGCCTGTTTCTCTCACAATAGGAACAGTTCCATATCTCAGGCTCATAAGTTGGCTAAGACCACACGGTTCAAACAACGACGGCATAAGAAATGCATCACAGCCTGCATAAATCTTGTGTGAAAGCTCTTCCGAATAAAAAATATTGGCCGATACCCTGTCACCATACTTTTCTGCATAATACCTAAACATATTCTCATACTTATTCTCACCTGTACCAAGAATTACAACCTGTACATCATCACTGCATATTTCATCCATTACACAGTCTACAAGGTCAAATCCCTTCTGAGATGTAAGTCTTGAAACAATTCCAATCAAAAATTTCTTATCATCCTGTAAAAGCCCAAGCTCCTTCTGGAGTACACGCTTGTTCTTAATCTTTTCTTTTCTAAAATCCTCAGCACTGTAATTCTTCGCTATAAACTTATCTGTAAGCGGATTGTATTCATCATAGTCAATACCATTTACTATTCCTCTGAGTACATCCTCACGTGCTCTCATAAGTCCGTCAAGACCTTCTCCATAAAATGGCAGCTTAATCTCTTCTGCATAAGTTTCGCTTACCGTAGTTACCGCATCCGCATATACTATACCGCCCTTTAAAAGGTTAGCCGCACCATAAGCCTCAAGCTTATCATTGGTAAAACAGCCTGCCGGAAGTCCTGAATAATCATTGATGGCCTGAATATCCCATGCTCCCTGGAACTTAAGGTTATGTATAGTCATAACGGTCTTAATTCCGTCAAAGTACTCCACATCCTTAAACTGCTCCTTAAGATACACCGGCACAAGCCCCGTCTGCCAGTCATGACAATGAATTACATCCGGCTTAAAATTAATCACGGGGAGTATTGCAAGCACTGCCTTCGAAAAATACACAAACTTCTCCGTATCCCATTCAAATCCTCCATAAGGCTTATCACCATTAAAATAGTACTCATTATCAATAAAGTAGAACTGTATTCCTTCATACTTCATCTCATATATTCCCACATACTGTACTCTCCAGCCAAGATCCATCTGGAAATTAGTCAAATACTTCATTTTTCCGGTATACTTTTCTGGAATACAAAGATACTTTGGAAGTACTACTCTTACGTCGTATTCATTTTTATCAAAGCACTTTGGAAGTGAGCCCACAACATCTGCAAGCCCTCCTGTTTTAATAAAAGGTACTGCTTCTGAAGCTGCAAATAATATTTTTTTCATAAACAATGTCCTCCGTAATATCGCTTGGTTTTCCTTTCGCATACATTATACCGCAAAAAAGTGTTTATGAAAAGTCTTTTTATTTAATTTTATACTCTAAACGTATTTTATCTGAAATCAATGCCACAAATTCTGAATTGGTAGGCTTTCCTTTACCATTACTTACCGTATAACCAAATAATTCGTCAATCGTATCCATCTTTCCCCTGCTCCATGCTACCTCTATTGCATGTCGTATTGCCCTTTCTACCCGGCTTGGAGTTGTCTGATATTTCTTGGCAATTGTCGGATACAGTATTTTTGTAATGGAATTAAGCATCTCGATATCATTTACTGACATAATAATGGCATCTCTCAAATAATGATATCCCTTTATATGAGCCGGTACCCCAATCTCATGAATTATATTCGTCACTTCATTCTCAAGCTCATGCGCGCCGAGCTCTCTGGTAATTTCGTTTACTGCGGCAAATCCTTTGTGCTCCCTCAGACTTCCTTCCGTTTTTGCTTTCGTACTTCTAACCCTGCTAAGAATCATATCCTTGTCAAAAGGCTTCATAATATAGTAACCTGCTCCAACGTTAAATGCATCTTCCGTCACATCTTCCTGTCCAATAGCCGAAATTACCACAAACCTCGGCTTTTTCTTAAGTGTCTTATCGACACGCACCCGCTCCATGACACTTATTCCATCCATCTTAGGCATAATAATGTCAAGAAGCACCACATCCGGCTCCTTCGTTTTAATAATGTCGAGCACATCCTCCCCATTACGTGCGGTTCCGACAACTTGTAACGTAGACTCCTTTTCCAAAATGTCCCCCAACATTTCGACAACTCTTTCGTTATCGTCAGCAATCGCAATATTAAGTTTTTCCATCTTTTTCTCTCCATTCTTATAATTATTTATTGTCCGGCAATTTGTGACATCACTACATGTCCTGCCAGACTTCCCCTTAAACAATAATAATTATAATATAGCTAAAACCTGCATGCAAGAATTATTTTGTATAATTTTGGCATATTAATTGACCATTTTCAACAATTTTGTATGCAATGCTACAAAAAAGGCCGGCTGACAGCAACCGGCTTTTAAGCATACGTGAAATTCTCAATCCATTTAAATCGCATGAAGATTCTTAAGTGATAAATCCATAATAGGTGCTGAATGTGTAAGCGCACCACTTGAAATATAATCGACACCTATATCTGTGAGCTTTGCTATATTTTCTCTTGTCACATTACCGCTGCATTCAGTCTGGGCTTTGCCTTTTGCAAGCTTAACTGCCTCTTTCATATCCTCAACCGTCATGTTGTCAAGCATTATGATATCCGCGCCTGCCAGAAGTGCTTCCTTAAACATTTCAAGATTTTCCACCTCTACCTCTATCTTTCTTACAAACGGTGCATATTCCTTAGCAAGCCTTACAGCCTCCTTAACGCCTCCCGCGGCTCCGATGTGATTATCCTTAAGCAGAATGCCATCACTAAGATTATACCTGTGGTTATAGCCACCTCCCACCTTTACGGCATATTTTTCAAAAATACGCATGTTAGGAGTTGTCTTTCTTGTATCAAGAAGCTTCGTCTTAGTGCCGTTAAGAAGCTTAACTATTGAATTGGTATATGTGGCTATACCGCTCATTCTCTGAAGATAATTAAGTGCTGTTCTTTCTCCGGAAAGAAGAACCCTTATGTCACCTCTTACTATTCCGATTTTATCACCCTTTGTTACAAAATCACCGTCCTTGTAATTAAGAATAATCTCCGTATCCTTATCAAGAAGTTCGAATACCCTGCTAAATACACCAAGTCCCGCAAGCACTCCGTCCTGCTTACAGATAAGCTCTACCTCCCCCTCCTGATACCCGGGCATTACTGAATTGGTAGTAACATCCTCACTTGATATATCTTCTCTTAAAGCACTTAAAATCAGCTCATCAGCATTCAATGCCATGGTAATATTATTCATGTCTTTTTTTCTCCTTCTCTATCTCTGAAAGTACTGCTTTCTTATAAGCTTCCCTGTAGTCCCTGTAATCCTCTTTATTAATGACCGTTTCCTTATCATAACTGCTGTCCGCCACATATTCTTCCTGCATATGAAGTGCCGCACGCTTTGCAAACACAAGAGACTCAAGAAGTGAATTACTTGCAAGTCTGTTTTTACCATGCACACCATTGCAGGCAGTCTCTCCTACCGCGTAAAGCCTCTCCATGGATGTTTTACTATATTTATCAACGTCAATTCCACCCATAAAATAGTGCTGTGACGGAACTACCGGAATATATTCGCGTGTAACGTCATACCCCTCAAGAAGGCACTGTTTATATATATTGGGAAAATGCGACTTTATCTCATCCATCGAAAGTGGTGCAAGCGAAAGCCATACATAAGGCTTGTTATCCTTTTTCATCTGCTCATGAATTGCATTTGTCACCACATCTCTTGGCAAAAGCTCATCAACAAATCGCTGCATTCTGGCATTCAGAAGTATTGCTCCCTCGCCGCGCACAGACTCTGATATCAAAAACCTTCTTCCCTTTTTCAGTGTATAAAGAGTGGTCGGATGAATCTGTATATAGTCTATATTAAGAAGCTTTATGTCATGCTTAAGTGCAATCGCAAGTGCATCCCCTGTAAGATGCTGGAAATTGGTCGTATTCTTAAACAGTCCACCGATGCCGCCTGTGGCAAATACCGTGTAATCAGCCTTTATCGCCTCATATTCGCCATTCTCATAATGTCCGATAATACCATGGCACTCATTATTTGCAGCGATGATGTCAACCATGGTAAATTCTTCGATAAATGTTACATTCGGAAGCTTTCTTACGGCAGCTAAAAGCTTGGATGTTATTTCCTTTCCTGTTATGTCCTCATGAAAAAGAATCCTTGGTGAGGAGTGTGCTCCCTCCTTTGTATAAACAAATTCTCCGTTTCTTTTTTCAAAGTCCACACCATATTTTACAAGGTCAGCAATCACTGCCTCAGAGCCTCTTAACATAATGTCAACGGACTCTTTATTATTCTCATAGTGTCCGGCACGCATTGTATCCTCAAAATATGAATCATAATCCTCTTCACCCCTTAACACGCATATACCGCCCTGTGCAAGAAATGAATCACTTTCTTCTGCCTTACTCTTAGTCACTATTACAATTTTTTTGTCTTTCGAAATATTAAGCGCACAATAAAGTCCGCTTACGCCGCATCCGGCTATTACTACGTCAGTCTTCATGATATCTCCTAAGCCTGCTTTGCCATTTCTAACATTTTATCAAGCGGTTTAAGCGCCATTTTACGCTTTTCATCACTCACAAGCACTTCATTTTCTCCTGTTTTAAGTACATTTAAAATCTTTTCAGGTGTGTTAAGTTTCATATCCTTACAGCACGGCTTTCCACCAAAATAAAATTTCTTATCAGGATTTTCAAGCTTAAGTCTGTAGCCAACGCCCTCCTCTGTGCATATTATAAATTCCGTACATCCGCTGTTCTTTGCATAAGCAATAATGTCCGCCGTACTTCCTATGTAATCAGCAAGCGAAAGCACACCCTCCTTACATTCAGGATGCGCAAGCACCTGTGCGCCCGGATGCTCTTTCTTTGCCTCCTTAACACTGTCAGGTGTTATATTAACATGTACATGACAATACCCGTCATTAAGAATTATGTTTTTCTCAGGCACCATCTCCGCCACATGCCTTCCAAGATTCTCATCCGGTATGAAGAAAATATTCTTATTCGGCAAGGCCTTAACAATCTTAACTGCATTAGATGAAGTTACACATACATCACTGTGCGCCTTAAGTTCTGCGGTTGAATTAATATAACATACAACCGCAAGGTCATCATATTTCCTGCGAAGCTGCTCTATCCTGTCTGTATCTGCCATATGTGCCATCGGACAGTCTGCCGTAATGTCAGGCATGAGCACTGTCTTAGCCGGATTAAGTATCTTTGCACTTTCCCCCATAAAAGATACACCACAAAATACTATAGTATCCTTATCCACACTCTTTGCAACCTTTGCAAGGTAAAATGAATCTCCCACATAATCCGCAACAGCCTGTACTTCATCACTCACATAATAGTGTGCAAGAATAACAGCATTCTTCTCTTCTTTAAGCTTTTGTATTTCATTGATTATACTATTCATGATGCACTTCCTTATAATATTTTTCATAGAATAACATTTGTAAGAACAAATGTCAAGCAAACTGCCGCCTGTAACAGTAGTATAATTTACAAAATATTAATTATTTTTAGCCTGTTCTTTATTGACTAAGCTTTACACATATGCTAAACTAACTAGTATCTGCAATCGTTTTACAATTATACTGCAGATATATTTCAATAACGAAAGGAGTTGGGAATTTAGTCATGTGCGACAGTAGTAGTGGTGATAATAACCCTCCGTTATGTCATATATTGATTCCGTCAAGGCATATCCTGTACTTGCTTGAATGATATAGGGATGTCTTTTTTGCGTTTAAAAATTTATAACACATTATTTGATAAGGAATCAATATTTTAAGGAGGAACCATTTTGAACAGTTCTATTATACTAATGTTACTATTACAGATTATTCTAATTGCGCTCAATGCGGTCTTTGCATGTGCCGAGATTGCAGTCGTATCGATTAGTGACAGCAAATTATCAAGACTTGTCGCATCCGGCGACAAGCGTGCCATAAGACTTTCAAAGCTTACTGAACAGCCGGCACGTTTTCTTGCGACCATCCAGGTAGCCATTACCTTATCAGGCTTTTTAGGCAGTGCCTTTGCTGCTGATAACTTTTCAGAGCCTATTGTAAAATGGCTCGTCGGTATTGGCGTGCCGATTCCGGAGGCTACACTTGATACCATTGCACTTATCTGCATAACACTCATATTATCATACTTTACACTGATATTCGGTGAGCTTGTACCTAAACGTATTGCAATGAAAAACACTGAAGCCATTGCACTTGGCATGTCAGCACCCATAAGCTACATAGCCAAATTTTTCAGACCCATTGTATGGCTTTTGACAGTATCAACCAATGGTATTTTGCGTTTGTTAGGGATTGACCCTGATTCTGAGGACGAAGAAGTTGGTGAAGAAGATATTCGTATGCTTGTTGATGTAGGCAGCGAAAAGGGTGTTATTGACAACCAGGAGAAGGAATTTATACAGAATGTATTTGAGTTTGATGACCTTACCGCAGGTGAGATTGCCACTCACAGAACCGACCTTACAATGCTCTGGCTTGAAGAGTCGATGGATGACTGGAAAGATACAATCTACAACAGCCGCCACACTCTTTATCCTATCTGTCAGGATTCAGTCGATGATATCATAGGTGTACTTAATGCCAAGGAGTACTTCAGACTTGATGATAAGAGCCGTGAGAGTGTAATGAAGAATGCTGTCAGACCTGCTTACTTCGTTCCTGAGAGCGTTAAAGCAGATATTCTGTTCCGTAACATGAAGCACAATCATATAAAGCTTGCTGTAGTTCTTGATGAATACGGCGGAATGAATGGTATTATCACAATGAATGACCTAATTGAGCAACTTGTTGGCGACTTAGGTGATGATGAACACACAGAAGACGAAGGCCCGGCTATCGAAGCCATAGATTCAAAAACATGGAAGATTCAGGGAACCACACCTCTTAGCGATGTTGCAGAAGCGTTAAACATTTCTCTTCCCGTCGAAGAATTTGACACCTTTAACGGTCTTGTATTTGGCGCACTCGGACGCGTTCCGCAGGATGGCACCAATATAGAGGTTGAAACTGCAGGTCTTGTTATCAAAACAACTGAGATACTTGACCATCAGGTTAAAGCTGCAATCGTATGTCTTGCAGACCCTGAACCGGACACTCCAGTCGAAGAAGCTTAAACACCGAAACAGACTTTCATTCCTGCACTAAGCAGGATACTATTCTAATATGTTAATACACAGCCTTTAGCATTATTGCTAAGGGCTGTATGTTTTTTAGCAACAGTTCAGTGGATGAACTGTTATATTTTTTTGCAAAAAACCATAAAAATATATTGACAAGCCCGAGTATATGGTGTATATATTGATATGTACAGTTCATTGACAGAACATATACAGTAAAACAGCTGTGTTCATTAAGAAAGAAGGGACTAATTTGTTAAAAATCGAAAATGTTTCAAAAAAATTTGATTCATTCACTCTTTCAGACATAAACATCGAACTCCCTAAAGGTTACATTTGCGGTCTGATTGGTGCGAATGGCGCCGGCAAGACAACTCTTATTAATCTTTTGCTCGGACTTTATACCCCGGATGAGGGCAGAATTTATATAAACGGCAATGACATAAGCAAAAATGAGGTCACTGTCAAAAATGACATCGGCTATGTACTTTCCGATGAGCTGTTTGACAACCAGCTTTCATTGCTTGGCAATGCGGATGCCTATGGACAATATTATAAAGAATATAACCGGAACACTTTTCTTGATTATTGCCGCCGTTTCAGGCTTTCCCCAAAGGCAAAGCTTAAGAATCACTCCAAAGGCGAAAAATTAAAATTCCAGTTTGCCTTCGCGCTCTCCCATAATCCAAAGTTACTAATTCTCGATGAGCCTACCGCAAGCTTTGACCCACAATTCAGAGAAGAATTTATGAAAGTTCTCACGGAATTTATAGCTGACGGGGAGCACAGTGTACTTCTTGCCACACACCTTACAACAGACCTTGACAGAATCGGTGACTACATTACTTTTATCAACAAAGGCAGACTTATTTTCTCTGCTGACCGCGAAACACTTAACAAAGCCTTCCGACTTGTAAGCGGAGAGGATTACAAGCTTAAGCTTATTGATAAGAGCAGGCTTATATACAAAGAAACCAGCGAATATTCATCAAGAGCTCTTGTAAAGCATAACCGCCTGTCCGTATATGACAGCGAGCTTAATGTAAGCATTCCAACCATCGAAGAGCTTATGTATTTCATAATAAAGGGGGATTATCATGTATAGAAAGGTTATACGCGACTATATATATCACTTTAAAGATGCCATAAAAGGCATTCACTGGTCAGACTGGTTTCCCTTTATTTACCTTGGAATGATTGCAAATCTGACATTATTAAAAGATACCGCCATTGCTCTAAGCTTTGGCTCCATATGGATTCCACTTATGATTGCCCTTCTGCTTTCCAGAATGTATGGCGGAATAATTCCCAAGGCATTTTTCCTCTGTCCACTTTCATCTACCCAGAGGCAAAGCTATGCCAGGGTCGGAATAATCATAAGAACAGGCCTTTCACTTATACTTTTTACAATATTTAACACCATTGCCTTAATTTGCGAAGCATTTCCACCTTACATGTCAGCAATAAGATTTTTGGTATTTATCCCCACAGTAACAGCCTATAACATATATTGCCAGCCATTAAAGTCAGGCACTGAAGTAAGATTTAGGAAGTTTAACTTAAAAGGTAATTTTGAATTTTGGAGCAGGGAAGTACTTGTAACATCTATCCTAACAACTTTTTTTATATGCTGCATTGAATATAATGAACGCTTATGGGAAATTGTCGGCATATTAATCCTTATCAACACAGTTTCATGCTTAAAAACAATAATTACCTTTTACCCACAGGTCATAAACCACATAAGGACGGTAACTTAATGAATATAACAATAAGAACCCAGGGCACGACTGCTGCCATATATGAACAGATAACAGAGCAGTTAAAGAATGCCATCGTAACCGGCGAATTAAAATCCGGCGAAGCACTTCCTTCCATACGTGCACTTGCCGCAAGTCTTGAAGTCAGCGTTATTACAACCAAACGTGCATATGAGGAGCTTGAACGTGAAAAGCTAATCCGCTCTGTTCCTGGCAAAGGCTTTTATGTATCTGAACACAATAAAGACTATCTTAAAGAAAAACGTTACATCGACCTTGAGAATAAGCTTGCCCTTATAATTGAGGACTGTAAAAGGGCAGGCATGCAAAAAGAAGATGTTATTGACATTGTAAAAACTCTGCTTGAGTAGGAGGAGGACTTATGTTGCATTTTGAAAATGTATGTACAAATCACAAAAATTTTTCATTAAAAAATATTTCTTTCACAGCCGAAGCTGGTTTTATAACTGCCATTACCGGTTCTAACGGTGCCGGCAAAACCACCCTGATAAACCTTTTAACAAAGGAAAACAGCCGCTATACCGGGACAATAAGCTTTAATGGCATTGACATACACACTAATCATGATGCATTTCGCAAAATAATGGGTATCGTAAGCGATGAAAAATATTTTTTTGACAATTTTTCCATCAATGAAAACGCCTCTCTGCTCTCCCACTTCTATTCTGACTGTTGGGATAGTGACCTATTTAAGGAACAGTTAAAGCTCATGGAACTGTCCGGCCACAAAAAGCTTTCTACCCTGTCAAGAGGTGAATATATCCGCTTCCAGCTTGCCTTTGCAATGGCACATAATGCAAAGCTTTATATTATGGATGAGGCAACCGCAGGTATGGACCCTATATTCCGCAGGGATTTTTTCAAGACACTCCACGGACTTCTTGCCATGAAGCCTGACATAACCATTCTTATGACAACACATATTGAAGAAGATATTAAAAAGCACATGGATTATATCGGAATCCTTGAATCTGGAAAACTCATTTCATTTTCGGAGGTAGAATAATATGACTGATAAAGAAGCTTTAAAGCTGTTCGA
>CAZBHM010000016.1:0-23642 GCA_964491975.1 uncultured Lachnospiraceae bacterium | reverse complement strand
GTAGGACCGTCAGCACCGCCTATAATTGCTACTGACTGAGATAATGAATTACTGCCGCCCGTATTAAGTGCTAATGTAATTCCCAGACATCCGGCTGCCAGACCTGCAAGCACAAGAATAATTCCTATAACCTTTTTCATGGTAGGTTCCTCCTTAAAATTAAAATGAAGCCGATGCTGTAAGTTTGTAAAATCTATGCATTACCGGCATCAGTAACATTATAGCATCAGATGGCAGAATGGTAAATGACTTTTTATTGCATTTACATTAAAATAATGTTATGATGATGTTGTGGCTGACGTTAATTAGAGCCACAGGCAATTACAAAAACCATATAACAGTTGTTATTTGTGAGCAGATATTTAGAAAGATGAAGGAGAGATATTATGATACGTCACATTTGCATGTTTAAGTACAAAGAAGAAAATAAGAAGGAGAATATTGCTAAAACACTCGAAAAGGTGGAAGCGTTAAGAAATATTCCACAGATTAAAAAGTTTGAGGTTGTTGTTAATGCATCAGATGCACCGGAAAGTAATTACGAGGTGTCTTTAATATTCGATTTTGAAAACATGGAGGAGCTTAATACATACCAGAAGGATGAAAGACATGTTAAATTTGGTGATTTTATTAAATCGGTGAGAGAAGCAAGGGCATGCATTGATTATGAATTTTAAAAAGTAATTATGGATTGTTTTACTGCATGGCATCAGGTAAACTTTGGAGGTGTTTTATGGCTAAGTCGTCAAATCAGAAGTTAAAGCTAATGTATCTTAGGGATATTTTGCTTGAGCGAACAGATGAAACACATGGAATGACAATGGCGGAGATCGTTGATGCACTGGCGGCCTATGGGATAAGTGCTGAGCGCAAGAGTATTTATGATGATATGGAGAATCTAAGACTTTATGGACTGGACATAATAGGAGAAAAAGCGGACCGAGGGTACAGCTATCGTGTCGGCAGCAGGCAGTTTGAGCTTGCTGAGCTTAAGCTTTTAGTGGATTCAGTACAGTCAGCCAAATTTATTACGGCTAAAAAGTCTAAAGAGCTGATTAAGAAAATAGAGGGATTTACAAGCAAATATGAGGCAACAAAGCTTCAAAGACAGGTCTTTGTGGCAGACAGGGTAAAGACCATGAATGAAAGGATTTACTATAACGTAGACATCATACATACGGCAATAGGTGAGGATTTAAAGATTAATTTTCAATATTTCAGATGGAATGCAGATAAGAAAATAGAGTTAAGACATGATGGTGCGATTTATGAGGTCAGTCCGTGGGCATTGGTGTGGGATGATGAGAATTATTATCTTATCGCATATGATAGTGCGAAGAAGCTTATAAAACATTTTCGTGTGGATAAAATGTTAAACATAGAGGCGGTTAAAGGAAGCAGACGGGAAGGAAAGAAAGAATTTTCTTCATTTAATACGGCACTTTATACGTACAAAATGTTTGGCATGTATGCAGGAGAAGAGGTTTGTGTCCGTATTGAATGTGAGAATAGTCTTGCGGGTGTCATTATTGACAGATTTGGCAAGGAAGCAGTTATGCATCGTAAGGATGAAGGGCATTTTATTTTAAGTGTCAACGTGGCAGTGAGCAGACAGTTTCTGGCATGGGTTATCGGACTTGGCAGTGGAGCCAGGATTGTAGAGCCTGAGAGTGTGGTGGAGCAGATGAAGAAAGAAATTGCCAGACTGTCAGGGCAATATTGCAATTAGAAATGGAGAAATTAAAAATGGCAGATAAGATTATTATAGCGGTGATTATTGTTTTGGTGCTTGTGGGAATAATGTCAGGAGTTAAGCATTTTAAAGGAGAAGGTGGCTGTTGTGGCGGAGGCTCCTCTGTTAAGGTTAAGAGAAAGAGACTTAAGAATGTCATAAAGCAGAGAACGGTTGTCATAGAGGGAATGAAGTGTGAAAATTGTAAGAATAGTGTGGAAAGCAGGCTTAATGAGCTTGCAGGAGTATCCGCAAGGGTGAATCTTAAGGAGAAGGCGGCAGTAATATCCATGGAAGAGGAAGTAAGTGACGAGCGGATTCGTAAGATTATTGAAAATGCAGGATATCAGGTTCTGGAGATACGATAGGAGGAAGTATGGGATTTCCAAAGGATTTTTTGTGGGGAACAGCAAGTGCCGCTTATCAGATAGAGGGCGCATATAATGAGGATGGTAAAGCACCGGGGATATGGGATGCATTATCAGAGGGGCATGTAAGGTACGGTGAAACAGGCAATACGGCATGTGACCATTATCACCGTTATAAAGAAGATGTGGCAATTATGAAAAAGCTTGGAATGAAGTCATACCGGTTTTCGATAAGCTGGCCAAGGGTAATGTGTGACAGAGGTGTTGTAAATGAAAAGGGGCTTGAGTTTTACAAGAATCTTGTAGACGAGCTTGTTAATGCAGGCATTGAGCCCTTGGTAACATTGTTTCACTGGAATCTGCCGATGTGGATGTATGAAATTGGCGGCTGGAGAAATGAGGAGATAGTAGAAGAATTTGCAGAATATGCAAAGGTGGTAACGGAGGCACTGTCTGATAAGGTTACTTACTGGATGACTATTAATGAACCGCAGCTTTTTGCAGGTGCAGGTCATGTGGTGGGCAATCATGCTCCTTTTGTAAAAGAACCAGAGAATTTTAATAAAATTACGAGAAATATTATGCTTAGTCACGGCCGTGCAGTTAAGGTTATACGAGAGTATGCGAAGCTTCCGGCTAAAATTGGAATGGCGCCGACAGGCGGATGCTTTCTTCCAAAATCAGATAGTGCCAAAGATGTGGAAGATGCGAGATACCTCACCTATGAGGGAGAAGGGCCTAACGGCAATATATGGTGGTCAGACCCGATTGTGCTGGGAAAAGTGCCTGAGGGGCTTAAGGAGACGTTGTCAGAAGAGGATATTGAGCTTATTCATCAGCCACTTGATTTTTATGGCTTTAATATTTATACGGCAAACCAGTACTGGGATGACGGAAAGACTAATCCTTATGTATATGACGGACAGCCTAGAACCTCATTTGACTGGGTGATTGCACCAAAGTGTATCTATTATGCAGCTAAATTTCATTATGAAAGGTATAAGCTTCCTGTGCTTATCACGGAAAATGGTATGGCTAATGCGGATTTTGTGATGCTTGACGGTAAGGTGCATGACCCACAGCGTATAGATTTTATTCACAGATATTTAAGGGAATTAAAGCGCGCAGTGGATGAAGGCGTGCCAGTGACAGGCTACCAGTACTGGTCGCTTCTTGATAATTTCGAATGGGCAGAGGGGTATGAGAGACGTTTTGGCCTTGTATATGTGGATTATCCTACGGGGGAGCGAATCATTAAGGATTCGGCATATTTTTATGCGGATGTAGTTCGTACAAATGGAGAAAATCTGTAGTAAAGGGGAGCATGCAGCAAATTTATGATATTAGAGTTAAAAAATAGTGATGTAATTAAAAAACAGGAATAATACAGTGGCAGGATATATATTTATATTTTGCAGAAAGGGACAGAATGAAGGTAGTATTGCAGAATTTGACGAAAAAATTTCCGAACCGTAACAAGAAGGCGCGGGAGGATGTTATAGCGGTTAATAATTTAAATTTTGAGATTCCGGATGGCAGGCTCATAGGACTTTTAGGTCCCTCCGGCTGTGGAAAGAGTACAACACTTAATCTTCTTAGCGGGCTTATTAAGCCGACGGAGGGAAAGATTTTTTTTGGCAATGATGACGTAACTGCTCTGCCTGCTGAAAACAGAGGTGTGGGACTTGTGTTTCAGAATTATGCGCTTTATCCGCATCTTACGGTAAGGCAGAATATTATGTTTCCGCTTGAAAATCTTAAGGGGAAGGATAAGCTTACCAAGGAGGAAATGAAGGCGAAGGCATTAGAGGCGGCAAAGCTGGTACAGATTGATGAGCTTATGGACAGAAAGCCTGACGAGCTTTCTGGCGGTCAGCAGCAGCGTGTGGCTATTGCACGTGCGCTTGTTAAAATGCCTAATATACTACTTCTTGATGAGCCGCTTTCAAATCTTGATGCAAGACTTCGACTAAAGACAAGGGAAGAAATCAGAAGGATTCAGAAGGAAACAGGCATTACCACTATATTTGTAACACATGACCAGGAAGAGGCCATGAGCATTTCTGATATGATAGTTGTTATGAAGGATGGAGTTGTTCAGCAGATTGGTAAGCCACAGGAGGTTTATGATAATCCTGTTAATCTTTTTGTGGCCTCCTTTCTTGGTACACCGCCCATTAATGTATTTGACGGCAGGGTTAGTAATGAAAAGCTCTGCATTGGCGATGAGGCCGTACTTTCGGTTAAAGGAGTTCCTGATGGTGAAGTACATGTTGGTATAAGACCGGAGGGCTTTGTACTTAAGAAAGAAGGCGCACTTTCCTGCAAGACCGGAAGAGTGGAAGTGATGGGAAGGGATATAAGCGTGATTTCATCCAATCCTGCAAGTCACAGTGAAGTTATCCGTTCAATCATAGCTGCAGAAAATATGTCGGAAATCAGTGCAGAAACGATAAGGTTTGATGTAAAACCCGGTAAAGTACATATTTTTGATAAAGTAACCGGAGAAAGGATATACGTAACAGTTAAGCACTCATAACCTGATACTGTATTAAGGAGAAAAACATGGATAAGAGAAGTTATAAGGCATGGCTTTATCTGCTGCCTGCCATTATTTTTCTGGGAGTTTTCATGGTATATCCGCTTATAGATGTTTTTATATATTCATTTGAAGAAGGATATAATTCTGCATCCCAGACATTTTTTGGAACAGGCTTATACAATTATTCATATGTACTTCATGACCCATACTTTTTGCAGGCAGTGAAGAATACATTTATACTTGTTATTTTTACAGTGCCGATTTCTACAGGGCTTGCACTGCTTATTTCGGTCGGTTTAAATTCAATAAAACCGTTAAGAGATTTGTATCAGACAGTATATTTTCTGCCATATGTAACCAATACACTGGCTGTCGGACTTGTTTTTATGATTCTTTTTAAGAAGACACCATATTCGGACGGACTTGTCAATATGGTCATAAATATGTTTGGCGGAAGTTCGGTTGATTTTATCGACGGACCATACTGGGCGAAGATGTTTGTGCTTTGCTTCTATACTGTGTGGGTTGTTATGCCGTTTAAAATACTAATTCTTACCAGTGCTCTTGTATCTGTTAATAAGGATTATTATAAAGCAGCTAAAATTGACGGAACTTCGAAATTAAGAATATTTACAAAGATTACACTTCCAATGATATCACCGACCCTGTTTTATCTTATTATTACGGGATTTATCGGAGCATTTAAGGCTTATAGTGATGCAGTGGCATTATTTGGCACTAATCTTAATGCGGCTGAGATGAATACAATTGTAGGGTATATTTATGATATGCTTTATGGTAACAGCGGTGGTTATCCGTCATATGCATCGGCAGCGGCGATAATATTATTTGCCATTGTACTTACAATTACATGTATTAATTTGCTTGTAAGTAAAAAGCATGTTCATTATACTTAGAGGTAGAAAGCTATGTTTAATCAGGTTGATTTTGAAAAAATACAAAAAAAAGCAGGGGTACGAAAGAAAGTAACGGCGATTGTTACGTATGTACTTTTAAGTATCTGGGCTATTGTTGTACTGTTTCCGTTTTATTGGATGGTACTTACTTCAGTTAAAAGCTATGGCTCATATAATTCGGAGTATATTCCAAAGTTTTTTACGTTGTCACCGACTCTCGAAAATTATGTGGATGCCTTTACCGCGGTCCCGCTTTCAAGATATCTTGCAAATACACTTATTTTTGCGGTGTCTACTACAGCCATAATGCTTATAGTTATTGTATTTGCGGCATTTGCATTTGCAAGGCTTGAGTTTAAGGGGAAAAATCTTTTGTTTACACTTTTCCTTTCACTTATGATGATACCAAATGAGCTTGTGATAATTACTAATTATGTAACGATTACAAATTTTGATATGCGTAATACATTTTTGGGGCTTATACTGCCGTCTGTTACATCGGTATTTTATATTTATCTGTTAAGGGAAAATTTCGCACAGATACCTGACCAGCTTTACTATGCTGCCAAGGTTGACGGAACATCTGACCTTAAATATCTTTTTAAGGTTATGATACCGATAAGTAAGCCGACCATTATAACGATTTGTATACTTAAGGTTATTGAATGCTGGAATTTATATGTGTGGCCGAGGCTCATTACTGATGATGAGGCATATTTTCTTGTATCTAACGGCATTCAGGAGATTCGTGAAAATGGTTTTGGCCGTGAAAACATACCTGCCATGATGGCTGCGGTTGTTGTGATTTCCGCACCACTTATAGTACTTTTTTTAGTATTCAGAAAGAAGATAATGGAAGGTGTGCAAAGAGGAGGAACCAAGGGATGAGAAAAAGGATTTTGTATACTTTTGCAGTGATGCTTTTGCTTATGGTGACAGTCGGCTGTCATGGCTCTAAGGGACTTCCTGAATTTGAAATTCCGGCAGAATTTGATACGTCAAGGGATTATGAGATTACTTTCTGGGCGAAGAATGATACTAATATAACGCAGACGCAGATTTATGAAAAAGCAATACTTGATTTTGAAGAACTGTATCCTAATATAAAAGTCAATTTAAGACTGTACACAGACTACGGAAGAATTTACAATGATGTCATTACGAACATATCCACTAACACAACACCGAATGTATGCATAACTTATCCTGACCATATTGCAACATATATAACAGGTGTCAATGTGGTGGTTCCGCTCGATGAGCTTATGGCAGATGAAAAGTACGGTCTGGCAGGAACCGGTCTTAAGTTTGATTCACCGGCCAGGGGTGAGATGGTTGAAAAGTTTCTTGGTGAGTGTAAAATCGGTGACAGATATTATGCACTTCCTTATATGCGTTCGACAGAAGCCTGTTACGTAAATAAAACCTATGTGGAGGCACTTGGTTTTACCCTGCCTGATGTGCTTACATGGGATTTTGTATGGGAGGTATCAGAGGCGGCTGCGGCGGCAAAGGATGCTGATGGAAACTATATTGTAAATGGGCAGAAGGTAATGATACCGTTTATTTATAAGTC
Source organism: uncultured Lachnospiraceae bacterium (assembly GCA_964491975.1). Taxonomy (GTDB): domain Bacteria; phylum Bacillota; class Clostridia; order Lachnospirales; family Lachnospiraceae; genus SIG300. The sequence continues at coordinate 16,507 of CAZBHM010000016.1, read as the reverse complement.
AACTGACAATATGATGATTCAGGCACTTTGGCAGCAGGGGGCAGGGTATTCAACCATTGATGGAGACATAGAAATATTTAATGATACAACAAAGAGTTTTTTGTATACAGTCGCCGGACATGTAAAGACGGGAGCGTTTTCTACATTTAAGATATCAAGTTATCCGGCAAATTTCTTAAATGCCGGACAATGCATTTTCGCGGTGGATTCAACTGCGGGCGCAACCTGGATGGGAACAGAGGCACCGCTTCTTGATATAAGTGCGGAGCAGCTTGTAAAATTTGAAACGGCTGTCAGGATGATACCGCAGTATGACCCGGATAATCCCAAGATGATATCGCAGGGTCCGTCAGTATGCATATTCAATAAAGCCGATTCGCAGGAAGTGCTTGCATCATGGCTTTTTGCACAATATCTTCTTACAAATGATGTACAGATAGCATATTCGCAGACAGAGGGATATCTTCCGGTTACGACTAAGGCTCAGCAAAGTGCAGAGTATCAGAATTATATAAAAAGAGCAGGTGAAGATAATGAGCTTTATTATGATGTAAAGCTTAAGGCTTCAAAGCTTCTTATGGATAACATAGATAATACATTTGTTACACCTGTATTTAATGGCTCAGCCTCACTTCGTGATGCAGCAGGGCAGATGATAGAGAATGTGGCGAAGTCAACAAGAAGAAAAGAAGAAATCGATGAAGAGTATATGAATAAGCTTTTTGATAATATGAGTGCACTTTACCGGCTTGAGGATAAGGATTCACTAAAACAGCAGGCAGGAAAGAAGGAGCTTGGTGAGCTTCCTGCTACCGCCGTTGTACTATTATCGTCCTTGGCTGTTGTATGGATTATGATTATTTTGTATGTCATTTTGGATAAAGTTAAAGAGAAAAGGCTAAAAAAGGACATTAATTGAGCAATTTGTACATTGATTTTTTGAATTATAAGTGTATAATGTTATCTAGTAATCTACTTAAAAAGGAGAATAGAAATGAAGAAACTTATAACATTATTAATGGTTCTTACACTTGCGCTTGCTGTATGTGGCTGCGCTAAGGATGATGCTTCGGATGTTAAGTCAGAAGGCGTTATGACACATGCAGAGTATATGGCTGCATCTAATGACTCGGAAGTAGTAATTGAGGCTTATGTTCAGGCAAAGCAGTCATGGTGGGATAACAAGGCTACAGTTTATCTGCAGGATAAGGAAGGCGCTTATTTTGCTTATAACATGGAGTGTACAGAGGCTGATTATGCAAAGCTTACGATAGGTACTAAGATTAAGGTAACCGGATATAAGGCTGAATGGTCAGGCGAAGTAGAAATTATGGATGGCAGATTCGAGGTTGTTTCAGGCGGCAAAAGCTATGTTGCTAAGGCAGAAGATGTAACTTCATTACTTGCTTCAGATGAATTAATTAATCATCAGAATGAGTTTGTTGCATTCAAGGGCATGACAGTAGAAGCATCTAAGGATGCAAGCGGTAACGATGTGGCTTTCCTTTATAACTGGGATGGTTCAGGTCAGGATGGCAGTGATTTATATTTCAATGTTTCAATTGATGGTAAGACATATAATTTTACTGTAGAAAGTTATCTTTGTGATAATACAACAGATGTATATAAGGCTGTTAAGAATTTAAAGATTGGCGATAAGATTGATATGGAAGGTTTTCTTTACTGGTATAATGGAGTTAACCCACACATTACCTCAGTAACAGCAGCGAAATAATTAATAAAGTAAGAATCCCTTGCTGAGGCAGGGGATTTTTTAAAAATATTTTTGCAGATATTATGTAATATCTTATGAACAGCAAAAAACAGTTTATTAATTTACTCCTATATGGTATACTAGCCGTAGAAAGGCTAGTATCACTGGCAGTCGCCAAATGAACAAAATTGTTCACTTGGCTCGTTGCTTTGTGGTATAATGTATGTATTGGGAAAGGGAGGAGTTGCTGCGGTATGAAAAGTAATAAGAAATTTTTTGTAAAAATTGTATTAATGCTGATAATCCTGATTACGGCAGTAATTATAGCCACTGGCGGCAGTAGTTTTACCGTGTCAGCCGCATCAGGGGATAATTTGACGATTAGTGGAGAGATAGAGGTCATTTTTAATAGGAATGAAGCTGATATACAGCCATATATAGATGCTTTTGAAAAAAAGTATCCGGGTGTCAAGGTCATTTATACGTGTTATAATGATTTTGAAGGCAGTATTAAGCAGCGCATGGAAGAGGGCGATTATGGGGATGTGCTCTATTTCCCGAGCTTTATAGCAACAGAAGAGGCAGATAAGTATTTTGAGCCACTTGGAGATTACGCTCAGCTAAGTGAAAGATATAACTATATTGAACAGGGAAGATCGTATAATGGTCAGGTTTATGCAATACCATCTTCAGCATATCTTGTTGGAGTAGTATATAATAAAGAGGTTTTTGATAAGGCAGGTATTTCCAAAATACCAACAACAATAGATGAATTCTTATATGCAATGTATTTGATTGATACATATACCGATGCAATTCCATTTTATGCAGGTTACAAAGAACCATGGATACTTGGCAACTGGGAGCTGTTCCCCTATATTGAAATGACAGGAAGTGCATCGTATAAGTATAAAGAATTTATTACAGATATAAATCCATTTAGTAAAGGGACACCCCATAACAGAGCACTTGGTCTGCTTTACGAGCTTGTAAAATCCGGCTATACGGAGGTGGGCAGGGAGCCTTTGTCATGGTGGGATTCCGTAATAAAAATTAATAGTGGTGAGATAGGCTGTTCAGTAATTGGAACATGGGCTTTATATGATTATAAGAATGTTGGAGAGGGTGGCAGTAATGTTTCATTTATGCCATTTCCTAATAATATTGATGGAAGACAGTATGTAACCGTAACAGTAAATTATGGTTATGCGGTAGCACAAAATAGCGATAATAAGGAAGCTGCCAGGGCATTTGTAGATTTTATGATTGATGAATCCGGCTATGCGTTTGACCATGATACATTGTCGATAGTTAAGACAGAGCCGTATCCTGAGTGCTATGGCGATATGACACAGACTATAGTTAAAAACTCTGCTTTTGTATCGGCAGAGGCATATTCACAGTATCTTGCCCTGTCAGCTGATTTAAACCTTTATAATAATTCAGAATATATAAGGATTATTGAAGCGGCAGCAGGAATTACGGGCGAAACCTTTGATGATGTAATGAATGACTGGAATAGACGATGGGAAGCTTTAAGAGAACCGTGGATGCTAAATGGTTCCGAAGATGAAGCAAATGAGCCTGATGATATTGTAATTATTGAAAATACTAAAGTCAGCTTTTCTGAAAATGAGCTTACATATATTAGTGAAAATAATAAGCTTCGTGTCGGATATCATACCAGTATGGCCCCGCTTTCATATAAAAATGGAAATGTTTTTACAGGGATTGCATTGGATATCTGTAATATGATTAGTGAAAAAACTGGCCTTGATATGGAGTTTTACGGCTTTAATTCTACGGAAAAGCTGATAGATGCGCTTGAGGCAGGAGATATTGACATTATTGCAGGTATAGAGCAGCAGGAGAATGCCTCTATAAGATATTCAAAGGAATATCTGGAATACATGGATGTTGTTGTAAGGCATAATACAGTTGATGCATTATCTTTGAATCGCCTGGCAAGAGCTGAAGGTGAAAGATATCTATTGGATAATACCGGATTCAAAGAAAGCTCGTATTCAACCATTAGTAGCAGTATTGAGGCTGTGCAGGAATATAAGGCAGATTTTACGATAACCAATTATTATTCGGCAAGTTACTATATCAGGGAAAATAATTGTGATGCAGTAACTGTGATTCCATATATTAATGACAGAACATATCATATTGGCTTTGCAATGGATACAGATCCTGTTTTAATAGCAATTATTAACAAATGCATCTATAGTTTAAAAGAAGGCGAAGTCGAGATTGCTTTAATGCGCTATGTGGATGCGGTTGTAGAAGATGTTACGATTAAAGCATTCATAAGAAATAATCCGATATTGTGCATCTTTGTCATTACAATAGTCTTTTTACTTATATACATAGTCCTTTATGAAAGGTACAAGGCTAAGAATAAGCAGGCACTTGAGGCTAAAAAATATGAACTGCTGGCTTCGCTTGCGGATGAGTATTTCTTTGAATATGATTATAAGCTGGGTCAGTTTAGATTTGACTCAAAATTTGTAACTTATGTGGGTTTTGACAGCGTTGTAACAAAAGGACAGTATAACGGTGATAATAGTCTTTTGAATCAGTTTATTGAACAGATTGATTCAGCGATAGAGAAGGGTGAACCGCATTTTACTGTTGTACTTAATCTGGAAGATGGAAGAAAGCAGTGGTACCGGGTTGTTACTTCCATTGTGCTTGATAAGAAGCAGCCTGTACATATGATTGGCAAGATAATAAATATTCAAAGAGAAATGGAAGAGGTTGCTAATTATCAGGATAAGGCATACAGGGATGCACTTACCAAGCTGTATAACAGGGAAGGTCTTTCTGTACATATGCCAAAGAAGGCAGAGGGTGTAATGCTTGCTGTAATGGATATGGATGATTTTAAGCAGGTTAATGATACACTTGGTCATGGTGGCGGTGATTATGCACTCGTGTACTTTGCAGACAAGCTTGAGCAGCATATGGGAAGCAAGTCGCTGCTGGCCAGATATGGAGGAGATGAATTTGTTGCCGTGATTACCGGAGTGTCAGAGAATGAAGCCAGGGAACGTCTTAAGGAGCTGGTTAAATCAATGAACGTAAATATAAGATATGCCGGCAATTCACGTAAAATTTCAATAAGTGCGGGGGCTGTCTATTCGGATTCAATGGTTTATTTTGATGATATGTTTAATCAGGCAGACAAGGTTCTGTACAAAACAAAAGCGAAAGGAAAAAACAGCTTCACATTAGAAAAGATTATAGGATAAAGTACGAAGTCGTCATGCAGAATTGCATGGCGATTTTATTGTTAAAAATATGTATTGACGTAAAACTGTATTAGTAGTATAATACGGTTAGGGAAACTGTATTATACTACTAATACAGTGGAGGTGGATAATGATTTCATTTGAAGAATTTATTTTAGAAGATGATGAGCCGATATATCTTCAGATTATTAAATATATAAAGCAGGGGATTGCTGCCGGAAGCATAGGTAATAAAGAGGAAGTCCCTTCGAGACGTGTGCTGTCGTCACTTATTGGTGTTAATCCTAATACTATTCAGAAAGCGTACCATATGCTTGAAGAGGAAGGTATAATACTGTCACGAGCCGGTGCCAAAAGCTATACCTGCGTAGATGCTGATACGGTAGAGCGTATAAGAAGAGAGATACTTTTAAGCGATACGGCAGCGTGGATAAGAAGTATGAAGCAGCTTGGAGTATCAAAGGAAGATGCCTGGGTGTTCGTGGAAGAAATGTGGCAGAGTATAAGCTAGAACTATGTGAACATTGATATTATATGAGGAGGATTTAATATGAAGGATTTGTCAGTTTTTGCATTGCTTATAAGAAATAGTTTTTACAAGGTACTTTTAGTGCTGATACTTTCACTTATGGCAGCAGGCTTAGGGTTTTATAAGCTGTTTTGGGGAAATGATTCTGAGATAGTATTTTTAAGTGCGGAGCAGATGATAGATAAGCTTGGTGCGATGCCATGCTTTGTGATGGCATTTATTGTGATATTGCTTATACTCGGTATTACTGAGAGCAAACTTAATCAGAAAAGCGGTAATACGATACAAAGGTTAAGAATTGATATAAAACGCTTTTTTGTGATAGAGACAATTTACAATGTGTTTATATTTACCTTACTTTATGCAGTATGGATATGTGCCATGATTATAATGATGAAGATATACAGTTGCAGATATGCGGTAGCAGGCGGATTACTGACACCGGCGGAGAATGCACAGCAGCTTTTTATGGCATTTTATAGGAATGAATTTTTACATAATCTTATGCCGATGGCGGAGATTGGAAAGTGGATAAGGAATATTCTCGTAATTGTCGCATTTGCCATGCAGGCGGCAGAAAAAGATAAGAAAAATTATGTTGCAGATATCTGGATGTCAATTTATCTTATATGGATTTTAATGAGTGATATTGGAATCAATCTTACGGATATGTTTGCGGATATTATAGCATTAATACTCATTGCAATCGGATGCTTAAAAGCATTCAATGTTTTTGGTGAGGATGGTGAGGATGTCTGATATGTCTAATATGGTGAGAAAGCTTTATAAATATTATCCTATGGGCTATGATTATGTAAAAGAATGTACGGGGATGGCAGCCATTATGGCTCTGACCGCTTTTTGGAGTATGCTCCGGTTCTTTTCTGAACTTGTTATGGCAAGGTCCATGCTCTATTTTTCAAGGCATGGTGACAAAGTGCTTATAGAGGGAGCAGTGGTAAGGCCTTTTATAAGACTTATCGGAGGGCAGGCGGTCTGGTTTGTGCCGATATTTGTTGTTATTTTTATTATGATGTTACGTCACTATATATACTATTATGCAACAGGTACAAAAAGTTTATATGTGATGAAGAGGATTTATTCTAAAAAGTATGTTATTAAAACAGTAACAGCGGGAAGCCTGATAAATACGGTAGCTGCTATTTTAATAATAGTTATTCTTTTGTTTTTTTATTATCTTATTTATGTGCTTGCCATACCTAAAGAGTGTATGCCAAGGCTGGTATAGGAGGAGCAGTATGTTAGAGATTAATTCACTGAGTAAAGTATATTATGGAAAAGATGGTGGCACGAGGGCACTTAACGGTGTTAATCTTCGTATTGACAAAGGGGAGATTATAGGTCTGTTTGGAGAAAACGGAGCCGGTAAAACTACACTTCTTAAAAGCATTTTGGGATTTATAAGCTATAAGGGTGAGATACTTATTGATGGTGAAAATGTTACAAGACAAAATATTGGGTGGATTTCTTTTGCAACCTGTGAGCATTCATTTTTTCCCAATATGACTCCTTTAGAGCATAGAGAATTTTACAGAATGCACTTTGGCGGTTTCAGGGAAAAACGTTTTTGGGCTTTGATGGATTTTTTTAATCTTCCGATGAACAAGGCTCTGAAAAGTTATTCAACCGGTCAGAAAAATCAGTTTGAAGTAATAATGGCACTCTGCCAGGGTGCAAAATATATACTTATGGATGAACCTTTTGCGGGCAATGACGTTTTTAACAGAGAAGATTTTTACAAGGTGCTGTTAGGAATACTTGAGCCGGATGAGACAGTTATTTTGTCAACACACCTGATTGACGAGGTGGAACATTTTATAAGCCGTGCCGTACTTCTTAAATACGGTAAGATTGTAGGAGATATAAGTACACTTGAGTTGGAAGAACAAGGGATAACACTTATGGATTATGTGAAGGATAAATACAATTATCGTAGCGACAGGGTAAGTAAGGCATTGTCCTCGCTTAGCGAAGAAAGGTAAGGCGGTATTATGAAAAAGGGACTTATTATGGCGGCTGCTGTGTATTTTGTGATAGTGATTATTGCTTTCCCGACTGTATATATAACAGCTGTAAATGCTAATAAAGAAGAAATAAGAATTACGGAAGAAGTTATATCTGGAAGTCCGCTTGCGGCAGAGGGCATAACGCTTAGCGTTGATACACATTATAAGGGGCATATGCTTTGGAATACGATATATACAATCGGAAGCGGTGGGAGTGCCAAAAGCAGCTTCCGGTTTGCCTCTAATGAAGTAAGATGGGAAAATGAAAGATTGGAAAATGTTTTTATAGAAAGTGTAAGTAATTATGGTACTGTATCTGTAAGTGGAAGCACCAGAGTACAGGAAATTGATTTAAGTGACTGCTGGTTTTCTGAGGTGCTGACCGATGTGGCTGAAAAAACAGCAACCGGGACGACAAATACGGAGACTGTAAGGCTTTCTGAATATTATGAGTATTATCCTGTTACGCTTCATATAAGCAGTGGTAAACGTAATGTATATTTTTCATCAAATAGGGAAGATGCGGATATTACAGAGCTTTTTCATATAAAGACAGATGATAAAGACATGGTTACGGCAAGTATAACTAAAAACGAGGAAGGCTTAGTTACTGCGTTTAATATCAGGAATGAAGAAAACAGCGGTTTTGTTACGGAGGGTGCAGAGGCTTTTGGTATAGATGGATTATATTATGCATATGCATGTACTGCTAATAATACAGATGAATATATAAGCCGTGGAGAAAATAGCGGTATTTTCTATATACCTTATGAAGCGGACGGCAGCGGCAGGAGTCGTAAGAGTATAGCTAAGGATAAGATTGAGAAGGTATGTGAGGCGGAAACCGGGGAAGTACCGGTAAAGATGCTTCTTGATGAAGAAAATGAAAGACTGTATATGCTTGTAAGGAAGGATAATAGCTATAATGTACATGTGTATAAGCTTTACGGATATGTTCCCAAGCTGGTTGATACGTTAGAGATACCTGATAAAGAAGCAAAGCGGAAAGCTGCCTGTATGACACGGGAAGACGGTGGAATACTTATAAAGTGGGAGGACAACAGCTTTGTATTCATTAATGAAAGTAATAAAAAAAGTGAAGTGTGGTGTATGGGAACATTTCCATATGACGATATCAATAACAGCGCATTTTATAACAAGCATTCACTTCTGTTTGATGGGGAAAGACTTGTGCTTACTGCCATGAAAAGCGAGGATAATGCGGATGTAGAGCTTGTGGTATATGGCAGGAGTGGGCAGGAATATCATGGAGTTTATCATCATAGTCTGTATGATATGGATGAATATTTTTATAAAGATGCCAGTAATTATGAACATGTAAAAGCATGGCAACAGAGCATAAAGCAGTAAAGTTAGTATTGACAAAATAAATATAGGGTTATATAATGCTGTTATACAACGTATGTTATGTAACAGTATTATATTTTAAAGGGAGGTTATTAGCAGTTATGCCGCCAAAGGTAAAGTATACAAGAGAAGAGATTTTAGAGGCAGCATTTTCAATGGCAAGAGAGAATGGAATTGAGTCAGTTGTGGCAAGGGAGCTTGGTAAGAGGCTTGGAACTTCTTCATCACCGATATTCACGGCATTTAAGAACATGGAGGAGCTTTGGGATGAGATTAGAAAGCTTGCACTTAAGGAATTTGAAGATAAGGTAAAGGATGCACTTAAGTTTACTCCGGCAGCTAAGTATATAGGCATGATGATGATAGACTTTGCGGAAACACAGCCACATTTATTCAGACTTGTATATATGCGTGAGCATGATGCTAACCAGACTTATGAAATGCTTATTGATGAGCTTGGTGATGTAGCGCAGCAGTGTGTTGAAATTATGGAGAAGGATTATGATTTAAATACAAAGGATGCAACTCTTTTATTTAAGCAGATATGGCTTCATACATTTGGAATTTGTGTGCTTGTTGCAGGGAAAGTATGCAGTCTTACTAAGGATGAGATATCTGAAATGTTAAGTATGGATTTTCAGGGAAATCTGATGCTTATAAAGTCAGGAAAATTTCATACGGTTAAGGTCAGTACCATGCAGTAAGTCTTTTTATAACAGGGGGATTGTTATATACAAGAGAGGAAGAGTTTTGTGGAAGAAAACAGTATTTTGATTGAAAATGAAGAACAGGCAAACGGTATAGCCGCAAAGGTTATGGCAACCACTTTTTTGATTTTTACAGTGGTATATATTCTTAATTTATGTGATATATTTGTCATATCGCACAAGATTATGACTACATCATATATATGTAGTGGCTTATTTTTGTTATTGCCTTTATTTTTAAATAATATACTTAAGGTTAAGAATGGTTTTGTAAAATATTTAAATGTGTTTAGTGCAGCATTATTTGTTACGTTTGTAAGCATTACGCTTACATATCATGTAGTCGTTGTTTATGTATATCCGATAGCAATAGCAGGTCTGTATTTTTCAAAGAAGCTCAATATATTTGCTACCACGATTACCGTATGTGGGGTATCAGTTGCACAGGTAGTTGCATTTTATGTTGATACCGTACAGGATGACAATTTTATGACACTAAGGTCTGTTGTTTTGTGGGGGATAATTCCACGTGCCATTATACTTATAGCGATAGCAGTAATTTTTACAATGCTTTCTTCAAGAACGATGAATCTGCTTAAGAAGCTTATGACGGCGGCAGATGATTTAACACATTATCATCATGAGATGGTTATGGGATTTGCGACACTTGTGGAAAATAAGGATGGCAGCACCGGCGGTCATATTAAAAGAACATCCCTGTATGTAAAGCTTCTTGCTGATGAACTTTTAAGAAGAGGCTGTTATGATGACGAGCTTACAAGGGAATATATCGAAATGCTTGGTAATGCTGCACCGATGCATGATATCGGAAAAATTGCCGTACCTGATATTATTTTACAAAAGCCCGACAAGCTTACGGATGAAGAGTTTGAAACAATGAAAATTCATACGATAAGGGGCGGAGAAATAATACATGAAACATTCGGGCATCTCATGGAGGATAAGAAATATACAAAGATGGCATATGAGGTTGCCAGATTTCACCATGAAAAATGGAATGGTAAGGGTTATCCTGATGGGCTTAAAGGTGAAGAAATACCGCTTTGTGCGCGAATTATGGCAGTTGCAGATGTGTTTGATGCAGTATCGGAAAGACGCTGCTACAGAGATGCGATGCCCATGGAGAAATGCTTTGAAATAATAGAATCAGGGAGCGGAACAAGCTTTGACCCATTACTCGTGGAAGTATTTATGAGTATAAGGGAAAATGTAGAATGGATACATGAAAAGATAAATCAGTAAGTCGCTAAGGAGGAGAAAAAAATGAATATGTTAAGTAAAAATGAAAAAGAAGCTAATTTTCTTGTTGCAAAGGTTATGAGAGTTACATTCCTTATTTTTTCACTTATATATATTTTAAATGTAATAGGTGTATTTGTTGTGGATGATGTGGTCATGACGATTGCATACATAGGAGGAGGTATTCTTTTGCTGCTTCCGACACTGCTTGTAAATATCTTAAAGAAGGATGCGCCATATATTAAGTATATAAGTGTGTTTTCAGCAGTAATATTCGTGACACTTCTAAGTATTACACTTACGTTTCATGCAGTTGTTATATATGTCTATCCGATAGCGATAGCCAGCCTGTACTTTTCGAAAAAACTTAACATTACAGCAACCGCGATTACGGTAGCAGGTGTTTCGGTGGGACAGATACTTGCAGTTTTTTTAGATACGGTACAGGATGATAATTTTATATTTCTTAATGATGCAATAATATTTGGTGTAATTCCAAGAGCGCTTGCATTAACGGCAGTTGCAGCGATTTTTACAATGCTTTGTTCAAGAACGGCAGAAATGCTTTCAAGTCTTATGGGAGCAGAAGAACAGAAGGAAATATTTGAACGTATGAAGCTTATGAAAGAGCATGCATCTACGACCTCTGAGTCGCTTTATGGTATGATGGGAAGTCTTTCTGAAATTACTGAAGGCTCACTTAAGGCCAATCAGAGTATTGCCGAAGAAACAGATAAGCTTCTTATGGTAGCAACAGAGAATGCAAAAGCCGTAGAAAGTGCGGAGCATAAGATGCAGGATATTACAGAGCAGCTTGTAAAGCTTAATGAGATGAATCATAAAACGGCGTTGCTTACGGATAGGATAGGTGAAAATACAAAAGAGAACCAGAAGCGCATGGATGAAGCCATAGCAGGTATGACAGAGATATATGAGAGTACCGGTGACTGTAAACAGATTGTTAGTAATCTGGGCATGATGTCGCAGGAAATTATTGGCATAATACAGACGATTACAGGTATTTCAAATCAGACTAATATACTGGCACTTAATGCCTCAATAGAGGCGGCAAGGGCAGGTGAACATGGTAAGAGCTTTGCGGTGGTAGCAGGTGAAATTCAGAAGCTCGCTGAGCAGACAAAGACAGCAGTAGGCAATATTGGCAATATCATACATGAGGTTGTAGAGAATACTGATGCCGCAGTTGCCGCCATGGATAAAAATGTTATACTTACAAAAAGTGGTATGGACAATATCCAAAAGGTTAATGAGACTTCGTCATTTATAACAGCATCTAATGAGGAACTTGCCCTGCAGATTCATGCAATCGATGCGACAGCATCTGTTATTCAGAAAAACAGTGATGAAGCTTCTGGTAGTATGAAACAGATTAGTGATAACACACAATATAACTGCAGTGCAGTGGAACAGGTAAGTGCATCTTCGCAGGAGAACAGTGCAGGAACAGAGTGTCTTGCCAAAATAGTAGAGCAGATTAAAGAAATTTCTGAAAAGCTCTATAATGTGGTGCAGGGTTAAATATGTTACAGAGCCGGTGCTAAGGCTCTTAATACTGTATTACAGGTTAATCAGTTTGAGAAGATATGGTATTACGTTTTCAAAATTAACACCGTATTTATCGGCGGCAGTTTTATCCAGGCAGGTAACACGTATGCATTCAGCAGTATAGTCGGCGGCAACTTCAATAGCTTTATACCATGGCATGCCATTCATCATTGCGCCCACGCAGGTGCTTGAAAAAATATCGCCTGTGCCATGGTAGCTTGTCGGCTGCTTTTGGTGGGCATAGTAATGAAACTCATCGTGTATGCTGTCGTAGCCCATGACACCGGTCATGCCTTCCTCAAAGCCTACACCCGTAATTATGCTTATTTTTGCACCGAGTGCGGCAAGGGCTCTTAGAAGTGTTTTAATATAAGCTTCGTCATATTCTGTTTTGTATCCAATGCCGGTCATGAAGGAGGCTTCAGTGATATTTGGAACGATTATGTCAGCCTTTTTACAGAGGGTTGCCATGTGCTTTGCAAAAGCCTCATCAAAGGCAGTATAAAGTCTGCCGTTGTCGGCCATGGCAGGGTCAACAAATATGATATTATCATCGGTCTTAAATTCATCAAATAATTCTTTCATAATGTCGATTTGTTCAAAAGAGCCAAGATATCCCGTATACACTGCATCAAATTTAAAGCCTTCCTTCTGCCAGTGCGTGGCTATCGGTCTTATCTGGTCAGTTAAATCCTTACATGTAAACCCATTAAACATGGTATGTGTAGATAATACAGCGGTGGGAAGAATTGCGGTTTCAACACCCATTGCAGAAATAATCGGAAGTGCTACGGTAAGTGAGCATTTGCCTACGCATGATATATCCTGTATTGTTAATATTTTTTTCATAATTGTCACATCCTTTCAGCAGTAGTACTTTACAAAATTTATATTTAATATTATACTGATAATTGGCTATATTTAAAGTCTCAAAAGGAAATAAAATAATAAGGTCAGAAAAGAGGTTTCTGTATGCTGACATATTCATTTGATAACAGGGGTTCGGAGAGTCTTTATGAATATCTTTATAAGCAGATTAAGGAAGACATAGTAAGTTACAGACTGTCACCTGATGAGAAGCTTCCATCAAAGCGTGAGCTGGCAAAACATCTTAATATAAGCACGATTACCGTTGAAAATGCCTACAGCCAGCTTATGGCAGAGGGATATATATATTCAAAGCCTAAAAGCGGATTTTATGTATCGCATATTACAGCTTCTGAAAAAAGAGACAGAAACCTGTTTGCGGAAGCTCTTAATGAAAATACGCAGCTTGAAAAAACGGAATATTATGCAGATTTTGTGCGTAATCTGACTCCTAAGACAGGTTCGTTTTTTAATACCTGGACTAAGCTTATGCGGGAGACAATGTCAGATAATCCGGATAAGCTTATGGTCAGTTCACCATCTACGGGGATATTTGAATTAAGATGTGAGATTGCAAAATATTTGTTTGAATTTCGTGGAATGAAGGTTAGGCCGGAGAGGATAGTCATAGGTGCAGGGACGGAATATCTTTATGGTATTATAATTCAGCTTTTAGGGCATCACAGGGTATATGCAGTGGAGGACCCGGGTTACCGGAAGATTGCAAAGATTTACAGAGCCAATGATGTAAAATGTGTGCATATTCCACTTGATAAGGAGGGGGTAGAGGTAACTTCACTTGAGAGGACAGAGGCAGAAGTCTTGCATATTTCACCATCTCATCATTTTCCGACAGGCATAGTTACACCAATCAGCAGACGATATGAGCTGCTTTCGTGGGCCTCTAAGAAGCCTTCAAGATATATTATTGAAGATGATTATGACAGTGAGTTCCGGTTCGTTGGAAAGCCGATACCGTCACTTCAGAGTATAGATGTACTTGATAAGGTTATATATATCAATACGTTTTCAAAAAGTCTTGCAACAACTATACGAATAAGTTACATGGTTCTGCCAAAAGAACTTATGGAACGTTATAACAGTGAGTTTAATTTCTATTCATGTACAGTGTCTAATTTTGAACAGTATACGCTTGCCAGGTTTATCGAAAAGGGATATTTTGAAAAACATATAAGCCGCATGCGTAATTATTACCGTAATCAGCGTGATATTATCATGGAGTGCATAAAAGCACATCCCAAATATGGCAAGGTCAGGATAGCAGAAGAAAATGCAGGCCTTCATTTTCTTTTGCAGGTGGATACAACACTTAGTGATGAGGAACTTGTAAGAGTAGCAGCAAAAAATGGTATTAACGTATCGTGCCTTAGCAGCTATTGTCATGATGCTGCAACTGCTGCCGCAATGGAGCATACCCTGCTTGTTAATTATTCGGGAGTTGATACTGATAAGCTTGCACATGCGGTAGAGCTTTTGTTTGAAAGTCTTTGGAGATAATACTGTTATATTAGGAGATTAAAATGAAGAAGATAGAGGATTTAATAAAAAAGTATTGGGAGATAGTATCGTATCTTTTCTGGGGATGTATGAGTACTGTTGTAAGCTGGGGCAGTTATAGTATTTTTGTGCTTGCGTTTGATGAATGGGAAGCAAAGATAGCTGCAGCAAATCTCCTTTCCTGGATGTGTGCGGTATTGTTTGCATATGTTACAAATAAATTATGGGTATTTAAGAGTAAAAGCTTAAGCTTAAAGGTAGTGCTTCCGGAGGCGGCAAAGTTTTTTTCTGCAAGAATTGTAACAGGAATATTTGAGATTGTAAGTGTGCCGCTCCTTGTAGAATTTGGGCTTAGTCAGAGCATTTTAGGAATAGACGGTATGGCAGCAAAGGTGCTTGTGAGTGTAGTTGTAGTACTCCTTAACTACTTATTCAGCAAGTTGTTTATATTCAGGTAAAGTAACTATTCAGAGTCAATTTGTTTGGCAGCACAGAGATTTATAATCCATGGTCTGTGATTAACTATATTTCGAGGGGCTGTATTCCACAGGCATATTGGGTCAATACCGGAAAAAATGAAGTGCTGGAGAATGTACTTACAATTGCTACGGACGATATTACAGAGAGACTGTATGCACTGCTGCGAGGGGAGCGGGTAATAACAAGGATTGACCAAAATGTGGTATATAGATCACTGGCTGAAAAATCTGCAAATATTTATAGTCTTTTAATAATGGCAGGATATCTCAAGACACCTAAAAAGGAATTGCAGGTGGACGGAACATATTTGTGTGAAGTGTCTATTCCAAATAAAGAGATTGCGGAAAGCCTATATGCAAATGATATTAAAAAATTACAAAAAGCAATTTCAGAGTATTTGGACAAATCCATAAGTTTTTATGATGCCGGAGCAGAGGGCTTTTATCACGGACTTACGCTTGGATTCATTGCATTGTTGGATAATCAGTATAGGATTAAATCTAACAGAGAATCTGGTGAGGGCAGATATGATATTAGCTTGATTCCGAGAGTTAAGAAATATCCGGGTATTATTATGGAATTGAAATGGAAAAGCGGATTGAATGAGGATGAACTTGAAAAACTTTCAATAGATGCATTCACTCAGATTGACGAAAAACGATATGATTTAGAAATGAAAGAAGACGGCATAGAGAACATCATTAAGCTTGGAATTGCATTTTCAGGCAAGAAAGTAGTAATAAAGACAAAATAGAAAGCATGCTTGAATTGACGATTACGCTTCTGCAGGTGAGAATACTATCTTACCTGCAGAGAAAAGCCTGTTTGCCGGATGTTGCTTACAACGGAGCAAAAGTGTTTGAAATGGCAGGTATTTTCTGAGTGGCAGGTTATACCGTAATGAAATAATATGTAGAAATCATTTGTAATATGAAGCAAAAACTGCTATACTTAACATGTGTAAATAGTATGGCAGGACCTTACAAATAGGATAATTATAAAGGAGTACGGTATGGCAGGAACGGTAGCGATAGGGATACAGGATTTTGAAAAGGTTAGAAAGAAGAATTGTTTTTATGTGGATAAAACGGCATTTATTAAGGAGTGGTGGGAAAGCGAGGATGACGTTACCTTAATTGCCCGACCTCGCCGTTTTGGCAAGACTTTAAATATGAGCATGCTGGAAGAATTTTTCTCAGTGGATTATGCGGACA
>CAZBHM010000015.1:0-23729 GCA_964491975.1 uncultured Lachnospiraceae bacterium | reverse complement strand
GCGTATGATCCTGACGATGCGGGAAAATATTATGGAGGCTCAGCATGGGATAATCAGGCATTATTTGATTTTAGCGGAAAACCGCTTGAGTCACTTAATGTATTTAAATATGTTTACAGCGGAACAACATAGGTGTCTTTGTCAGTGAGCTTTGAAAATAGAGGGAGTGTTGCCAAATAACTATTAATCAGTTATTTGGCAACACTCCCATTTGATTTAAGTTAAAGGTTAAGACCGGCAGCCTCGTCACAGCCAATCATAAGATTCATGCACTGGATGGCGGCACCTGAAGCACCCTTTCCAAGGTTATCAAACTGTGAAGCAATAAGTATACGGTCTTCGTTGCCGGTAACGTATATTCGCATTCCATCCCATCCGGAGCAGTTGTTGCTTCCAATGAAGCCGCGGGTATCAGCTTCGGCACCAAATGGCATGACCTTTATAAAACGCTGATTTTTATAATAATCGCAGAAAAACTGATGCAATTTTTCGGGAGTACTAATGTCGCTTTTTAAGTATTCAGCATAAACAGGTACAGATACCAGCATACCGCTATAATAATCTGCCACTATAGGGGAGAACAGCGGCTCTCTTGAAAGACCGGCAATAGCCTTCATTTCTTTAAGATGCTTGTGCTTTTGTGTAACGCCATACTGTCTTGGAGCATTAAGCTCTGGGTCACGAGCTTCACCTTCGTATTCAGCAATCATTTTTTTGCCGCCGCCGCTGTAGCCGGTGAGAGAAAATGCGCAAAGCGGATAGTCAGAAGGAAGTATGCCGCTTTTGACAAGAGGGTAAACGATTGACATAAAGCCGCTTGCATGGCAGCCGGGAACGGCAACTCTTTTGCCTGTTTTGATGTTTTCTTTATGTTCACTGCTAAGCTCAGGAAAACCATAAGCCCAGTCAGGCAGAGTTCTGTGAGCTGTTGATGCATCAATGATTCTGACATGGTCATTGTCAACTAAGGAAACTGCTTCCCTTGCGGCATCATCCGGCAGACAGAGAAAAGTAATGTCAGATGCATTTATGTATTTTTTACGTTCATTTAAATCTTTCCTGAGTTCAGAAGGGATGGTAAGAAGCTCAATGTCGTCACGATTCTTAAATCGTTCCATAATTCTAAGACCGGTTGTACCTTCACTTCCGTCGATATATATTTTTGTTTTCATTGTGAAATCTCCTTTAAAGTTAGTCAGCATCAGGGTTATTATATATATGATTATAGTTTGCATTTACAAAAAAGTCAATCAGTGTTACAATATATTTAATAACAGCGGTCATGCCATGAAGGGGGAGGTTTGTGTGATATCCATAGAGGAGGCAGATAAGGCAGAGCTTTCTGAAATGAAGAGCTGGTTTTTTAAAGAAAATATCCGTATACAGCAGGAGAAGGACATGCTTCTTGAGGAGCGAAGATACATGGAGGCAGAAAGAAAACAACTTGAAGAGGAGAGGCGCTGTCTTAAGGAAGAGGAAGCAAGGCTGTTAAGAATAAGAAAAAGACTTGATAAGGACAATGAGCTATTTGACCAGAAAACAGAGGTTTTAATCAGAGAACTTAGAAGGCTGGCTGATGACAAGGACAAGCTTTTGAAAGATAAAGAACGTTTCGCACGAGAAAAGGCAGCGTTTGTGGAGCGTAAAAACAGAGAAACCAAGAGAAGAAGTGTTTCGGAAGTAACACCGCGAATGTTTTTTGAAGGTGTTAACAGTGAGGTTACACTTAAAAAGAGGTATAGGGAGCTTCTTAAAATATTCCACCCTGACAATTTGTGCGGCAATGCGGATATAGTTGTGTGTATTAATAAAGAGTATGATGCATTAAAAAATATATATCAGACGTGAGATGATTCAAATATTGGAGATTAATTAACGCTAATATTTTCAAAAAGGTACTTGATATGTAGAATGAGTTGTGGTATCACCAACATAAGTTCGTGGTTGCCATGAATGAAATTTCTACTGTTGTAGATCTATAGATGTTATCGTGCTGAAAATTCATTTATAGAACCTTTAAATTTCTACTGTTGTGGATAACTAGCTATATCGTAGAATATAATCTACGGCTTGAGAAAAAAGCTATACAGGCCTCAAAAATTCAGTTTTACGTTCAAATTTTTTGTGTCGCGTGTTGTATATCCGTGAGGTGGGAAAGTAAGGAGAATTTCCACGTTTACGGCAATGACTACTGAAAACAGAAGAGGCTGAACATCGCATACATAAAAGTGTGGTTGTTCAGCCTTTTGTGACATCTTCAGCAAAATTTCATAAGGCTTTCTGCCGGTTTCGTTAGCATCGAACTTCTGATTGTCCGTCTTTCCTTTATTTTGTTCTCCCAGTTCATGTTTTTACAAGAAAAATACTTCTCTTATGCGATAAAATGTGGTATCATGTAAGATAAGTATTTTGTTTATTGCGGGTTGATTTTAGTGTCGCATTTTTGTGTGAGGCATGTGAAAAAGAGGTGCTTATGATTAATAAAAAGAAATTGTGGCTTATATTGTTACTTCCAATATCCGGACTTATTACATTGATTGTGAAAAATAACACGGATATTGCCGAGTATGTGTTTGCAAGAGGAATATACAGAGTATATGCAGCTTTGTGGGGCAGTATTACAAGTATTCTGCCATTTTCTATAATGGAGCTTTTAATTATTGTACTGCCGGTTGTGGCTGTAGTATTTATTATAAGATGGATTGCAGGAATAAAAAAGCATAAGGAAGAGAGAATTTTAAGATTTGGCAATGGAATCGTGAATGTAATATGTCTTGCATCGGTCATAGTGTTTTGGTTTACATGCTTTTGCGGTGCAAATTATTACAGATATACCATTGGTGACATTATGGGACTTGAAGTAAGGGATTCTTCGGTTGAGGAATTAAACGAGCTGTGTCTCTGGCTTGCCCAAGAAGCTTCAGGCTTAAGGGCAGAGCTTGAAAATACTGATGAAAACGGTATATTTAAGAGTACGTATGCTTCATTTAAAGATATGACAGAGGATGCACGGACGGCTTATGATAAACTTGCCGAAAGCTACGAGCAGTTTGATTATAGAAATTTCAGGGCGAAGCCGGTATTCTTTTCACATTTTATGTCATATACGGAAATAGTCGGAGTGTACTGTGTATTTACGATGGAGGCAAATATTAATGTAGATGTGCCGGACTATTCAATCCCCGATACAATACTTCATGAAATGGCACATACATATGGCTTTATGCGTGAAGATGAGGCAAATTTTATAAGCTTTATGGCAGGGATTAATTCTGATTCACCTGAATTTAGGTACAGTGCGTATACACATGCGCTTATACTTGCAGGTAATAAGCTTGCGGCAAGGGATGCCGACCTTTACAATGAATTGTGGAAGCATTATGATAAGGGGATGATTGCCGATTTTGCCAATAATTCAAAATACTGGAAGCAGTTTGAGGATACTGTGATTAAAGAAGTGTCAGATACCGTAAATGATACATATCTTAAAGTTAATAACCAGACTGACGGTGTGGCAAGCTATGGCAGGATGGTGGATTTATTGCTTGCATGGTACAGAGCCATGAAAGCTGATTAAGGACAGTAACTTAAAATATAGCGCCAATTTACGGTTTTTAGCCAATTCTACTACTGGTCGGTTGCTGTTTATTATTGGTTGGAGTACAGTTTAGTTATAATTTGTACGAAAGCAGGTGTATATTATGTTTGAAATTAACAAAAAGGAGTTTGGCGAATTTATTGCCGCACAGAGGAAGTCTAAAGGGTATACCCAGAAGGAGCTTGCTGCTAAATTATTTGTGACGGATAAAGCTGTAAGTAAGTGGGAGAGGGCACTTAGCATGCCGGATATAACATTACTTGTTCCTCTTGCAGAGGCACTTGATGTTACTGTTACAGAGCTTCTTTATGGAAGAAGGCTGGAGAATGCAGATATTGGAAAGGAAGAGGTAGAGCTGATTGTTAAAAAGGCAATCAATTTTTCAGAAGAGATACCAAGAAGAAAGATATCGAGGAACAATATTCTCATATTTGGCATGTGTGTACTTGTGTCATTTTTTGAATTTTTAACTGGCATGTGGTGTATTGACCGGTATGGCTTTGGAAATATTTTTAACAGGTCATCAGGAGTACTGGTTTTTGAAATACTTGGTCTGGTGTTTGGAGTATATGCGTGGTTTATTATGAAAGACAGGCTTCCGTCATATTATGATGAGAACAAAATAAATATCGTTAGTGATGGATTTTTCAGGATGAATATACCCGGAGTAGGCTTTGATAATGCTAACTGGCCGCATATTATAAATGTATTAAGGATTTGGTCGCTGGCAGTTCTTATTATTACGCCTATTGTATGCATAATACTGAGTATGGTACCTGATAATTTTGTGGTTATAATGGTAATACAGCAGGCCGGCTTAATAGCAGGTCTGGCAAGCTTGTTTGTGCCGCTTTACGTGGTTGGCAGAAAGTATAAAATGAGCTGAAACAGTTACATTTTACCATATGAAGACACGATTTTTCCATATTAAAGGCTCTGATGGTGTGCTAAAATGATAGTGGTTTAGCTAAAGCGGATTATGAATGTCCGCATGGTTTAATTGTCAGTCAGGCAAGTTTTGAATTGGAGGAATCATATGCGTATAAAAAAAGGTGAACATATTAAATCTGACATATCTAAGGCAGTAAATCTTCCTGCACAATTACAGAATCCGGAGATTCTTGAAATAAACAGGCTGGATGCCCGTTCTGCACTTATCCCAGCGAGAAAACAGAGAATTATGGACTGCTGAAACACCTGTGCTTTATGATATAACGTTTGAACTCTTTTGTGAGAATAAACTTATGGAGGTGCATAGCAAGCGCGCCGGCTTTGTGACGAGTGCGGTTAAGGGAGGCCGTTTTCTTATAAATGGCAAACCTGTGAGAATTAGGGGACGAATCGACATGATAATAACTGCGATAACGGCAGGGCACTTACTACAAAACAGATAAAAGAAGATTTGCTTCTTATGAAAGAGTATAATATTAATGCAATACGTTGTTCGCATTATCCAAACAGTCCTGAGCTTTATGAGTTTGCATCGGAGCTGGGGATATATGTTATGGATGAGGCTGACATTGAAAGTCATGGCTGCGGAATTATGAGTGATCAGGGAATGTTAAATAAGATGCCGCAATGGAAAAAGACATTTCTTGACAGAACCATCCGTATGCAAAGGCGTGATAAAAATGAGACCTGCGTTGTCATATGGTCCATAGGCAATGAAATCGGGGCAGGGCAGAATGCAGAAGCCTGTGCTACATATTTAAGAAGCTTAGAGGATAAGAAGCCGGTTCAGTATAGGGCAATGAATTTGACAGATTCTGATTTTATTATCTGCGGATATCCGAATATATATAAAATGTCAACCTATCTTGAAAATAACAGGGAACATAATCTGCCGCTTCTTATGATTGAGTATGCGCATGCCATGGGGAATGGACCGGGTAACCTTGAACATATCTGGGATTTTGCAATGGAGCATCCTGAATTTATGGGAGGTTATGTCTGGGAGTTTAGAAGTCATGGGAAAAGAAGCGTTAATGCAGGCGGGGGGATGATTATCTGTATGGTGGTGACTTTAATGATGATAATCACTGGTCTAATTTTACGATAGATGGCTTTCTGACCTCTGGCGGAACACCAAAGCCTGCAATGGAAGAACTTAAGTTTGTAAACGGAGTGCCTATATATTATAAAAAGGCAGGCAGGATTTACTTTGACACTCCAATGACTTTTGTTACGTATCGTGCTGAGACTGATAATGACGGAATAGTAGGACTTTATCCGAGATGGATTGAAGCATGGGAAAAAAAGAGACTTCACAAAATGAAATTTTATTCATTAAGTACCAAAGCCTTACATTCAGAGACAGAGGTTATTATAAAGGTTAAGGGAATTATTGCGGCTGATCATTGCAATACCGGTTTTAATACAGATATAGAGTACAGAATAATGAATGACGGTATGTTTATCGTGGATATGAAGGTACGACCATTTGGTAAAATGCCTGAGCTTGGCGGTCATAATCCTGTGAACAGTCCTGAAACCAAAATAAGCAGACTTCCCAGATTTGGAGTATGTTTTAAGCTTGATAAGGGATACGAAATGGCAAAGTGGTTTGGCAGGGGGCCGGGACAGAATTATCCGGATGCAGTATCGGCGGCACCTGTTGGTATGTATGAGCTGCGGTCCTGAGCCGGAGGAAGAGTATGATTTTGTGCCACATGATTTTGAGTTTGTGTTTGCCGTAAATGGTGAGAGTGGTGATAAGCCGGAGTATTTCTTAAATGACCTTGGCAGTAAGACAAAGAAGCTTACTGAAAGGTATATAAGACCGGCGGTGGCAGAGGAACGGGAAGAGCTTGAGTGCAGACAGCAGTTCTAAAATATTAATGCTTAAAATGCATAAAGTGGCATTGCAGCTAAGACAATGCCACTTTATGCATTTTTAATTTGCTAAGTGTCGCAAACGCCATTCCTTTAACATTTTTCTTATCACAATTATATAGGTAATGCAAAGCGGTATTGCGGCGGCCATCCATGCAATAGGACCTGCAAGGCATATGCCGGCGAAACCAAGAGTTTCAGGAAGTGTAAATGCAACGATGCTGCGGGCAATCAGTTCAAATACACCGGCCATAAGAGGCATAAGGCTTTTGCCAACACCCTGCAGCATGTTGCGGTATACAAAAATCAGATTCAAAAATGGAAAGAATACGGCACATATTTTTAAATATATCATGGCAGTATCGACAACCTCAGGCTGGTTTCCATCGATAAATAATCTGGTTAAAGGCTCACCAAAGAAAATAAGTATCATGGCGGCAGCTACCGCAAATATAAGAGTAAGGATTGTGCATTTGGTTACACCTTCTTTTATACGGTCTATACGGTCTGCGCCAAGATTCTGGCCGGAGTAATTTGCCATGGTTACACCAAAGGTTCCGGCGGGCTGGCTTACAAGCTGCTCAACCTTGCATGCAGCCGTATATGCAGCAATGGTAGTGGAACCAAAAAGATTAAGTGCTCCCTGCAAAATTACCGTACCTATAGCTGTGATTGAAAACTGAAATGCCATTGGAAGCCCGATGCCAAGATGCCTGCCGTACATCCATGCAGTATCTTCAGCATGAAAATCTTTTTTTGTAAGGCGGAGCACGGGATATTTTTTAAGCATATATATAAGGCACAGCACTGCCGAAACACCTTGGGAAATAACTGTTGCCCATGCTGCTCCTGCTACTCCCATATCAAAATTAATGATAAATACTAAATCTAATATAATGTTAAGCAACGATGAAACTATAAGAAAATATAAAGGTGTTTTACTGTCACCTATGGCACGCAGTATACATGCTGTCAGGTTATAAAGCATCATCGTGAATATACCGCCGAAAATTACTACGATGTATTTATATGCATCTTCAAAGATATCGTCGGGCGTGTTAATCATTTTAAGAAGTGCCTTCGTACCCAGTACTGACATAAGGGTAAGTGCTAAAGTGAATAATGCGGTGAGCGTGATGGCAGAGGCTACAGCCTTTCGCATATCCCGCTCATTACCGGCTCCGAATTTCTGTGCCACTAAAACGGCAAATCCGCTTGTAATTCCGGAAGCAAAGCCAAGCACAAGAAAGTTAAGCGGCCCGGTTGTACCCACTGCGGCAAGTGCCTGTGTTCCGATGACCTTGCCTACGATAATCGTGTCTACCATGCTGTAGAGCTGTTGGAATATGTTTCCAAGAAGCAACGGGATGGAAAACCATAAAATCAGTTTAAAAGGTTCTCCTTTTGTCATATCCTTGCCGCCCTGCACACTGGTACTAATTTTTTCATTTTGTTCCATAGTCATAACTCCATTTCAAATCTTTTTCTGTAATCGGTAGGTGAAACTCCATTGTGTTTCTTAAAAATTCGTGAAAACTGTAAAACATCATTATATCCGACTGCCATGGCAACTTTGGTTATGCTGTATTCATTGTTCATAAGCAAAAACTCAGCCCGTCTAAGCCTTAAGTTAATCAGATATTCCTGCGGTGACATGCCGTTCTCGTTGTAAAAAAGGTTGCGCAGATATGCACGCGAAATGTTAAAATTAAGGGCAGCCTGCGTAATGGTAATGTTTTTTTCATAATTATTCTCAAGATAAGTTTTAAGAAGTGAGGCATAATCAGGCTTCATGTCCGGAATGTATGACTTTGATAAAATCTGCCTCTTTCATTGAATGCTCCTTTTGGTATAGATATCTTGTTTGTCAGGTTATGTCTGTTTAACAGTTATTATAATAGCAGTAAGGCATCTAAAATGCAATCAGAAAAATATATTATTTAGGACATACTTTTATTAAAATTCACATATAAATTATTAAAACCACTTTGGAGGTGATTATGGATAAGCAGAATGAAATTTTACGTGTACTTGCCTTACCCTTACGAAAATATTTTGAGAGCCTTAAGCTTGATTATGACAGGCTTCAGGAAATACGCCTGAGAGCAGGCAGACCATTAATTATGCTATGCGGTAACAGGGAAATATTGCGAAAAGACTATACGATTAATTCTGATGAGCTTGGGGAAACGGTTGAATATATTTGCAACTATTCAGTCTATGCTTATGAAGAGGAACTCCGCCAGGGATTTGTGACAATTAAAGGAGGTCACAGAGTTGGGTTTGGAGGCAAAGTAGTGTGCGAGAATGAAATGATTAAAAGTATAAAAAATATTTCTTTTCTTAACATCAGACTTGCGCATGAAATTATTGGCTGTGCCGACAGAATTATTCCATACATTTATGAAAATGGATGTCTAAAACATACTCTTATCATTTCACCTCCCGGATGTGGTAAGACAACACTTTTGAGGGATATTGTAAGAAGTGTGTCTGATGGGAATGCTTATGGCATTGGTATGACTGTAGGAGTAGTAGACGAGCGCTCTGAAATAGCAGCCTGTTATATGGGGCGGCCACAGAATGATGTGGGGCTTAGGACAGATGTGCTTGACTGTTGTCCGAAGGATAAAGGGATGCTTATGCTTATCCGTTCGATGTCACCAAGGGTACTTGCGGTTGATGAGATAGGTGATAAGAAAGATATAGATGCGATAAGGTATGTATATGGCTGTGGCTGTAAGGTGTTAGTTACTGCGCATGGTACTGATTTAGAGGATATAAGGCGGAAACCTGTTTTTAAAGATATGGTCGCAGATGAGCTTTGGGAACGTTACATAGTGCTTGATAACAGCGGACATGTAGGTAATATAAAGGCGATTTATGATAAGAAGGGGATACGGCTTGATGCTTAAAATATGTGGAATAGTTCTTATACTTGTATCATCGGCGGGAATAGGATTTAATGCAAGCAGCATAATGAGGCTTCGGCTTGATGAGCTTAATGAGCTTAAGAAAATGATACTGATGCTAAGGGGAGAAATAAAATATACCCGGACACCGCTTGGAGAAGCATTTGCTGTAATTGGAAGAAGGACAAATGGAATATATTCAGAATTTTTTAAAAATACATCTGCGGAACTTGCGAAGCTTAATGGAAAATCACTTTCTGAGATATGGCAGGAGCAGTTTAAATGTGAAATGATGATAAAGAGCCATTTAAGTGATAAAGACCAAAGGTGGCTTTTGCAGCTGGCAGAGGGGCTTGGTTATCTTGATAAGGAAATGCAGCTTGGGACGATTGAGCTTTATGTGGAGCAGCTCGATGCGATGATTTTGGAAGGGGCAAAAAATTTTGAAAAAAACAGTAAGCTTTGCAAGGCTCTCGGAATAAGCGCAGGGCTTTTTCTTGCGATAATACTCATTTGACGGAGGAAGTATAGATGACCGTAAATATAATATTCAAAATAGCAGCAGTGGGTATTCTGGTATCGGTGATAAGTCAGGTGTTGAAGCATAGCGGCAGGGAAGAGCATGCTTTTCTTACTAGTCTTGCAGGACTTATCCTTGTACTGTTCTGGATAATTCCATACATATATGATTTGTTTGAGACGATAAAGAATCTGTTTGCTTTGTAGGGAGTGGTTTTGTGTTACAGATTAGCATTCTTGCGGTTGCAGCGGTACTTATGGCGGTGTGGTTAAAGAACGTAAAGCCAGAGTATGGTTTTTATGTAACGCTTGCGGCAGGGATAATTATAATATTTTATGGCATAAAGAAACTTTCGGATGTTATTGAGACTATTAATGTTATTCAGCAATATATTCCGATAGATACTGTTTATATGGGTACCCTTATTAAAATGATGGGCATTACGTATCTTACTGAGTTTAGTGCAAATGTATGTAAGGATGCGGGCTATCAGGCTTTGTCGGGGCAGATAGAGGTATTTGGAAAGATTACAATTCTCGCAGTAAGCATGCCGGTAATTACGGCGCTTCTTGAAACGGTTAAATCAATGCTTTTGTAGGAGGTGGGATGATGACTGCGGTTATGAGTGCGGTGCTTGACACGCTTGAGACTGAGTTTAATTTTTCAGGGATACAGGAGGTCTTAAACAGTACTGTAAGCAGCGGCAAAATAAATTTTGCAGAAATGGTTGCTGATGTAATAGGTGGAGGAGATGCATTAAGCTTTAGTAATATATGGGGCATTGTAGTTGAAGCGCTTTTTTCAGACCTTAACTATAATAAAAATGCCATAGTGATGCTTATACTTATAGGCATTTCTGCGGCGGTTTTTGCCAATATATCCGGTGCCTTTTTAAGTGGTCAGATTGCGCAGACTGCATTTTATATTACATATCTTCTTTTCATAAGTGTTGTTGCTGCTGCATTTCATACAATGTCACAGAGTGCATCAAATGTACTTGGCAGTATTGTGGCATTTATGGATGCACTTGTACCGGTATTTGCGCTCTCCCTTGGAATGGTGAGTACAGGAGCAGGTTCAGTTATGTTTTACGAGATGACACTGGGGATAATCTGGCTTGTGGACAAGGTATTTCTAAAAATAATAATACCGATGACAGATGTATATGTTGTGCTTATTATGGTCAATTATTTGTCGAAGGAGGATTTTCTTACAAAGCTTGCTGAACTTATTCAGACCGCAGTTAAATGGAGTCTTAATTCACTGTTTGCAATGGTTCTTGGATTAAATGTAATACAGGGACTTATAGTGCCGCTTGCAGGAACCATAAAAAGCCAGACTCTTGTAAGGGCGGTAAGTGTAATACCTGGCATAGGAAGCAGTGCAAATGCAGTATGGGAGACATTGCTGGGGACAGGTGTTGTAATAAAAAATGGTATTGGAGCGGTTGCATTAGTTGCACTGTTTTTTGTGATAAGTGTTCCGGCCATGAAAATGGTGCTGTTTGTCATTATGTATCAGGGAGCAGGCGCAATTCTTCAGCCGGTGTCAGATAAAAGAGTAAATGAAGCACTTTCGGGTATAAGTGAGGGGGCAAAAATGCTGCTTAAAACAGTTATACTTGCAGCAGTATTTTTTGCGGTATCAATTGCAATTGTGTGTGCATCGACAAATGGAGGCCTGGCATGATAGAAGCTTTTCTTAACTGGGTGTTTAGCATAGCAGTATTTCTTATACTTATTACACTATTTTTACAGCTGCTGCCTGAACGTTTTAAAAAATATCTGAATTTCTATACGGGAGTTCTGCTTATGCTTATTGCAATAAAGCCGGTTACCGGACTGCTTAAAATAGATTCTGATATTGTATCGTATTTTGAGCTTGGAGAGATGGAGCTTAAGCTTAGGGATATAAGTGACAGTTTAAGTCTTACAAGGAATGTAACAGGGGACAGACTTATAAATGAATATAATCTGCTTATCAGAGCGGGTGTTGAAAAGCTTATAGATGAATATGGGTATACGGTAGCAGCGGTATCAGTGGAGTGGAATCTTGATGAAAACAGTACATCGTATGGAACCATAAAAAATATATCAGCCACTTTAAACACTAAGAAAACGGGTGGTTCGGTGAGCGGAATAAAGCCTGTTTCGCCTATAGTAATAAGCGAGGGGACTGATGAAGAAAATCAGGAAATTATAGAAATAAAAAGTAAGCTGGCAGACTTCTATAAGCTTAGAAAAGAACATATTAATATTAATGTACAGGGGTGAGCCATGGGAGAAAAGAAAGAAGCTAAAAAATCTTTACTTAAGGATATAGGGATGAACAGGCTTTTGATAATGCTTGCTGCTGGAATCCTGCTAGTTATAATATCATTTTGGGATGCAGGGGATGGCAATGAAAAACAGGCAGAAAGTACAGAGGCTCTTTTGGAAAAGGGGGATGGGGAGCTTGTAATTACCGGCAGTGTATACGAAGACAAACTTGAGGAACGTCTTAAAAGTGTTCTTTCAATGGCAGAGGGAGTAGGAAAGGTGGAGGTTATGATTACCATAAAGGCATCAGGTGAAAAAATTGCTCTTGTTGAGCAGCCATATACCAGTCATACCTCTGTTGAAAAGGACAGTCAGGGAGGAGTAAGGGATACGGAGGAGATTTCAAGGTCTGAAACGGTGATATACATAAAAAACAGTGATGGTTCCGAAATACCCTATATAGCCAAGGAAACAGCTCCTGAAATAGAGGGCGTTGTGGTAATAGCAGAGGGTGGCGGAAATATTTTAACAGTAAGTAATATTATTGATGCAGTTATGGCATTATTTGATGTTCCTAATCATAAAATTAAAGTATTAGAAATGAAAACAGCTTCTTAAGGAGGAAAAATGGTGAAAAAATTGTTAAAAAATAATCAGCTTATAATTACGGCGCTTGCCATACTCATTGTAGTGGCAGGATACCTTAATTATGCACAAAAGGTTGGCGGTGAAAATGATTATGAATCAGTTATGGGAGATAAGGTAACCGGCGATATGCTTGATATGCTTGATATTTCAGAGTCTGATATTTTTAATGAGCAACTTAACGCAGGTATTATTAACTCGGGAGACGGACTTTTGCTTGAAGGCAGCGATAAGGCACAGGCAGTTGGCAGTCAGAGCGTGATAGAAAGTCCTGATGGTGATTTGGAACCCACGGACAGCGACATGCCGGGAGAAGCAGTACTTACAAGCGGCACAATGAATGTTAACAGCATAACAGCAGTAAAACTTAAAAGAGAACAGTCTAAATCACTTAAAAAAACTTCACTTATGGAAATTATAAACAGTAACAGCGTAACAGAGGAACAGAAGCAGGATGCAATTAATGAGCTTTTGGAGGTTAATACTGTCAGTGGAAAAGAAGCGGAGGCGGAGTTATTACTTGAGGCAAAGGGCTTTAAAGATGTGGTTGTAAGCATAACTAACGGTTCTGTGGATGTCGTTGTTAACGAAAATAACCTTTCAGATGTAGACCGTGCCCAGATAGAAGATATAGTAAAAAGAAAAACAGAAATTTCAGCAGATAAGATTATAATTACACCATTTATTGCTAATAATTAAAATATACAAAACTTTTGCATAAAAATATTTGCAAATATAATTAAATTTGGTATAATGTAATGTGTCAGCAGGAAAACAAGCGACGGCGAAGCCGGCATTTGTTTTCACCTGACACATTAACGACAAACCAACGGTTTGGAGTGAGAGGGGCGAAGCCCCGCAGAAGAGGCAGGAAAACAAGCGGCGAAGCCGCAGAAAGTATACAGAGGAGGTTTCCTATGAGCGAACAGAATTTAAACGATAGTCAGATGGCATATGAGAGCAAAAAGATTGGAGAAGTTCAGATAGCAGATGAGGTAGTTACAATTATAGCTGGTCTTGCTGCGACTGAAGTAGAGGGCGTTGTTTCTCTTTCAGGAAACATTACCAATGATAAGGTTGGAAAGACAGCCATCAAGTATTTAACAAAGGGCGTTAAGGTTGATACTTTACAGGGTGCAGTATCAGTTGATATTTCTTTATATATAAGATATGGATATAGTATTCCTGATGTGACCGGTAAAGTTCAGGACAGAGTTAAGGCGGCAATAGAAAACATGACAGGACTCACTGTTACAGACGTTAAGATAAGAGTTGCCGGTGTAGAGGTTGAAAAAAGTAATTAATCAGGGTAAGGGTGTCCTTTGACACCCTTACCTTGCGTGAAAGAATGGAGATAAACATGACTAGAAGAGAAATGCGTGAGCATACATTTAAGCTTTTGTTCTGCAATGATTTTCATAATTATGAGGAGCTTGTGGAGCAGACTAAATTTTATGTTGAAGAGTATGAATTTACAGAAGAAGAAAGAACCGGCTTTAGCAAGCGTATGGCAGAGCTGTTTTCACATGTTACAGAGCTTGATGAAAAGATTGCAGGAGTGGCTAAGGGTTGGACGACTACAAGAATGGGCAAAGCAGAGCTTACAATTTTAAGACTTGCGCTTTTTGAAATGTTATATGATGATGAAGTTCCAAAAGGTGTGGCAATTAATGAAGCCGTGGAGCTTGCAAAGGTATTTGGCGGCGATGATTCGCCTTCATTTGTAAACGGAGTATTGGCAAAGTTGGTGTAGAGGATGGCTTCCAGTGTATATTCGGTAACACAGGTTAATAATTATATTAAAAATATGTTTACACAGGATTTCCTGCTTAACAGAATAAGGGTAAGAGGCGAGGTTTCTAACTGTAAGTATCATAGTTCGGGACATATTTATTTTACACTCAAGGATGGCAGTGCTACACTTACCTGTGTTATGTTTGCAGGAAGCAGGCGAGGACTTTCGTTTGAACTTAGGGAAGGTCAGAATATAGTTGTTGACGGTACTGTGACGGTTTATGAGCGTGACGGTAAATATCAGATGTATGCAAGAAACATTACTCTTGATGGAATAGGATTTCTATATCAGCAGTTTGAAGAGCTTAAGAACAGACTTGAAGAGATGGGAATGTTTGCACCGGAGTACAAACGACCTATACCGCGTTATGCAAAAAGGGTAGGGATAGTTACGTCAAGAACCGGTGCGGCAGTACATGACATAATTAATATTGCGACAAGACGTAATCCATATGTGCAGCTGATTTTATACCCTGCACAGGTGCAGGGAGAGGGTGCTGCAGAGACGATAGTAAACGGCATACAGGCACTTGACCGGCTCGGTGTGGATGTAATAATTGCAGGCAGAGGCGGAGGCTCAATGGAAGATTTATGGGCATTTAATGAAGAATCTGTTGCAATGGCAGTATTTAACTGCAATACTCCGGTTATTTCAGCAGTCGGCCATGAGACAGATTTTACAATTACAGATTTTGTTGCAGACATGCGTGCGCCCACACCATCTGCGGCAGCGGAGCTGGCAGTATATGATTATGCACTTATAAAAAGCAGTCTGGATGAATGTGAAAGAAGAATGCTTTCAGCGGTATGGGCTAAGTACGACAGGCTTAACTCAAGGCTTGAGCAGTATAAAATATATATACAGAAATACTATAACCCTAAACAGAGACTTATAGAAAACAGGCAGCGTCTTATTGATACAGAGACTGTGCTTGAATCACTTATCAGGGATAAGCTTAAAGAAAGACGGCAGGAGCTTTTGATTATTTCGGAAAGACTTAACGGACTCTCGCCGCTTAAGCAGCTTACCAGGGGATATTCATATATTACAGATGAGATGGGACATGCGCTTACAAGTGTGGAAAATGTAAATATTGATGACAGACTCCGGATTCAGCTGGCTGATGGTGAGCTTAGTGTAAAGGTTTTAGAGGTGCAGTGATGAAAGAACTGACTATAGAGCAGGCTTTTGATAAGCTTGATAAATTGATTGAACATATGGAAACAGAGATACCTCTTGAGGAATCCTTTGACCTTTATAAGGAAGGAATGGAGCTTATACGTTTGTGTAACGATAAGCTGGACAGAGTTGAGAAGAAAATACTTATTTTAGAAGAAAATGGAGAGCTTAGTGATGAGCTTTAATGAGAGACTTAATGAAAAGATTAAAGCTGTGGATAATGTAATCAGGTCCTATCTTCCTGCGGAAGAGGGATATCAGAAAACGGTAATTTCAGCTATGAATTACAGTGTACTTGCAGGCGGTAAAAGACTTCGCCCGATGCTTATAGATGAGGTTTATACTCTGTTTGGAGGTGCGAACAGAGCTGTTGTTGAGCCATTTATGGCTGCCATGGAGATGATACATACTTATTCGCTGGTACATGATGATTTGCCGGCCATGGATAATGATGAGTACAGAAGAGGCCGTAAGACTACCCATGTAGTTTACGGAGAGGCGATGGGAATACTCGCCGGTGATGCGCTTCTTAATTATGCATATGAGACGGCACTTCTTGCTTTTGAAAGCTGTGATAAAGAAGAGTATGTAAGAGTGGCCGGTGCACTTAAAATACTTGCCGGTAAGGCAGGTATTTATGGCATGGTGGGCGGCCAGGTTAAGGATGTTGAGGCTACCCAAAATGGTGAAGAGCCTGACAAAGCCATGCTTGATTTTATTTACAGATTAAAAACAGGTGCATTACTTGAAGCTTCGATGATGATCGGCGCAGTTCTTGCAGGGGCTTCCCGAAGTCAGATTGAACTTATTGAAAGCGTTGCGTTAAAGATAGGAATGGCATTTCAGATTCAGGATGATATTCTGGATGTAATCGGTGATGCAGCAATACTTGGCAAGCCGGTTGGCAGTGATGATAAGAATAATAAAGCTACTTTTGTAACATTATATGGAATGGATAAAGCAAGAGAGGCAGTAGAAGGCTTTACTGAAGAGGCATCAGATTTGCTTAAACAGCTTGAAAATAGAAATGATTTTCTCGTGGAATTACTTTTGTGGCTTGTAAAAAGGGATAAATAGAGATGATACTTGACAGGATAACTGCGCCTAATGATATTAAGAAGCTTGAAGCCTCGGAATATGATGAGCTTGCGCAGGAAATAAGAGATTTTTTAATAAATACAATAAGTGCTACGGGAGGGCATCTTGCATCTAATCTTGGTGTGGTGGAGCTTACCATGGCTCTTCATCTGGTGCTCGATTTGCCAAAGGATAAAATTATATGGGATGTAGGGCACCAGTCATACACCCATAAGCTTCTTACAGGAAGAAGAGATGGATTTGAAGTTCTTAGAAAATATGGCGGAATAAGTGGTTTCCCTAAAAAAATGGAGAGCAGCTGCGACACATTTAATACCGGACACAGTTCAACTTCTGTTTCTGCGGGCGTAGGCATTGTAGAGGCTGACAGAATTAATGGTAATAATGCAACGGTTGTTTCAGTGATAGGAGATGGTGCCCTTACAGGCGGTATGGCTTATGAGGCACTTAATAATGCGGCACAGCTTAAACGTAATTTTATAATAATACTTAATGATAATGAGATGTCAATATCTAAGAATGTAGGTGGGGTGTCACGTTATCTCGATAACATAAGAACAGGTAAATTTTATAATAAGCTTAAAAATGGTGTAATGAACGGACTTTCAGGTATACCGGTGATAGGTGATTCACTTATTGAAAAAATAAGGCGTGCAAAGAGTGGAATTAAACAGCTTCTGGTACCCGGTATGCTTTTTGAAGATATGGGAATAACATATTTAGGACCTGTTGACGGTCATAATATATCACAGCTTGTAAAAACAATAAGTGAAGCGAAAAATCTGGACCATGCAGTGCTTATTCATGTGCTTACCAAGAAGGGCAGAGGATACGAACATGCAGAAAAGCATCCTGAGAGATATCATGGAATAGATGCATTTGATATAAATACCGGACAACCAATACGAAAATCCCAAAAGAGCAGTTATACAGCTGTATTTTCTGAGGCGATAACAGAGCTTGCAGAGAAATATCCGGGGATTGTGGCTGTGACGGCAGCAATGCCGGATGGCACGGGACTTTCTAGGTTTAAGGAAAAATTTCCAGACAGGTTTTTTGATGTAGGTATAGCAGAGGAGCATGCGGTTACCTTTGCAGCGGGTATGGCTTCGCAGGGGTTAAAGCCGGTTGTCGCGGTTTATTCGTCGTTTTTACAGCGGGCATATGACCAGATACTTCATGATGTATGTATACAGGATCTTCCGGTTATATTTGCAATAGACAGGGCAGGACTGGTAGGAAGTGATGGCGAGACACATCAGGGTATATTTGACTTGTCATATCTTAATTCAATTCCGAATATGAGTATATTTGCTCCCAAGAACGCGAGTGAGCTTAGGGAGGGACTTAAATTCTCGGCAGAGTTTAATGGTCCGTTTGCACTCAGGTATCCAAGAGGAGAGGCATATGACGGATTAAGTGAATTTAATTCACCGGTTGTTTATGGTAAAAGTGAGATTCTTTATAAAGAAAAGGATATTGTGCTGTTTGCTGTAGGAAGCATGGTTAAGGTTGCAGACGAGGTACGTAAAGAGCTTAAAGCGGCTGGTTATTATGTAAGCCTTGTAAATGCGAGATTTGTAAAGCCTATAGATGAGCAGTGTATAGATGAAATGGCCGGGACACATTTTCTTATGGTAACACTTGAGGAAAATGTTTTAAGCGGCGGATATGGCGAGAAGGTTGCAGCTTATATTAAGCGTAACAGATATGATGCTGATATTATTAATGTGGCACTTCCAAATGCCTATGTTGAACATGGTAACGTCAATATTCTTAAGCAGAACAGTGGCATTGATAAAGAAAGTATAGTAAAAAGGATACTTGCTTTTATAAATATATAACAGCTCAGTACGACTGTTTCAAAAATATATAGATTGTGAAAGACTTGGAGATTATATGAGGGAACGACTTGATGTTTTGATGGTGCAGAGAGGCCTTGCGCAGTCCAGAGAGAAGGCAAAGACGCTTATAAAGGCCGGAAGTGTAACAGTTGATGGTGCTGCCATGACAAAGCCGGGAGTGATGTGCGATGAGGATGTCCGGATAGATATACAGGGGGAGGTGCTCCCTTTTGTAAGCCGAGGTGGTCTTAAGCTTCTTAAGGCTGTGGAAAGCTTTGGGGCAGAGCTTGATGGTAAGGTCTGCATGGATGTTGGTGCATCTACGGGTGGATTTACAGACTGTATGCTTAAGCATGGTGCCGGGCGGGTTTATTCTGTTGATGTCGGGCATGACCAGCTTGCAAAGGTGTTAAGGGAAGATTGTCGGGTAATCTGCATGGAGGGGACTAATATACGCTATCTTACAGAGGCAGATATTCCTGAAAAAGTTGATTTTGTATCGATAGATGTATCCTTTATTTCGCTTACCAAGGTACTTGGAGCGGTGAAAGCACTTATGAAGCCTGAGGCATGCATGGTTTGTCTTATAAAGCCACAGTTTGAAGCGGGGCGCGAAAATGTAGGCAAAAACGGTGTTGTGCGTGACAGAAATGTGCATCGTGAGGTTATTGACTTTGTAATAAATTTTGCAAGGAATATGGGGTTTATTGTACTTAATCTGGATTTTTCTCCGGTTAAGGGTCCTGAAGGAAATATAGAATATTTGTTGTATCTTAAAAATTATGACGGATCACAGGAAGATAAGATACTCGACGTAAAAAAGATTGTAGAGGCGGCACATGCGAGCTTATCTTAGAAAGAAGGTGCAGAGTTGAAGAAGTTTTATATAATTGCCAATGAATTAAAGGATCCGGGTTTTAAGGCTTCGGAGGAAATTGCCGGATACATAAAATCTAAGGGTGGTGAATGCATAATTGCTGCTGCCGAAGAAAGAAGTAAGCCTGTTTCAAAGGATGGCGGTTACACGGCAAAGAATGAGGTTCCAAAGGATACAGAATGCGTGCTGGTGCTTGGCGGCGATGGAACTCTTATACTTGCGGTGCGAGACCTTGCAGGACTTAAACTGCCGTTTTTAGGAATAAATTTTGGCAATCTGGGTTTTCTTGCCGAGGTTGAAAAAGGAAATTTTAAAGCGGCAATAGATGCACTTATCAAAGATGAGTACACGGTTGAAGAACGTATGATGCTCGAGGGATGTATTATAAGAGACGGGCAGGTAATAGCTGAGAAAACTGCACTTAATGATATAGTATTTGCAAGAACAGGCGGAGCATTAAGAATCCAGGATTATAAGATTACGCTTAATGGAGAGCCTTTTAACCGTTATTCGGCAGACGGACTTATTGTTGCCACTCCGACAGGCTCAACAGCCTATAATCTTTCGGCAGGAGGCCCCATTGTGTCACCGGTGGCGAGGCTTTTAATAGTTACGCCGGTATGTCCGCACACAATTACTTCCCGCAGTATAATACTTCCTGAGTGTGATACGATAGAGGTAGAAATATGCAGAGAGCGAAATGGATTTGATGATGGCAGACAGCTTTTCTTTGATGGCGGTGAAGCGGTTACGCTTAAGGCAGGGGATAAGATATTAATAAGAGCTGCCGCTGAGACAACAAAAATAATAAGAATTAAGAAAATCAGCTTTATAGAACAGTTGCGTAATAAAATGAGCAGTAATTAACAATTTTGAGGTATAATGATGAAAACATTAAGACATGAGAAGATAATTGAATTAATTAATAAATATGCAATTGAAACGCAGGAGGAGCTTGCGGACAGGCTGAATGCAGAAGGGTTTAGTGTTACCCAGGCTACTGTTTCGAGAGATATAAGAACTCTTAAGCTCACAAAGATGCCAATTGAAGGTGGAAGGCAGAAGTATGCCATTATCCAGACTGATGAAAACAGGCTTAATGAAAAATATCTTCGTGTACTGAGAGAAGCATATATTTCAATCGACAGAGCTGAAAATATTGTTGTGGTAAAAACTGTATCAGGTATGGCAATGGCATTTGCAGCAGCTCTGGATGCCATGAAATGGCATGAGGTTGTGGGATGTATAGCCGGAGACGATACTGTTATGTGTGCGATTAGGACTAAAGACGATGCACTTATAATTATTGATAAGATTAAGAAAATTGTAGCTTAATTTATAAAAAGTGGTTACTTGTACTTGGAGAGTAGAAGGAGAATACCATGTTAAAAGAACTGTATGTAAAAAATCTGGCACTTATTGATGAAGCAGAGGTTATGTTTGGAGAAGGGCTTAACATTCTTACCGGTGAGACGGGAGCGGGAAAGTCAATTCTTTTAGGTTCTGTTAATATGGCACTTGGTGCCAAAGCAGACAAAAATATGATAAGGAATGGCGCAGAGTATGCGTTAATAGAACTTACATTTTATGTGGACAGTGAAGAAAAGCTGGAAGCTTTAAGAAAGCTT
This sequence comes from uncultured Lachnospiraceae bacterium, assembly GCA_964491975.1. Lineage (GTDB taxonomy): Bacteria > Bacillota > Clostridia > Lachnospirales > Lachnospiraceae > SIG300. The sequence continues at coordinate 2,543 of CAZBHM010000015.1, read as the reverse complement.
GACATTCTTATGGAAGAAGAAGGCCAGGTTGTAATTACAAGACGTATACAGGCCGGCAGAAGTGTAAGTAAGATTAATGGTGAAAGCGTAAGTAATAAGACGCTGAAGGAGGTTACAGACCTTCTTATTGATATTCATGGTCAGCACGAGCATCAGTCGCTGCTTTACAAGCCAAAGCATCTTGAAATACTCGATGAATATGCAAAGGCAGAACTTAAATGTGATATGGAATCTTTTAAAAATGCATATGGCAGATATTGTAAAGCGAAGGAGAGACTTGCAACATTTTCTATGAACGAAGAGCAACGTCTAAGGGAAATTGCATTTTATCAGTATGAGATTGATGAGATAGAGGGCGCTTCGGTAGTTGAAGGTGAAGAAGATGAGCTTGAGACAAAGTATCGGAAGGCGGTTAATAGCAGAAATATTATAACGTCGATGTCGTCGGCTTATGAGGCACTTGCCGGTAATACGGACAGTGCAGGCGAGAGGATAAGCTTTGCACTTAAAGAAATGTCAGGTGCAATGAAGTATGATGAAAAACTTAAGGATATATATTCACAGCTTGAAAATGTTGATTCGCTTTGTAATGATATTGCAAGAGATATATCTGTATATCTTGAAGATTGTGAGATTGACGAAGAAGAGTTGTACAGTATAGAAAAGCGGCTTGACCTTATAAGAAGGCTTCAGAGTAAATATGGCAGAACCGCAGCTGATATTCTCGAATACCTTAGTCTGCAGAAAACCAGACTTTGTGAGCTTACCAATTATCAGATTAATAAAGAGAATGCCAGAAAAGAAGCTGAAGCTGCGCACAGTGAAGCAATTTTGTATGCAGGAAGAATATCAGCTAAAAGAAAAGAAGCAGCAATTGGACTTTCTGATGTTATTACAAAGGAGCTTAAAGCACTTAATTTTCTTGATGTAAATTTTAAAATAGAAGTCAGAGAACTTTCAGAGCTTACGGCATCCGGTGCTGATGAAGTTGAATTTATGATTGCGGTTAATCCGGGCGAAGAACCTAAGGCTCTTGGTAAAATAGCCAGTGGCGGAGAGTTGTCGAGAATTATGCTTGCAGTCAAAGAGGTGCTTTCTGATAAGGATCAGGTTGATACACTTATATTTGATGAGATTGATACCGGTATAAGCGGAAGAACCGCACAGGCAGTGGCACTTAAGCTTAAGAGTATAAGTAAGAACCGTCAGGTTATATGTATAACTCATCTTGCGCAGATTGCGGCACCGGCTGATAATCATTTTCTGATTGAAAAGTCAGTTAAGAATGGAAGAACAGTGACCGATATATATAAGCTTGATGATGAAGCCCGTCAGGTAGAAGAGCTTGCGAGAATATTAAGCGGAGCTGAGATTACGGAGGCTGTTCTTGAAAACGCGCGGGAAATGAAAAAATTGGCAATGAAATAAAAAAGAAATTTCGCCAAAGTCGTATTATCGACTAAAAACTGCTAGATTTAATTAAAAGAAATATAACATACTAAGAAAGAGATATCGAAAGGTATCTCTTTTAAATTTTATAAAATCTTGCATAATAGGAGGCGAAAAAATGAATAGAAAACAATGGTATCGGAGAATACTTTGCATGGTGCTGTTTGTGTCTGTAATCTACACCGGATATTATGCATATAATTATATTCAGATAAGTATACCTGAGAAAATCCATGTTGTTTCAAGTGATGGAATTGAGGCAGTAGGTTTTGATTTTCCGGCCTGCACTGACAAAACGGTTCAAAATGAGCTTGGCGAATATAAGATTTCAATGAAGCTTTTCGGTATTTTGCCAATAAAGGATATTGCCATTGAGGTAATAGGTGAAAGTCAGGTATTAACCTGCGGATTTCCGGTTGGAATTTATCTTGAAACAAAAGGTGTACTTGTAGTTGGAACGGCTGTTATTGATGGGAAAAATGGCATGACGGCAGAGCCGGCATATTCAGTGCTTCAGGCCGGTGATTATATTCTTGCGGTAGATGGGCGGAATATAGAGGAGAAAGAGGAACTTGTGAAAGCGGTTGAAGAATCAGAAGGCCGGGAAATGATTCTTACAATCAGGCGAAACGGACAAACCTCACAAATAAGTATTACTCCAAAACAGGATATAGATGGCAAATATAAGCTTGGAGTATGGGTTCGTGATGACACACAGGGAATAGGAACACTTACCTATATCACATCAGATGGAAGCTTTGGTGCATTGGGGCATGGTGTAAGTGATGTGGATACAGGTTGCATTATGGAAAGCAAAGGCGGAAAGCTTTATGAGGCTGAAATTATTTCAGTTGTAAAGGGTGAAAGCGGTACGCCCGGAGGACTTTCCGGATTAATACGTTATAGTGATAAATCCGAACTTGGGGTAATTAATGAGAATACGGCAGAAGGAATATTTGGCAGGTGCAATGCAGCACTTATTAATAAAGGCTATGGTGAAGTAATGGATATTGCACTTAAGCAGGATGTAAAAAAAGGTGAAGCTTATATAAGGTGTACCGTAAATGGTGAAATTAAGGATTACCGTATAGCAA
>CAZBHM010000014.1:0-23733 GCA_964491975.1 uncultured Lachnospiraceae bacterium | reverse complement strand
GCTCCTGTTCCATCCAGTCCATGGTAGCAGTACCTTCATGAGTATCACCGATTTTGTAGTTAACACCAGTATAATAAAGGATACGCTCTGTTGTTGTTGTCTTACCAGCATCAATATGAGCCATAATACCAATATTTCTGGTTCTCTCTAACGGATATTCTCTTCCAGCCAAGGGATATTCCTCCTTAAAAATGTGTCGTTAAGCACACCTTAATAATACGCTTAACCAATAATTAGAAACGATAGTGTGCAAAAGCCTTGTTTGCATCTGCCATCTTGTGCATTTCTTCTTTTCTCTTAACAGCTGCACCTGCATTGTTAGCAGCGTCAAGAATCTCATTTGCAAGTCTTTCTTCCATTGTCTTCTCGCTTCTCTTACGTGAAAACAATACTAACCAACGAAGTGCAAGAGCCTGTCTTCTCTCTGCTCTTACCTCGATCGGTACCTGATATGTTGCACCACCGATACGTCTTGCCTTAACTTCTAACACAGGCATGATGTTATTCATAGCCTCTGTAAACACTTCAAGAGCATCCTTATCAGTCTTAGCTGCAACTCTGTCGAATGCGCCGTATACAATCTTCTGGGCTACGCCTCTCTTACCATCTAACATAACGTTATTGATAAGCTTTGTAACTACCTTGTTGTTGTATAACGGATCTGCTAATACGTCTCTCTTCTGAGTATGTCCTTTACGTGGCACGTTGCTTCCCTCCTTAACCATCTTTTTAATCTTCGATTAATTCATCGGTACTCACTTACTTGGTGTTCATGCCCGGCACTATTTATCTATACCTGCAACCTACAGGAACAATATTTAGCACTCCGGCACTGACGGCCTGGCCGTCATCCTTACTTGTGAATAATCCTTACTTTTATTACTTCTTGTCCTTCGGTCTCTTAGCACCGTACTTAGAACGGGCCTGACGTCTGTTAGCTACACCAGCTGTATCTAATGTACCTCTGATGATGTGGTATCTTGTACCAGGTAAGTCCTTTACTCTTCCGCCACGGATAAGAACAACGCTATGCTCCTGAAGGTTATGTCCTTCACCTGGGATGTAGCTTGTTACTTCGATACCGTTAGAAAGACGAACTCTGGCAATCTTTCTAAGAGCTGAGTTAGGCTTCTTAGGTGTTGCAGTCTTAACAACTGTACATACGCCTCTCTTCTGTGGAGAAGATGCCTCAACTGACTTCTTTCTTAAAGAGTTAAAGCTCTTCTGAAGAGCCGGAGCTGTAGACTTCTTAACTGTAGTCTGTCTTCCCTTTCTTACCAACTGATTAAAAGTAGGCATTCTCTTTTCACCTCCTGCAAAAATATTGTGCTGTGGTTGCTTTAGTTAAATTCAACCTTATATTTTGGCGCACAAAAACAATGCGTAAAACTTGCGCGCCAATTTAGTATAACCGTTTTATTTCATTCTGTCAACTATTTTTTTATATTTTTAACCTTTTTATTATGCATTTCTTATTATGTCATTACTTTTACAATATTTCTTCAATTCTATTAAGCTCATCCTCAGTAAAATCAACATTTTCAAGAGCCTTTACATTCTCAATAACCTGAGATGCACGACTTGCACCAAGAATAACAGATGTAAGCTCACCCTTTTTAAGTGCCCATACAAGTGCCATCTGTGCCAGTGACTGTCCTCTTTCTTTCGCAATCTCATTAAGCTTAATCACCTTGCCGACAACCTCATCTGTTATAGCCTTTTCGCTCAAAAATACACTGCTTCCTGCTGCCCTTGAATCCGCCGGAATACCGTTAATATATTTATCGGTAAGAAGTCCCTGTGCAAGCGGGCAGAATGCAATTGAACCCATACCGGCCTCTTTAATTACCGGAATAAGATTTTCTGAATTTCTGTTAAGCATGGAGTATCTGTGCTGATGAATAAGGCACGGAACTCCCATTTCCTTAAGCATCCTGGAAGCCTCTTTAAGTCTTTCAGGGCCATAATTAGAAAGTCCCACATACAAAGCCTTACCCTGTCGTACTATTCCTGCAAGTGCATCCATTGTCTCATATAACGGTGTCTCCGGGTCAGGTCTGTGATGATAAAAAATATCCACATAATCAAGTCCCATTCTCTTAAGGCTCTGGTCAAGTGAAGCCACAAGATATTTTTTTGAACCCCAGTCTCCATAAGGGCCTTCCCACATACCATATCCCGCCTTCGTGGAAATAACGATTTCATCCCTGTACGGTTTTAAATCACCCGCAAGTATCCTGCCGAAGTTTTCCTCTGCACTTCCCGGAAGCGGTCCATAATTATTGGCAAGGTCAAAATGCGTAATACCAAGGTCAAAGCTTGTAAAAATAATATCCTTCATATTGGCAAAATTACTTCCATCGCCAAAATTATGCCATAAACCAAGTGACATTGCCGGCAGCTTAAGTCCTGAATTACCGCTTCTGTTATAAATCATCTTTCCATATCTGTCTTTGTCAGCCGTATACATACCAAATTAAACCTCCTCATTTTTCACAGTATCAACTACATATTTAATGTTATCAAGCTTCATGCCACGGCCAAGTGAGCAGTCCGCTCCTATAATCATACCATTTTCCTTGTTTTCTGCAAGCCATTTTCTTGTGAAAGCCTTTATTTCTGCCTCAGTACCTGACCACAGCACACCATTTTCTGTATTATCAAAACCGCCCAGCACACATTTACCGCCGAAAAATTTTTTACCTTCGGTAAGATTCATATTTTCCACAAATACCGCCCAGTTAACAGCGCATACCGGATAATCCTGCCATACCTCAAGACGATTCTTGTCACCGGCCCAGCCGCAGCAATGCAGAATATTATATTTACTAAACTCATTAGCAGCCTTAAGCACCTTAAGGTCACTCGGTGTAACAAGTTTTCGGTACTCATCATATGTAAATCGGAATTCCTCTGCATTCTGCACACAGTAATAAATACCGTCACAGCCGCCTTCTGTAATAACAAGTCTTGAAAGTGTTATGGCATCCTCTGCAATAACATCAAATGCATGCATTACAGCCTCAGGATTTTCTTTAAGATGCTTCATAAGAAGCTCCTCTGATGTTCCAAACCTGAAAGAAGACATTGGGCAGAACACATTATAAAATGTCATGCACTCACCATTTAAGCTCCCAACTATTTCCTTAACTCTCTCAACCTGTCCCCTGATAAAAGGATGATTTTCGCCAAGCGGCTTCATATTATACCAGTCCTCAGGTTTAGTCACCGTGGGAATGATGGGGTTCGGATAGTCAAAAAATCCATCACACATAATTTTGATAAAATCAATATCCGTCTTTTTATAATAATCAAGATGTGCTGCCACACATTCCCTCTCAAGGTCCATATCAAGCGGAAAATGGAACCAGAAGCTTACCGGCGGTCTGTCAACCGGCAGATTATTCATTGCATTAAGTACACGTTCTCTTTTTGTCATAGAATTTGCTCCTCCCAAAATACATTTTATATAATATTTTATCATATTAAGCTTCCAATTTCTTTTCAATTCATCAAAAAAACTGTGCAAAAACGCTTATATCCAAAATATTCGTTTTTGCATAGTTTTTTGTCGATAATGGTATTGATTTTTCAAAAAATGTGAAATATACTTATGACAGTTATTAGCCAGAGGAGAGTGTTCCCTGATGTTTAGCAAAGAATTTATTGATAACTGGGTAGAAAATCAGATGCCTGATTTTTTAAAGGATCTGATTACCATAACCAACATAAAAAGCGTTGCCGAGTTTGACAGTGAGGTAAAGCCCTATGGTAAAGGATGCCGGGACGTACTTGACTGCATGCTTAAAATCGGCCGCGACTATGGCTTTAATACCAAAAACTACGATAATTACGTAGGATGTATAGAGCTCAATGATTTAGATGATGATATCGGTATCTGGGCACATCTTGATGTTGTCGATGAAGGTACCGGCTGGGTGTATCCGCCGTACGATGCACAGGTTAAAGACGGCTATGTAATTGGCCGCGGATGTCAGGATAACAAAAGCTCTGCTGTCATAGGCCTTTATGCAATGCGTTTTCTCAAGGAGTTTAATGTTCCTGTCAAACGTAATGTAAAGCTTTTTCTTGGTACCTGTGAGGAGCAGGGCATGTATGACCTTGACTATTTTGTCAAAAATTATCCCTGTCCCGAACTTTCACTCGTTCCCGACAGCGGTTTTCCCGTGTGCCTTGGTGAGCGCGGTTCATTTAACGCTGACTTAATTTCATCAGATACCTTCAGTGAAGCAATTATAGATTTTCATACCTCAGCTTCCCCTTACATGACACCTGATTCTGCATCGATTACGCTTGTTCCTTATATCGGCTTTAGCAGTAAGCTTGCAGCACTGCCTGACTATATTCATACCAGTCGTGACGGGCATGGCAATTACATTTTGTCAGCAGCAGGTGTTTCAAAGAATGCATCAATGCCGCATGGATGCGATGATGCACTTATGAAGCTTTTATGTGCCCTTGATGAATGTCATATTCTAAACGAGCACGACAACCGCATTTTTAAGCTTTGTCGTGAAATCAACCGTACATATGACGGTTCGGCACTTGGCATCAGATGCGATGACGAGGTTTCCGGCCCACTGGTTCTTACATGTGTTAATGCAAGGCTTGATATAGCTTCTGATACCGGTTTTAACCCGGAAGAGGATACCGGATATGATCCGGATTTTAAAACAGGAAAGCACCTTAAGCTTTCTTTCGTATGCAAATTTCCAGTCACTAAAAATGACATGGATTTCGAAAAGCTTACGAGAAAAGCATGTAAAAAGAACGGCTATGAGCTTTCGCTCGTAAGCAGGTATAATAAAGCCACATACTTTGATTTATCAAATCCGGTTGTTACTAAGCTTACCGGTATTTACAATGATTATATGGGGCTTGACACAAGACCATTTGTTATGAGTGGCGGTACATATGCCCGCAAGCTTCCTAATGCTTTTGCTTTCGGAACAGGAATGAAGCTTCCAAAGCCGCCTGAAGGACTTTTTCTTCCGGGTCACGGAGACTATCACCAGCCTGACGAAGCCATATCGATTATGCGTATGCAGAAGGCACTTGCCATTTATATTTTATCATTAATAGCCATCACCTAATTTTTCTTTATATATTAACTTCTCGAAAGTTATACAGTCAGCCATGCTTCCTCACTCCCCCAACAGCATGGCTGTTTGTATGTCCAAAAATACTTTACAATCCTCCCACAGCAAGTTATAATCTTTATATCATAATTTAAAATCAGATGTTTTAAATTATGCCAGACATTTTATACGAGGTGGATGCATTATGAAGAACAAAGGTCCTAATCTTGAATACCGGGAATATTGTCTGTCTGATGACTTCCCCATTCTTATGCTTTCACCCCACAGTGCAGGAACTCCATATTCATATTCCTATCCTCACTACCATTTTCACAACTGTCTCGAAATAGGAATATGCTATGAAGGTGAACATATCCTGTCCTTTGAAAATGTGGATTATGAACTGTCAGCCGGCAATTTTTTTATAATATCCCCATATTCGATGCATTTTCTTAATCCCAAAAAATCTGCTGACGGTGACCTGTGTAAATATATATATATCAAACCCGAAGAGCTGTTAAATGACTTTTATCCACCGGGACTTCCGGACGAACTTAAATGGTATAAAAACTCAGGAGTACCTTTCATTTTTTCAGCCGCTCTGGAACCGGATATGTATACGGTTCTAAATCTGATTGTAAGCGAGCTTTCTGCCGTCAGTGCGGACGGTAGCAACAGCCGTTGCAGCAGATATAATCGTTATGAATATGCTGTTAAAGGTCTGGTCTTAAGCCTTATGACAAAGCTAACCAGGAAGCTTTCTGTCAGCAGCAACAGTTCTCAATCCCATTCGCGTTATCAGGGAATGTCACAGGTGCTTCCCGCACTCAGATGTATAAATGATTCTTGTGATAAACCGCTTAATGTATCATATCTTGCATCTGTCTGCAACATGAGTACCTCAGGCTTTCGCACGCTTTTTACAGAGCTGATATCCGAAACACCACGGCATTACCTTAACCGTATCCGGCTCCAGAAGGCTTGTGAGCTTTTATACAACACTGAAAAAACAATACTTGATATTTCAATAGAATCAGGCTTCCAGTCACTTTCCAACTTCTACAGGGCATTTGATGATTATTTCGGAATGGCTCCTAAGGAGTGGAGAAATATGAAGCGTACCATTCAGAAAAAAAATGTTCACCATTCACAATTTCTTCCCGGCAGCAAGGAGGATACTTATGATAAGCAAAATTCCACGACAAAATAATTCCTACAGGCATTATAATCTTCCTGTTTCATTTCCATGTGTGGCACTGCTTGGCTCGAACTGGAGGATAGGCAATACTCCAATGCCGTTTTTACACTTTCATAACTGTATAGAGATAGGACATTGTTTAAGCGGCAGCGGAATCATCACCATAGAGAGCTGCGACTACCCATATAAGACAGGTGATTTTACTTTTATTTCCGAAAATACCAATCACTCATCTTACAGAACATGTGACACGGAAAGTATATGGGAATACATATATCTCGATGCTCATCTTATGTTTTGCAATATACTTCCTGAAGATTTTCCTGTCGATATCTTATTTGACTTAAACAATCGTTCAGGAATCCTTTCAAAGGAAGCACATCCTGATATATACACTATACTTTCTGAAATTTTTAATGAAATGCATATCAAGGCTGCTAACTACAAGGATTCGTTAAAAGGTCTTTTCCTTACACTTTTGGTTTTTGTATCAAGAGCCAGCACCGAACCGGCCGTTCCTGTCAAATCCGACCTGCTCATACACGATGCACTAAGATACATATATGCCAACTATACAAAGAAGCTCTCCATCTCACTAATCGCCAGTGAATGTTGCCATTTAAGCGAGGCACATTTCAGAAAATGCTTTACCGAGCTTATGCATACAAGTCCACTCGATTATATCAATCTTCTACGGATACAAAAAGCATGCCAGCTTATCACAGAAAACGAACTTTATATGAAGGAAATTGCCCTTTTATCTGGATTTTCCACCTTATCGAGCTTTAACCGCAATTTTCAGTCAACCTTAGGCTGCTCCCCTTCAGAGTGGAAAAAGCAAAGCCTTAAAAACAGCGAGGTTGTTGTCTTAAACACCATCGAAGAAGGTATAGCCGCCAAAATATTCATTATATAACAAAGGAGTACAATTCATGAATTTATCAGTTTCAGATATTACAAGACATTTAGATACTGCTACTGAAACAGCAGATTTGTTTGATATAGAAATTTTCGATTCACTTGATTCCACTAACGTGACACTAAAAAAAATGGCTGCCGCCAATGCTTTAGAAGGAAAGCTTATAATAGCCGAAAGCCAAAGTGCCGGTCATGGTCGCTTTGACCGCCCATTTTTCTCTCCCGCCGGCACCGGAATATATATGAGTCTGCTGCTTAAGCCAGATATGCTTCCTACCGATGTACCACTCATCACAACCTGTGCAGCCGTAGCCATATCAGCTGCCCTTGATGAAGCCATAGGATGCAGCTCCAAAATCAAATGGATTAATGATATCTTTATAAATAATAAAAAGGTCTGCGGAATACTTACTGAAGCTTCCTTTAACGCAGCTGATGCACCGCCCGAATACGTTATTCTCGGTGTAGGCGTAAATGTTTTTGAACCGGAAGGCGGCTTTCCAAAAGAACTTACCGGCATAGCAGCATCCGCCATACTAAGCCACGGCAGCGATGACCACACATATAGAAACTTCATACGTGGCAAGATTATTGCCGGTTTCCTAAAAAACCTTATGCGCTATTATCCAAATCTTGAAAAACGTGAATTTCTCAAGGAATACCGCATGCGCTCACTTGTACTCGGCAAAGAAATCCGTATAATGGACAACGCATGCGGAACCGCTGCAAAAGCCGTGGCAATAGATGACAACTGCAATCTCATCGCAGAGCTTCATGATAAATCCATACGCACGCTAAACAGCGGTGAAATCAGCATACGTCTGTAATGGTACTACCCGGGCAGATTAATCTGCCCGTCCACTATCATTTTTATAAATGCCGTATCTCGCTTAACCTTACCTGTAATACCTACATTTCTCACACAAATCTCTTCAGGCGTTACCCATTCCAGAACATATCCTTTCTCAATTTCATTCGCTGTAAGATGCATTGCCGTTGTTTCTTCTTTTACTTCGCAATAATAGAAATATGAATGACATATGTATTTCTTTTTATCGTCAAAAACATCCCTGCGAATTTCAAGAATCTCGCCAAGCTCTACAGTGCTGTCTTCAATTACAATAAGCCCTGTTTCTTCATTAACCTCTCTTGCCAGAGTCTGGATATGTGATTCACCCTTTTCTCTGCAGCCTCCCGGAATTTTGTACTCTCCGTATTTACTGCACTGCATTGCAAGTCTGCCATCGCGCACTATTATTCCACGTATGGACTCCTTTTCAAAAACCTCTGTTGTACCTTCATAGTTTTTCTCATCATAAACTGCCAGAACCTTCATAGAAACCTCCGCGCACTTTCTTTTAATTATACTACAGACATATGCCCACTTTCAAGTACTTTTTAATAACAGTAAAGCCACGCAGTACGTTTTTACGAATCTGCCTGCGCGGCTGAACTGTTACGAGTTTCTGACATGCAACTGTTACTGCTTTCCTATAAGCGTATCAACCTCTAAGATATGGTGAATGAGCCAGTCTGTAACAAATGCAAGCATCTCCATAATAACCTCATTCTGGTTATCTGCACCCTCGATATCTTTAAAATTCCATTCATCAAGAGCATCAATAAACTCCTTATGCTGTATCTTCTGAGTAAATATTCTCTTATAATTAATTTCTTCCATGTAAGCTTCTTCATCAGCAAAATGCTTTTTGGTATAATCACGAAGCTTAGTCATAATATCCACGATATTATCATATTTATCTGCAATAAATTCATCCTTAAGCAAATCGTAAATCTGATTTGCATAATCAAAAAGCTGCTTATGCTCTCCGTCAATAAGCTCAATTCCCGTAAAATACTCTTTTTTCATCTCGTACATACTAATATTCTCCTTTACTTTTGTTCTTGTGGCTGCTGCTGCTGTATCATTGCTGAAAGCTCCTCCTCCGAGAAGTCGTCAAGCAGATATGCCTTATTACTTATTTTATTGTCCGAATAGGTCTTAATTGCACTGGCACTAACACGTTCTACCTCATCTTTAAAATCTCTCGCAGAAAAAAGTGCCGCACCTTCACCACGTATAATAATCTGCTCAAGTCCGTCTGATGTCACCACGGTCACACTGTAATTTTTAACATTATTGTGTACAAACTTCTCAATATACTGGTCAGCAGTTTCTTTTTCCTTTGTAAATACCACGTGTATATTATGATAATCAAATATTTCAGTCGGATGTCCCTCTAAGCGATACGCATCAAATACCACGATTACCTGACATTTTCTTATCGCCTGATAATTACAAAGCCTGTCCTGAAGGCTGTGCCTTGCAGCATCTACATTAATTTTGGCAAGCTCGTTAAGCTCGGGCCACGCAAAAATAACATTGTAACCGTCTACAAGCAGATATTCCTCTTTTTTCTCATATACACGTACTTTAGAAGGTTCATTATATTCTGTTCTTCTTATAGCTGCGCTCTTCTTCCAGCCACGCTTTTCATTGCGGTTAGCATAAAAGGTACGCTCAATTATTGCATCAACCTCCTCAGTACCTATCCACTCATCACTTGCCGTACTGCCCTTTGTATTCTTCACCTCATACACCGTGCCATCATCCAACAGACAGCTTTCTATATGCATATAGTCCTTAACCTCATACCATGGGACAATAAAACCGGCTCCATGTGCGCAGAATACCGAGCCGGCAGGATTATCCGCATCTCTTTCTGCATCATAGCCCGAGGCTTCCATTATTTCCTCCGCATTATGACAGCGTTCATATCCGGAAAGTGTGCAGAATAATCTGCCATGTCCCTTAGTATATGAAACTACTTCCGCCTGATAATTTTTCATATTTGCAACAGGTGCTTTTCCTGTAAGCACCGTAAGCCCTGCCTCCGTACCTGTTATTTCACAGCTGCCTTTCATTTTTTCAATATCGGTCATAGCACGGCCAACCATATTTTCGGGAAGCTCCAGCCTGAACTCATAATATGGTTCAAGAATTACAGATTCTGCCTCCATAAGTCCCTGCCTTACGGCTCTGTAAGTTGCTTCCCTGAAATCTCCGCCCTCTGTATGCTTTTTGTGTGCGCGTCCTGCAACTACCGTAATCTTCATATCAGTTACAGGCGCACCAAGAATAACTCCCTTATGCTCTTTTTCGGCAAGATGCGTAAGTATAAGTCGCTGCCAGTTACGCTCCAGAGAGTTTACATCACACTCACTCGCAAATAAGAGGCCGCTGCCGCGTTCCCTCGGTTCCAGCTTAAGATGTACTTCTGCATAATGACGTAATGGTTCAAAATGTCCCACCCCAATCACTGGCGCATTTATAGTTTCCTTATAAAGGATACTTCCCGGGCCAAAATCTATGGAAATGCCAAAACGTGCATTTACAAGTGTTTTTATAATCTCAAGCTGAATCTCACCCATTACCCGGATTTGTATTTCTTTAAAGGTTTCATCCCAGATAACGTGAAGTCCCGGCTCTTCCTCCTCAAGCTTTTTAAAAAATACAAGTGCCTTTTTGGGGTCAACACCATTTTCGAGAAATACCCTGTATGACAAAACCGGTTCTAAAAGTGGCATAACCTCATCCCGGGCTTCTCCAAGTCCCATACCGGGATATGTCCTTGTAAGACCGGTTACTGCACATATTTCTCCTGCTCCTGCCTCATTAACAGTCTGAAACTTCTGTCCGGAATATATTCTTATCTGATTAACCTTTTCTTCCCATTCAGTTAAAGGCTGTTTTACCTTAACGCTTCCACCGGTTATTTTAAGCCATGTCAGTCTTGTATCCTGTTCATCTCTTGTTATTTTAAATACTCTGGCACTAAATTCATCCGGATATGACATCGTTTTCGCATAATGCACAAATCCATTTAAAAATTCTTCTATTCCTTCCATTTTGAGTGCGGAACCAAAAAAGCATGGAAAAACCTTACGTTTCCTTACCGCCTCCGCTATGTGTTCACCACTTATCTCTCCGTTCTCCAGATACTCCTCCATAAGTGGCTCATCGCACATTGCAAGCTCATCATAAAATTCTTCCTTATCAGCTTGCCCAAAGCAGACACAGCCGTCACTGTTAAGCCTTAATTTAAGCTCGTCCATGAGCTTATGTCTGTCAGCAATCCCCTTCTGGTCCATTTTATTAATAAATATAAAAACCGGTATCTGATATGTCTTTAAAAGTCTCCACACAGTAAGTGTATGTCCCTGAACCCCGGCTGCACCACTTACCACAAGAATTGCATAGTCAAGCACCTGCAAAGTTCTTTCCATCTCAGCGGAGAAATCCACATGTCCCGGCGTATCAAGAAGAGTTATCCTCATCCCCGCCCACTCAAATACCGCCTGCTTGGAAAATATAGTTATTCCACGTTCCCTTTCAAGCTCATTATTATCAAGGTATGCATCCTTATAATCTACTCTTCCAAGTTTCCTTATGGCACCGCTTTTATAAAGCATACTTTCTGAAAGCGTTGTTTTACCCGCATCAACATGCGCAAGTATTCCGACAACTAATTTATTCATAACTTACAACATTCCTTTAATAAATACAGGTACTCCTGAATATTTTGTCAGGAATACCCGTACACTTTAAGATTTAGCATTATATTTATCGCTCTGCGCAATCAGCCTGTCCTTATCTGCTTCACTAATCGTATCCGTAATATCTGTCAGGAATACAAAATAGTGTCTGATATCGCTGGTACATGAGTTTCCTTCCTCAAGATGTCCACAGTCATCAATCCAGCGCACCTTTCCATCCTTGCGGATGATACGGTACTTGATATAATCCATCTTTCTCTCTGAATTTCTAATCTGTTCTTCTATCTCAGCCTCAACTCTTTTAATGTCGTCCTTATGCACCAGATTTCTAAATGAAAAACCTACATGCTCTTTAAATTCCTCTATGCTGCTGCATCCGAATATCTTCATGGCTGTAGCATTAATATAAAGTATCTCCTCTTCTCCATGGGCATTATAAATAAAGAAGCCTTCCGACATACCGGCAAGTGCCTTTGCTATACTCTGATGCTTATATTCTTCCCGTTCTCTCATAAGTGATTCAATACTTCGCACCGTTAAAATGGCAGTCTTTGGCACTCCGTTAACTCGTTCACTGACTGTAAAGGTAGCCTGACACCATTCATCCCTTACTCCGTCAACCATTCTTTTGTATTTGTATTCAGCAACATCCTTATTGGAAAGGTGTATCTTAAGATGCTCCAGTGAAAAGAAATGTCTTACATTTTCTTCATCATACCTTGCAATCTTGCCCATTACAAAATGACGGTTAACAACTTCTTCATAATTACCCCGTTCAAGTAAATGATTCTCATCCGGATAAATCATACGGCAGAAATTATCCTGAAGATGTACAAAGTAAACCTCTTTATATGCATAAAACATATTTTCAATCGCATTCTCATAAATATGATTATGTGTAAAATCTCTCATCATACAGCATGCATATCCATATTCATACTGTGAAAATGTGAACATAAGGTATCTGCACGAAATATTGCTATAAACATAGCAGTCCGAAACCTCGCCAAAATAAGCGGCACGATATAGCTTCTCAAGCATCTCCTGCTTACGTAATGCAAAAGCTCTCTGACCAAGATATCTAAGTCTTGCAATGTCTCCTCCGCTTACCTTTGACATCTCTCTGTTCGCATATAATATTCTGTAATCAAACGGCTTATCATCTTCATCCGTTAATACTCTTCCGACAGAATAACCACACGGAAGCAGACCATAATACTTCTCCATCTGTTCTATCTGCTTTCCGCTTAAGCCCTCTACCGTATGCAATGCCACATTCTCTTCATGCTTCTTTTCCTGAAGAAATGTAACGTCTCTTAATGAGCTGTAGAATATCTTACGATTATCCTTTTCTCTTAAGAAAAATACCTTCATGTATACCCAAAGCACCTGACCGTCAGCACGCACATAATGTATATAGCCCTCAGCGCCGCTTACGGAATTATTATATGCCTGTTCAAATATTGAAAACAGCTTCTGTCTGTCATCATCTCTTACATGATTCCAGAACTTTTTATAGCTGTCAGCCTCTTTAAGTAAATCAGTTCCGGCAAGCTTATAATATTCCTCATTAACACGTGTAATCTCTATCTTATTATCACACATTTCATAAAATGCACTTGGACCTATGATATTATTAACCATCGTATCATTAAACAGATTCGCATCAAGAAATTCTCTTACGTGCATCTGCTCCACCTGCTTACACCAGATACCGTCATAATCCACATTCCGCGTATCTGAAATAAGCTTTTCAAAATCCTCAACAGGCATGGGCTTATAATAATAATATCCCTGCATATACCTGCAGCCCATCTTAAGAAGGAAATCCTCCTGCTTTTTGTTCTCTACACCTTCTACTATAATCGGTATCTTCATCTGTCTGGCCATATTAACGACAGACTCAAGAATGCCTATACCCTTTTCTTCTTCATTCTCACCAATATCAAGGAAACACATATCAATCTTTAAAACATCCACTGCAACGCTCTTAAGCATGTTAAGTGATGAATATCCGCTTCCAAAATCATCCATCATTACAAGGAAACTTGAATCCCTGAGCTGCTTTACCGTTCTTATAATCTTATCATCATTCTCAGCATATGCACTTTCGGTAATCTCAATTTTAAGGAATCTGGGCGGTATCTCATATTTTTCAAGAAGTCCTTTAAGAAAAGCCACTACATCCATTGTAAAAATGTCGATTCTCGATATATTAATGGATACCGGCACCGGCTTGTAACCTCTGTTCATCCAGTCACGCAGCCACTGACACACCTTTTCCCACACATATCTGTCAAGGTCGGCAATAAATCCATTCTTCTCAAGTACCGGTATAAATACGCCCGGCGGAATAAGCCCTCTCTCATGATGTCTCCATCTTACAAGTGACTCTGCTCCCACAATCTTACCTGTGGATATATCGCACTGTGGCTGTACAAAAAATGTGAACTCTTCCTTATCAAGACCTTCCTGTATCTCTGATAAAAGCACCAGTTCTTCTTCTATCCTGCTTATCATATCAGCAGTAAAATAGCAGACACGGTTCGCATAATTACCAAACACATAGGAAAGTGCAACTGTTGCACGTTCATATAATACCGTCGCACCCGTCTTCATATCATCAACTATCGCCACACCAAATGCCGGCAGGAAACCGGCTGCGTTATTAAGCTTACGCACACCACTGGCAATATCATTCTTAAGCTCCTTAATAAGCTCATCCCTGTTTGGCATAAGTATTGCAAAATTATCAAAGCCCATGTACCCTGCAATACCGCCATGAGTAGCGCAGACACTCCCAAGACAGGCAGCCACATGTCTTAAAAGCTTGTCACCTTCCTCTGTTCCATACAGCTTATTAAAAAATCTGAAATGTTCAATATCTATTGCCACAAGCATATATGTATCCGGCTTTACATTCTTTAAGTATTCATCTGTTTCTTTGTAAAAATCACTTTTAAAATAGAGACCGGTCAGTGTATTGCTGCCGCTTCCAGCATAATAACTCTCATCACTCATAACAATTCTCTCCAATTAAATCATTATAACCTACTTAAGCATAAAGTTCTCATCAACATATTTGCCAATCTGCATGTTGTCCTCAAGCATACGGCAACCAATATAATACCAGTCTTCATTCTGTGTAATTCTTATAATTGTACCGTCAAATTCAAATGCTGATAATACCTGGTGATCTTCTATCTTCAGGGTTAAATCTGCCCCCTTCTTATCTGCTATCGTCCTGTCCTTTGTTGCAAATGCAAATCCACCTGCACTAATATTACTCATCTTACCTGTTATCATCGCATCGGAATCCCCAAGTCTGAAATGGCACTGGTTTGAAATTGGCATACGGACATACTTTCTACGGTTAAGAACCAGCGGATTGCCGCTAACAACAAACTTAAAGCTTCCTCCCTTGTCCCTTGATGCGTTAACATTCTTCCAGCCATATATATTATTATCAACTACAACAGTAACATTATAGTTCGCACTCTTGTCTATTGCAGTCAGACTGCCTGTTGTACCTGCAATATATTCTGTCATCACACTGTTTTCATCTACTTGCGAAACTCTCGCCCTATATTCAGTAACACTGCTTCCCTTAATCTCTTCAACAGTAAAATGCATACCCTTTTCTATATCCTTAAGGCCCATAAAGCCGCCTTCACCAAGCTCCTCTATAAGCTTTCCTACTACTGTTTCTATACTGGATACATTATCAGCAGTTTCCTGATACTTGCTTCGCATAATCTTGGTATTATCATCTGCTGCCACAATACGCTCACTCATAAGAGTAACTATCTCACTGACCTCATTCATGTTGCTTACCATGTTCTTGTTAGAATCCTCTACCTCATGCATCGCAGAATCTATTACCTGAACATTATCCCCAAGTCTTATGGTATCCTCAGTAATGTTCGTTACACTTGCATTAACCTGCTCAACCTTCTCAAGCGTAATTGCGATAAGCTCAAGCGTTTTAGTGATAGATGCCGTCATTTTGTCAGCAGTATTCTCAAGACGCGCAAGTGCCCCCATAATACTTGAAGAAGAATTCTGTGTTCCATTACTCAAATTACGAATCTCATCTGCAACAACCGCAAATCCCCTGCCGGCATCCCCTGCCCTGGCTGCTTCAATTGAAGCATTAAGTGCAAGAAGATTTGTCTGACTGCTAATCTGCTCAATAGTGCCGGTTTCTGCCTTAACCATACCAAATTCATTCTTAAAATCCTTAAGAATTGCCTCAACCTCACCTGAAAGCTCTGCCATCTCATTAGTAGACTTAAGCACATCCGCAAGCTGCTCTGAGCTTGTTCTTGCATTAGATACTGTTCCGCTCATAAGTGCCGACATTTCTTCAACAAGTCCTGCGACATTAGTAACCTGTGCATTAATCTTTCTCGTCATGTCAAGTGAAGAATCCGTCTTATCAGACAGTACCTTGTTATCACCGTTAAGCTGCTCCATGCTTGCCACAACATCATTAGCACTGTCTCTGTTCTCATCTGAAAGCTCACGCACCACAATTACCCCGTCAACCACAGATGTACTTGCAACCCTGACAGTCTCTATGGTACGGACTACCTTATTAAGATTGGCCTTTACTGAACCAAGTAAGGCACCTTCAGACGTTTTCATATACTTAATGGCAAAAATAAAGCTTAGGAAACACAAAGCTATGGATGCCATCTTAATTTCAAGCTCGGTTATTATCTGTGCAGTTACAACGCCCGCCCTTACATCTTCAATAAAATCAATGCCTATTATAATTTCATTGGCTACAAGAAGCATTGCCATAACGCCTGCATCTTTATAAAGTATGAGTATACTCGCAACCGGAAGCGAATACATAACCGTAAGGGGTGTTCCTCCCGTTAAAACAACAAACGCATAAAACAGACCATAGCTTATTGCAACTATTCTTCTGTACCACCATATATCTGTTCCCTTAAGCTTAAGACAAACTAAACCTGCCAGAAACGGAATCCAGCACATCATGAGGAAAACCGTACAAAACTCTACTGTTCTTCCACCCTTTGCAACCTCAATCATATACGCAACCGTAAGTACCAGATTAATGAGAAGCCACGTAACTGTTACCAGAAAATTAGCTTTTTTTCTAAACTCCTTCTCATTATACTCCATTTTATGATTCCTCCTTTGCTCTTCATAGACATTACTTAAAAAGATTATACCACAGAAATCTGTATTTTAAAAGTGATTTTTACATGATATCAGATTATTTTTTGTCAATATTTCTTTTTTTCAAAAAAGAAGCCGGTTTAACCGCATCAGTGCCGAACCTTACTCTTATACTGTCCATTGCTTTATCAAGCTTTTCAAGTTTTTCATAATCAGTTGTGTCAAAAAGCGAGAGCTGTCTGTTACTTCCTGAATGTGACACTTTTCCTGCACGTACACCAATAAGCCTTATCGGCGCTCCATCCCACATTTCATCAAAAAGCCTGCATGCAGTTTCGTATATCTCTTTTGTAATATTTGTGATACAGGAAAGTGCACACTGATGAGATACTTTGCTAAAATCATTATATTTAATCATAACTGACACTTCTCCGGCACGCATATCATCCTGTCTCAGCCTAAGCGCAACATTTTCTGAAAGCTCTTTAATATAATTCTTTGCCGTATAGGTATCGGTCACGTCAAAGGCTATTGTCGTTGAATTGCTGTAGCCTTTATTATCCTCCTGCTCATAAGCATTATCTAATTCTGAGCTATCCCTGCCGTTTGCATAATTATAAAGCATTTCCCCCTGCTTCTTCATAACCGCCTTAAGTACATTAACATCAGCCCCTGCAAGCTCACCTATCGTTCTGATTCCAAGACTGTGAAGCTTCTTCTCGGTTGCACCTCCCACAAAAAGCAGATTGCCAACAGGAAGCGGCCACATCTTTTCCTCTATCTCCCATGGAAAAAGCGTATGCACCTTATCAGGCTTTTCAAAATCTCCCGCCATCTTAGCCAATAACTTATTACATGAAATGCCTACATTAACAGTAAAGCCTAAGGTATTATAAATCTCATTTTTAAGCGTATGCGCTGCCTTGAGTGGCTCGCCAAAAAGCTTCTCCATACCGGTCATGTCCATAAATGCTTCATCAATACTGTACTGTTCAACAACAGGTGAATATTTTTTCAGAATCTCAAGAAACAGTTCTGACTGTTCTCTGTAAAGTGCATGATTAGGCTTTACCAGCAAAAGCCCGGGACATTTTCTAAGTGCATCTACAATAGGCTCCCCTGTACGTATATTGTATTTTTTAGCCGGAACAGATTTTGCAAGAATTACTCCGTGCCGTTTTGACATATCACCTCCCACGGCAGACGGAACAGTCCTTAAGTCAGTTTCTTCGCCGAGCACGTTAAGCCTGTATACTGCCTCCCATGAAAGGAATGCGCTGTTAACATCTATATGAAATATCACTTTATCCAAAATATCACCCTATTCAAATACAAGATAGTTCTTCATCGCCTGACCGCCGTACAAAATGTGCTCTCCTGATGCATCAAGCCCGAATACCTCTATAACATTTAACCTGCCTGCTTCCTTTTTATATCCGGCATCAACCGAAACAACCGTTGCCCCGCCACCCAAAGAAACCTCATACGCATAATCAACGCCATCAGCAGCAATCATCCTGCCGTTTACGATTACAAGAAGCTTTTTGACATTTGCATTTTTTACATCAATTTCAAAACTGCTGCCTTCTATATTTCTTATTACCAAATCACTGCTTGCCTTATATGAACGAAGTGATGAAACCAGGCTTTCTACTGTTTTAAACTGCTTATCCAGCCATTCTTTTCGATTATTGATATAAGTCGTAAGCTTATTAACCTCCGTCTTATATTCATGTTTTCCGGTCGGCCATTTTTTTAGATTAGCAAGCCCTGCTCTCTCTGTATAGGCGAGAAGACTGTCAAGCTTACCGTCCTTAGAAATAAGCCGGTCAATATATGGGGATGCCTTCTCATGGTAAAGCTCATATGCCTGCACAAGAAAATACGGGTCCTGTATCAGATACTTATACCACTGGTATGCCTGATGATTTTTGTTGTAAAAAAGTGTCTGCCACTCGTTGAATTTTGCCGCATTCGGCTCTTTATTGCCAAAAGCAAGGTCATAATCCCATGCCGGACCAAATTTAAACTTCTCCCCATAATCTTTATATATAAAAAGGCTGTTCTTCATACTGTCGAAATTATTGGAAAATTCATTAACAAGCCAGTAGCTTACGAGTGAATCCATATCCACAATGTCACTGTAATGCATCTTAACACCATCATAAGCCTCATAATAATGCGAACTGCTTCTTACTGCCTGCTCAAAATTATTGATATTTGTCTTGACATATGAAAACATCTCCTGATTCGTATATGCATACTCCGGGCTTTTAAACATAACCGGCTGTGCATCATATTCATCACTGGTATTTCCGTCTGTCATAAACTTAGATACTGTATCATAATACATGTCAACCTCAAGAAGATATCCACCGTCCACTCCGGGTATATCCACATATTCGCCTATATTGTATACAGAGCCCTTATATGTTATGCTTTCACCTGTAGCCCATGAAAGATTTCTCACAAGCACATCTTCAAGTCCGTCCCTTGTTTCATCGTCAAGCCCATTTTTCTTTGCAATCTTTTTTGCCGCATCCTTTGCAAGGTCTTCCCAGTCAAAGATGTCAACTCTTGCCTTCTCTACCCTTACCTGCTCTCCCATCTCATAAAGACCTTCATATTCGCCGTTAAAAATCAGCACTACACTGGTAAGCTCCATGCTGTATTCCATTCCGACAGCCTTTGAAAAATCATTGGTTATTATGTTTCTTATGGCAGTTTTATCATTCCAGTCTGCAAGAAGTACCCAGTGCTTACTCTCACCCATGCCAAACAAATCAGCCTTACTGTCAAGCTTAATCTTATAAGGCTTCTTACCTTCCCTCTCACCAAGGGTCCATGAAGCATTGCCGCGCCCCTTTATTTTAATGTCTCCGCTGTAAAGTGCCGCTGTATTCCATGTTTCTGCATTATCTTTCTGCTCTGTGTCAAAAAGCTTATTTCCCTGGATATGGCAGGCAGCACTTATATATGTCTCCTTGTCAGTAATCTCCTGCTTATTTTCGGTATCTATATAAACAACCGGAAGCTCACTAAAATAAATCTTTGCCGTGTAGCTTTCCGTTCCATTCTTTGCCGTTACCTTGATGAATTTTTCAAGGTCAGATGCGGAAGGTGTATAGCTTTGTTCCTTACACACCTGCTTTTGCCCCACTCTCCATGTATAAGAAAAATCTTCCCTGTTTTCAACATTCTTAAGCACAACCGTAAGCTCACTTCCAGCCTCTGCATACGCACTTGTAAATACAAGTGCCGGTTCGCCGCCATCATCATAAATGCTCTCATAAACAACTGTATCGGACGGCTTTAACGCATCCATACCAGCTGTCACCCCTTCCGTTGTTTGCTCTGTAGTTGTTTCCTCTTCAGCAGTAGTAATGTTACCTGAGGTAATTTCATCGTAAGAATCATCCGGCAGCGTATTACACGCAGCAGCAGCCGCCACCACTACCATAAAACACATCACCATAAATATTTTTACATAAAGCTTAAACCTTACCACAAATTTCTCTGCACCATTAAACATATCCTGCTGCCTCCTCTGCCTTACATTTAATCTTATGTAACAGTTTAGCACACTTTCAATAAATATAACAGTATATTTTATAAAAACGTAACACCTAAGCCATTGTATGAGCGGTACGAAAAAACAGCATGGTCACCATACCCTGTAACCATACTGTCCTTTATCTCATTAATTACTTATTTTTCTTATTTTTAACCAGCACTATAACAACTATCACCGCCGCCAGCACTACCACAGCAACAGCAATGTACAGTAACACTGTAACAACACTGACTTGTGACACAGCATCATTAACAGCAACAACAGCAGGTGTTGTCGGTTCCTGTACAGGGTCAGCAACAGTTGTTTCCAAGTCCGCTAAAATCTCCGATGAAGTCTCCACTTCAGCCGATGTAGCGCTTTCTGTCGGTATCTCCGTAGTCTCCGGCTCTGCTACAGGTGGCACCTTCTCTGCCTGAAGCTTGTCAAGCTCACCAAATATGTAATTGCCAATCTGTATTCCAAGATATTCCTTATAATGATTATGGTCTACATACCAGCTCTGAACCATCTCAATAATGCTTGCATAGGCCGTGCCATATTTTTCATTATAAGCAGTTACATCATCCTGTGTCAGAGAATTCATCCAGTCCTCGCCCCACTGTCCGAGTTCAAGAATAACAAGCTCCTTCTCAGAAGCTATTTCTCTTAAAGTACTGTTTCTTGCATCATTTCCACGGCTCACCTTAAATACACCTGTATCTGCATTATAATTAGATGCCTTCTTGCCAACCGGTCCCTGCGGTGTTGCAGTAACAATTACCGGAATAGCGCCTCTCTGGATAACCGCATCAACATAGTACTCTGATATCATTGTCTTATATGCGTTCTTCTCGCCACCGGTTCTTGAATTAATTCCCATGTTAATGGTTACATAATCACCCGGGCATACATTAAGAAGCACAGCTTCAACTCTCGCCTGATTATAATAATTTACCGAGTCCCTGCCTCCCATGCCATGATTCTCAAAGCCGCCAAAGGTATCCGGAAGCTTTACAAGTCCGTCCGCAACACAGTTACCCCATGACCTTGCTCCATCAGCAGTATTCTTGGCAGTCGAATCACCGATTGCAAATAAAAACGGCTTCTCACGCTTCTCCTTATCTGCCTCCTTAGTAATCTCAATGGACTTTACCAGGGCTTCCGCCGGAAATGTAAGGTCAAGCACCTCATCACATACTGCCACATTAAAGACAGCACCGGTCTTTTCAATACCGGTTACTGCTGACACCGACTCCACTACCTCTGAAGTGATGATTTCTGCAGTTGTATCAACCTTTACGGTATAATTACCATTAGAAACATTAACTTTAAACCTGAAATCAGCAGTACCTGTCACACTGTCATCGTTCACTACAAGCGAATCCACGCTCATAAAGCCATAGTCTGCCCCTTCATCATAAAGCACATTCGTTACACTTACAGCACCATCCTTAGAGCTGTTCTGTCCGAATACAAATTCAAACTTCTTAACATCCTCCGCCGCATTAAGCTTAGTCAGAGTTGCAAAAGCTCCCAAAATCACCGTTGTACATACAACTGCTGTTACAGCGGTCAATCTTTTACCAAACCTTCTTAACATTCCAAATCCTCCTGATTTCAATTAGTAAAAACACTGCTTATATTCTACCGCTGCATTTTAAAAGTGTCAATTGCTTTCTGTTATTTCATAAGCTCCTTAGTAAGACTTAAAATTTCCGGTGCGACCTTTTTACGTTCCTTCTTTAAAACATAATTGTACAATGGGTATGCAATACATACTGGAATCATACCCACAATACCCGTAACAACTCCGGCAAACATAGCCGCTGTTCCATAAATACCCAGCTCTTCTCCCAGATTCGTCATAACAAGACTCATTCCAAAGCCCATAATAAGTGCGCCAATGATACCGACTGCAAGTGAAATCATGGTTGCCTTTTTGGTTACCCCTTCATCAAGCCTCCTAAGCTTATCCATTTTATCTTCTGCCGCAGGCTGATATTTCTTAAGAATCTGCTTCAATTCCGCCTGCTCATCAGCTGAATAAGTAAAACTAAAACTCTCTCTATCATTTTTACTCTGTATCATATATCTGCTGTTGCTGCTCCTTTACTTTCTTTTTATATTCTCTTATTTCCTTCGATGAACGTACAATCATATACACCGACATGCTTACAACCATAATTCCTATGCCTGCACCTGTTACCATAATCATAATACGCTTAAACTCATATGAGGTTTCCTGCCCAAACTGTGAAAACATCGCTGTTTCCAAAAAAAGCATGGAAAACATTGACTGCGCCAGCTTAATTATTTTGGAGGTTGACATAACCGGACTCTTATACCTGCGGTACTTAATCAAATCCATGACTGCAGCAGTTGTAGTATAAAAAGTATGTAATGCCATCACATAAATAAGAAAGCCCTTATATTCAAAACCCATGTCGTAATAAACCATCATAAGCACTGCTCCGGACAGGGCAAAATTTATGGTCATAAGTATGCATGCACAGGTACGCGAACGCTTAAGTTCTCCCAGACGGCTTTCCCCGATGTGTTTTTTCCCTACATAGCGTACCAGCAGGAAGCGCATAACCGCCATTGTTCCATAATATATTGCAAATATTGCAAACCAGAACGTGCGGTATATAATGGCTGAAACCGCATTTGTAGCGACATAAAGCAGGTTTATGGCAAGAGAAACGTCAAGACTTACATGTGTCTTATACACTGCATCCGTAAGGTATCTGTTGGCATATGGATTGGCATATACCCTGCCCTTAATGCTTTTATAGCAGCCCGGCATGGTTTTAGCACAAAAAATGCATAATACCGTAAGCGTATAAAACGAAAATACATATACTGCGTAGGCAACGGGCCTTGAATCCCAGCCCTTTATAAAAATCATGATAAGCAGTGCCGCACTCATTAAAGTCAGGATAATTACCAGCCATAACCGCAAAAATAAGAACTTTTTACATACTGTTTTCAAATCCTTCATTCTAGCTCCTTTTAAATTTTACGGTAAAGGTGCTTCCCTCTCCCTTTACACTTTCCACAGTTATTTCACCTTTAAAAATATCCACCACACGCTTTACTAACGCAAGTCCCAGACCATTTCCCTCAGTTGCATGCGAACTGTCACCCTGATAGAACTTTTCAAAAATATGCGCTCCCATATCAGGTGACATTCCGCAGCCTGTATCAGTCACTTTAACAATTGCATACTGTTCCTCAGTCTTTAACATAACCGACAC
>CAZBHM010000013.1:0-24612 GCA_964491975.1 uncultured Lachnospiraceae bacterium | reverse complement strand
AACTTACGAAAGAAATTGATGAAGCAAAGGCGAGTGGCGATAAAGATGCGATGGTCTATGTATTACAAAAATACATAGAAAAATATAGACCAATACTGGAAAAACGGAATATGATTCGACTTTATGTAGTCAATAGACAAGAATATGAAAATATTAAGACAGAAAACTGGATTGACCAGTTAGATATGATGAAAAGTTTTATTTATGGCTATGAAGCACAAAAATCATTTGCTAAGGAAACTATCAAAGAATACTTGAAAAAAATATTAAGCGATAATGAGAAGTTTACAAAGAAAGATATTGATTTGTTTTTGAGATGACTAATTTAAGGGCATTTGGTAAGAGGGATAAATTGACAGCATATAGTAAACAAGATGGCATATGTCCTATTTGTGGACAACATTTCGAGTTTAATGAAATGGAAGGAGACTATATTAAGCCTTGGAGCAAAGGTGGTCATATAACACCAGATAATTGTCAAATGTTATGTAAGGAATGTAATGGAAAAAATACAGATAAATATTGATTTTATAGAATGTTCTAAGGTTATATATTAGTTGGGCAAGCAGTCAAAGGAGAAATGATTTTATGAAAAATATGAAAATTGACGCTAATGGAACAGAAATTCGAGTAATGGGTGATGTTGTCAATGAGGACGCATATATTTCTTTGACAGACATTGCGAAGTATAAAAATCCCGACAACGCGTTTATTGTGGTGGCGAACTGGATGAGAAATCATTCGACAATTTCATTTTTGGGTTTGTGGGAGCAAATTCATAATCCCAATTTTAAACCTATCGAATTCGATAGGTTTAAAGCAGAGTCGGGTGATAACGCATTTACATTGACACCACAACAATGGATAAAGGCAACAGATGCAATTGGTATTATTTCAAAATCAGGTCGATATGGTGGTACATACGCACATACCGACATTGCTTTTGAGTTTGCTTCGTGGATTTCGCCAGAGTTCAAACTTTATATTATCAAGGATTATCAGCGATTAAAGAAAGACGAAGCAGAACGACTTGCGATTGGTTGGGATGTAAAAAGAGAGTTGTCAAAAATTAATTATCGTATCCATACAGATGCGGTAAAGGAATTTCTGATAGGACCTACATTATCTCCACAGGAAATGGCTTATACATATGCATCAGAAGCTGATATTCTGAATATGGCACTGTTTGGCAAAACAGCGGCTCGATGACGGAGTGAGCAGGAAATTAGTGGAAAAACTCCCAATATTAGAGATTTTGCTTCGGCGGAGGAATTGGTGGTACTTATCAATTTGGAAGATACAAATGCTGATTTAATAAGGCAAGAAGTACCGAAAATTGAGCGATTGAAAATTTTGAGAGAAAAAGCATATCGTCAGCTTGAAATTCTTAAAAAGAATCAGGAAACGATAAAAGCATTGAAGCAGAATTTGATTGAAGATACAGGAAACAAATAAGATTTTACAATGATAAAATGAAAAGAATTTTGGAGGGATTGTTATCCCTATGCTCAATAATTGTTCTTGAGGTAACAATAAAACTCACACCGGTGGTGCGAGAAAAGAGTGAATGAATATGTTGATTTAGAAACAACTTGATAAAATTAGGGAGATGAGGATAACTGTGGAAAACTCTAATTATGAGGAGAAACTTAAAGAAATTAGTAGTAAACTAAATGGGGTTACGAAGTATAAAGAAACGCCTGAATTTAAAAATGCAATGGAAAACATATCAAAATTATCTTCATCATTAAAAGATGTTGTTGTGACAGTGAATCAAAGTGAAGCGATGCAATCATTTTATAAATTTGCAAATCAAATCAAGAGATTTCAAATTCCAGCCCTTTCTCAAGATGTAATTAAGGGATTGAAATGTTTTCATAATCTAAATAAATTGGAAAGTTTGCAGTGGCCTTTATATTTTATCTGTACAGATGAACTTATTGAAGCATTAAATCCGTATACATATCTATCGGAGGAAAACGAGCAAAAAATAAGAGAGATTGTATTTGATTTTTGTACGGTGGAATTTGTAGAAAAGTTATATGAAGATTGGACAAAATCAAGTGTGATTGATGAAAAACGAATTCCTATATTAAGAGAAGCAGTTGAAATGTATATGAATAACGCTTATTATGCCTGTGTTTCAATTTTTTCTTGCCAGTTAAATGGAATTATTACAGATACTTACAAAATGCAAGAGTCTTATGGAAAAGAATTTGATTTTGAAGAAGTAA
Organism: uncultured Lachnospiraceae bacterium; assembly: GCA_964491975.1. GTDB lineage: Bacteria > Bacillota > Clostridia > Lachnospirales > Lachnospiraceae > SIG300. The sequence continues at coordinate 22,378 of CAZBHM010000013.1, read as the reverse complement.
AGAATGCATACGAGAGTTTTAATCCAACTAAAGGACAACCAAACAGAATAAATGAGAAAAGTGAGAAAAACCAGTTGTTGTGGTTTATAACAGAGGCAGAAGAGGGTATAGTATACTGGATAAAGGCAGTAGAGTATATATACAATATTATTTTGACTTCTGACAATAAAATGAATGAGAGTAATCATCCATGTAGAAATAAAATATGCCATGGTATTCAAATGAATTATGGGACGAAGGAACACTCTCTGAAGAGTATTCTGACGATAGATATGATGATACGCTTGGCTGAAAATTTAAAAAGTGTCAATGAGGAAAGTGTAAAACATCAATAAAAATTAAAAAGTTCTTTGCAGATGATTGGAATCCATGTATAATACAATCGTGGCAACATTCTGGCAACAGAAAATCAGTAAGTGAAAATAATATATGTAACTGAGATAAAATATAGGCTCAAAAGATACAAGACTTAACTTAAAATGTTTAAGAATGCAAATGATGGAGCCGAGTTTGACTTTTCGCATCTGGTCTTGTAATACGCATTATGCAGATGAATATGGAAAAGCAATGCGTGCTATTGAGGAAAAAAGAGAGAGATTATTAATGATATTGGTGATTATCTGGCCGCGGCCGCTTTGATTAATAAAGATTTTACTACTGCTGAGGCTGCATGCTGGACGGAGCTGATGGAAATGTCTTTAACGGTATCAGAGAATACGCAAGAGGATGCAGTTTTGTATAGTGCAAAGACAAGATATATGAATATGCAGGAAGCAGTAATGGGTGAGATTGAAGGAATTATGAATTGTTTTCCTTTTATTGCGAAAAGTACTTTGAGGAATAAAGAAAAACTGGATGCATATCTGGATTCTTTAAGTGGGCGTATGAATTTGGCGAAGGATAGCTTGGAAAAATTGCAGGCTGAAATCGCAACAATGATAGGAGAATAATTATGGCAGAATATCTGCGGCAAGAGAAGCATGACGAATTTAATGCGGGATTTTTCAAACCAGATATATTTAAGAAGAAAGAAGTTCAAATAAAGGTGCTTGAAACGGCAATTGCCGGTATGGGATTTCATGTAGAAGATGAACAGGAAAAAGAAAACCTTCGGGAATTAGTACCGGTGTCCATTTATTTGGTAGAGGGCTAGTTCTATTTCAAATTGGAAATAAACTTTTCACTTCAGGTAAACCAGAAATCGTATTTATAGCTATCAAGAAACTATCATTGCAATGATATAATTATAGCATATTATTAAAAAATAGAAAATGATGTTGTTGTCGGCTAGCTTTTCTGCTAGTTTGATAAAGATAAAAATAATTCCGAAAGCGGCAAAAAAGCTTGTTGTTATGGGGTAATATATTATTATCGAGGTTTGAAAGAGTGGGACAATGAAAAAGGGTATCTGACAGATACTTGTCTGACTGCACAGGATAAATATAAAGCGTATTTGGATTATTTTAGGATTGCTTAAATTTTTAAAGATGAAGGGATTTTTATGAGGACGAGGGTGGCAGGTAAGGAGCTTAGAATTTTTTGTGCATTTACGCTCATTGTACTTTGGGGAGCCGCTTTTTTGATGGCATCGCCGGCAGAGATATTTGAAGGCATGAAGAAAATCATAAGCGAAAGAGATGTTCTTACTACTGATTATTTTGTGGTGGCAGGATATGGAGCGGCATTTTTTAATGCAGGACTTATGCTGTTACTGGCAGTCGTTTTGATTGAAATGGTTAAGATACCTTATACCGGACTTACAATGGCGGCAATATTTATTAATGCCGGGTTTGGCCTGTGGGGGAAAAATCCGGTGAATGCATTTCCGTGTATAGTGGGAGTGTGGATGTATGCCAGACTTCATAAGGCAGCGTTTGCAAGGTATATATATACGGCACTGTTTGCAACATGTCTGGCACCATTTGTTACGGATATGGTTTATAGCCTAAAATTTGCGGAAGGTATTAATATCGCAGCCGGGGTGGTGACAGGTGTTCTTATTGGTTACATTCTGCCGCCGCTGGCGGTGCATACCGCATCCATGCATATGGGTTACTGCCTTACAAATGTTGGATTTGCAGGCGGTATGCTGGCAACAGTTGTGTATTCGGTTTTTAGGGCTGCGGGAATAGAGAGCAGGATACAGTTTTTGTGGAAAGATGGACTGCATCCGGGGATTACGGCAGGGCTTTTTATATATTTTATGGGGACAATTTTGTTTGGTCTGTATCTTGAAAAGGGCAGCTTAAATGGTCTTAGGAGCGTGATGAGGCATCCTGGCCGGGCTGTTAGTGATTTTGTTATTATGGATGGTGCGGGCTCTACGCTTATGAACATGGGACTTGCAGGAATGGCTGCGGAGATATATATACTTTTGACGGGCAGAGATATGGCAGGACCTGTTGTTGGCGGCATACTTGCTTTGTTTGGATTTGCAGCATTTGGTGTGCATGTTAAAAATTATCTTCCTGTTATGGCGGGGGTATTTCTTATGGCAAAGCTGTCAGTATATGACCCGGCTGACCCGGCAATGCAGGTTGCGGCGATATTTGTAATGGCAATTGCGCCGATAGCGGGGCAGTTTGGTATTGTGGCCGGTCTGGTTTGTGGCATGCTTCATGCGGCACTTGTGGTATGTACCGGCGCACTTTCCGGCGGGCTTAATCTTTATAATAATGGTTTTGGTGCAGGCTGGGTTGCTATTGTAATGGTTCCGTTTATTGAGAGCTTTATGAAACGCTTTAAAGTAAGAGAGTTTAGAAAAAGTAAGGAATAGAAAGGTGAAAATATGAATCATGAGGAAAAAAAGGCAGCAAAGATAGTGGAAGAGCTTATGATGTTCTTTTTTTCACTGGGTGCGGACTGCTTAAGCTCAGACATAGAAAAATATGAGGGCGGGATAAAGATTACATTCTGTGCAGATTATCTGCCGGAATATGAGCAGGGCATACATTTGTTAATAAAGGCATTTGATGAGCCGAAGAATGAGGGAATGGAGGACATATACTGGGAGCTTGCAGGTTCGGGAGACCCGGGGGAGAGCAGTCAGCTTCTTTTGCTTGGAATGATGATTGACAGATATACGATTAAGAAAAAGGATAACAAAGTAGAGCTGGTTCTTTATAGAGATACAGTATAACATAGGTTTTGCCGTTAAAAGCTGTGGGCTGTGTTATCTGAAAATAGTCTGATATAAAAAGGCATCATCACTTATTGCAGTGTGAAATAGGCGATGATGACTTTCTGGTTTAAAGTATGCGGTTAGAGAGTTTAAAATCTTCAAAAATATAACTGTCAAAGTAATCCTTGATATCGATAAATTCTTTGACTGAGCGTACGGTCCAGGCCAGTGATGGGGCTAAGAAAAGGTCGCGGCAGAGGATTCTTGATATTTCGAATGGATATTTACAATTGTAGGAAATAAAGTCAGGGCGTGTGTAACAGTTGGTAAGCAGGCAGGATAGTACAGTAAGTGAAACAGAACAGAATTTATGTTCATGCTTAAAGTTGCTTGAAAGTTGTCCGCGTGCGATATCAGGGCGGTTTTTTCGGTACCAGCCAAGTACGGAAGGATAAAATGACTGGATGCAATATGTGCCGGAATAGTCAGACATACAGCGGTTTACTGCTTCGCAGAGAACGGCTGTATTTTTTTCGGCTTTAAATTCAATAATTAATGGAACTGAACCCTTTACAAGTGAAAGCACATCTTCAAGGGAGGGAATTGTTTCGCTGCTGTCAGCCAGTGTAAGCGTTTTAAGCTCGCTAAACGTAAGTTCGCATAGCTTTTTATCTACGCTGCACATGCGGTTAAGGGTGCTGTCATGAAAAACAACAGGAATGTTGTCTTTGGTAAGGTGTACGTCAAGCTCAATGCCATAGCCGTTTTCAACGGCACTTAGAAATGCTTTGAGTGAATTTTCAGGTGCATTTGAGGTATTGTGAAGGCCGCGGTGGGCATAGTGGTATTGCTTAAAAAAGGTCATGTCAGGCCGTCTGAATATGCGCGGTGCAATGAGCCACAGGTAAATCAGTGCCGTTAAGGCGGCAATGATTAAAATGTAATAAAGTGTTTCCATGTGTGGTACCCCCTTTATTTAAGTGTAGCCCTAATGTTTATATGATAAACAAAATGTTGAAACTATTTAAGCTAAATGCTATACTTACTAATAAATATGGTGCAGGTGCGTTTTTTATTACAGAAAATCCCGGAGGCTGTCATTCCCCCGGGATTTAACCGATAAACGGCAAAGCAGTTATTTGGTTATCAGCAGGCAGAGTATATCTGCCGGGCTTTATTTTGAATAATCTTTAAAACTGATATTTAAATCAACAGAACCATTTATTCCGTCAACGGTACCTGAGGATGAGTACTGCCACATTTTAAAAAGATATGGTATGTCAGGGCGTTCTACATATGCGGCAAGCCACAGGTCATAGTCAGTAAGACGGGTTAAGTCGATTCTTGTCAGGGTCCAGCGCTTATTAGCATAAATCATAGGAGTATAGCCTTCCTGTTTTATTCGTTCACAGAAAGCAATGCACTGGCTGGTTATCTGTTCGCCGCTTAAGCCGTCAGTCCGTGCCTTGTCACCGGAGATATCTTCCGGGTCATATACAACAGGGAAGGTTATGTCATAGCCCTTGATTTCGTTAAGCAGAAATTCGGCTTCTTCGATGGCTTCAGCTTCAGTAATTGCCTGGGAGAAGAAATATACCCCGACTTTTATGCCGGCATCAAGTGCCGACTGTATGTTGCTGTGAAAATATTCATCAAGTACTATGGTACCGGCTTCTCCATAGCCGCGAAAGCCGACACGGATTATAGCGTATTCAACACCGGCAGCCTTAACCTTGTTCCAGTCGATAACCTTTTGGTGTGATGATACGTCTATGCCGATAAGTGAGCTTTTTTTGCCATTCTCGGCATAGTATCTGAGGTTATTTTTGGTTTTAAGAACATTGTCCCAGTTATAGTTATGCATTGGAAGCGTCTGTATAACAGGAATACGATATTCGTTGCTGCCAAGATACATGGATACATATTTTTGGGACATGGGTGGTGCAGGAATATCAGTTTTAGTGGTAGTCGTCTCCGGTGTTGTGGTTGGAGCCTGAGTGGTAGTCGGGGCCTGGGTGGTAGTCGGAGCCTGAGTGGTAGTCGGGGCCTGGGTGGTAGTCGGGGCCTGGGTGGTAGTCGGGGTCTGGGTGGTAGTCGGGGTCTGGGTAGTAGTCGGAGCCTGGGTAGTGGTGGCAGCAGCAGGTGTACTTTCAGCTTCTGATGAAGGAACATCGGGAGTAGTATCCTTGTCGATTTCAATTATGTGAACGGGTCCTTCAGACGTTGTTGCGGTTGTCGATGTGGTGTCAGCAAGGTTTGAATTAAGCACGGCAAGCTCGCTGTAGAACTGGGACTGTGCTGCTGATAAGGTTGAGAGGGCAGTATTTATATCATTGCCCTGCTTAAGAAAAAGAATGGTAACGCCACCAAGTGCGAGCATTATTATTATAAATCCAAATACACTTATGACGGAGATTTTCCTTTTCTCGTGAGATTTATTGTTTGTATTATTAGAGCTGGAATTTTTCTTAATATCTGCTATTGTTGTGCTGTTGGTGCTTGTTAAAGGCTTTGAATTATTGCCGTTGGTATTAGTTGGTTGTGGTGTTTTATCCATTTGAGAATCCTTTCCCGGCCTGTGCCGTTTTATAATTCGGGAAGTAATTTGCTGTTTAATATTATAATAGCATATTTTGTAGAAATATAATAGTAAATTTTTTTGTCAGCAGCGAATTTTTGAAAGGAAATAATATGCAAAATTTACATGAAAGTTTAAAAGAATACAACAAGTCGGATATTTTGCCGATGCATATGCCGGGGCATAAACGAAGGAGTGATATTTTGCCGGATTGGAATCCATGGGAAATGGATTTTACGGAGGTTCCGGGACTTGATAATCTGTACGAGGCAGAGGGAATAATAAGAAAAGCAACAGAGAGACTTACTGAAAGCTACGGAGTTAAGAAAAGCTATATGCTTGTTAATGGAAGCACCGGCGGGCTTCTTACGGCAATAGCAGCCTGCACGGATATAGATGGTACGGTGCTGGTGGCGCGTAATTGTCATAAGGCTGTATATAATGCAGCATATCTTAACAGGCTCACCTTGAAATATGTGTATCCTAAGGCACTTTGTGAGTGGGATATTTATGGCGGCATAATGGCTGACGATGTAAGGGCTTGTCTTGAGGAGGATGCAAATATTAGGGCGGTAGTGATTACTTCTCCGACCTATGAGGGAATTGTGTCAGATGTAAGTGCAATTGCCAGGGTGGTGCATGAATATAATATTCCATTGATTGTGGACGAGGCGCACGGAGCACATTTTAAGCTTATGGACGGATGTCCGAAATCCGCAGTTGACTGTGGCGCTGATATAGTTGTGCAGAGCTTTCACAAGCTTTTGCCGGCACTTACACAGACGGCGGTGATGCATCTTGTAAATGACAGATATGTGGATTTACAGAGACTTTCAAGGTATTATGCAATGTATCAGACCTCCAGTCCGTCATATCTTTTTATGGCGAGTATAGATTATGCAGTCGAATACATGCTGACACAAAAAAATCGTCAGGAAAGATATTTGGAAGAGCTGGACAGTTTTAAGAAGAAGCTTAAAGGGCTTGAAAATATTGAGATAATGCAAGAAGAAGCCGTTACTGGCAGTGGAGTTTTTGACATTGACCCTACAAAGCTTCTTATTTCATGTAAAAATCATGGGCAGCTGTCAGGAAAGCAGATTGAAGAAATGCTGCTTGAGGATTATGGGATTCAGGCAGAGATGTCAAAAGGAAGAAATGTGCTTCTTATGACATCGGTGGTGGATGATATTTTTGCATTTGACAGAGTATATGCTGCGTTTTATAATATTGATAAACGATGTGGTGGAAAGAATGATGCATATGTGGACAGGGATAGTGATTTAAAAAAAATATGTGGAAAGTCTGAGTATACGTATCATGCGGTTACGGCAATGCCCCCCTATATGGCAATGAATTTGGCAGATGCAGTACATATTCCACTGGAAAAATCTTTGGGGCACATAAGTGCGGAGTATGTTTATCTTTATCCGCCGGGAGTACCGCTTCTTGTACCGGGGGAGATTATAACTGGTGAGCTTCTTGATATAATTAACAAGTACCGGGAAGAGTGTAAAGAGACTAAGAAGGATATTACGGGAAGATTAATGGGATTCTCTGATAAAAGCGGAAAAAATATATTAGTTGTGGATAATGATTAAAGGAGGAGCAGAAATTGTGGATAAAGGTAAGATTTATTATGTGATGGGAAAGAGTTCTTCGGGAAAAGATACGATTTATAAGGAGCTTCTTGGAGATGAAGCGCTTGGGCTTAAAACTATAGTGCTTTATACAACACGGCCTATAAGATTCGGTGAACATGACGGAGTGGAGTATCATTTTACGGATGAGGCGGTCATGCGCGAGTTCGAAAAAAATGGTAAGCTTGTGGAAATGCGCTGTTACGATACCATTCATGGTAAGTGGTATTATTTTACGGTTGATGACGGGCAGGTGGATTTGTCAAAAAGAAGCTATGTGGGGCTTGGTACGCTTGAGTCATATGCGGCAATGTGTGAGTATTATGGTAAGGAGGTAATGGTGCCGCTTTACATAGAGGTTGAGGATGGAGTAAGGCTTGAGAGGGCGCTTTATCGTGAGAAGCAGCAGAAAAGCCCTAAGTATGCGGAAATGTGCAGAAGATTTCTTGCAGACATCGGAGATTTTGCAGAAGAGAATATCGAAAAGTGCGGTATTACAAAAAGGTATCATAACAATATTTTAGAGGACTGCGTGGCTGAGATTAAGGCAGACATACTTGGTGCGCAGGAATAAAACAGATGATTAATAAAAGACCGTGGTACAGACTGACATCTGTATCGCGGTCTTTTTTGCCGACAGGTAAGTAAGCCGTTAAAGTAAACTTAAGTCATGGCCTTTATCTGATTAATTGATTTTTTGACGGTCGGAATTAAAATAACTGCAATGGTAACGGCTGCTTCTGCAAAAATATAAATTGCATTATATATGAGTGAATAGGTAAGGGGATGCCAGCCTTCCCATGCGTACATTCCAAAGAATATATATCCCGAGAGTACGGCAAATACGTATCTTCCGGCAACACCGGTTAAGTAGCCTTTAATCAGGCCATGCTTTGCATTGGCAAAAAGTCCGGACAATCCAAGTGCGCCGAAGGCAAGAGGGTAGTCTATGAGAAGCTGCATCGGATAGAGAATATACGGGTCTATAAGCATTTGAAGAAGACCATATGCGATGCCTGCCATAATGCCGGTGCCTGCTCCAAAGAAATATCCCGGAAGACAGATGACAAGCATGGAAAGAAGTGTTATGGAGCCGCCGGTCGGGAATTTGAACACCTTGATGTATGAAAGTACCGTGGCAAGAGCAATGGATAGGGCACAGAAAACAAGCTGTTTAACAGTTATTTTTCCGGCCTTGTCCTTTTTGGCGAGAGTTACGCCTGTAACAAGAATTACAATAATAAGTGCGGCAAGCAGTATGCTGCCAAGTGTGGTCGGGACATATGTAGTTTCGCCCCAGTCGTTTACAACTACGTCGTAAAGCATAAAAAAAACCTCCTTAAAAATAGTCAGGAGGGGTCGTCAAAAGTGCTTCCTTACGCCGGTATTAACCGGATCAAGTAATGAGGGTCAGTGGTTTTACCACTTCTCAGCAATGGCGCCCCTAGCGAATAAAACAGAGTATACCACATATAACTTTTGGTGTCAAGAACTTTGATTTTCAGGTATAATGAGAATAATAAAGAGTAGTCCTTCATACTATTGCTATTTTGATATTACCTATGCTAAAATAGCCTTGTTATTCAGATGTGTTTTGAAAAATTAAAATTAAGTGTCACTTTTTACATAGGTAAAAGTATCTATTAGGGAGAGGAGGATGTGTTTATGGAACGATGTTCAAAAGAAAAACCTATTATTGAAGTAAAAGATGTGCGAATGGAGTATCCGCTTGAGGATGAGACAGTAGTTGCATTAAAACGGATTAATCTGAATATATATAGGGGAGAAATCTGTTGCATTTTTGGATCATCAGGTTCAGGAAAAAGCACATTGCTTAATCAGCTTGCAGGAATGGAAAAGCCGACACGAGGGTGCGTCTATATTGGTGGAGTGCCCATTTCGAAGCTGGATGAGGATGGACTTGCCGCATTCAGACAACGGCATATTGGTTTTGTATTTCAGGCTTATAATCTGCTTCCTAATCTGACTGCAACAGAAAATGTGGCATTACCGCTTATGTTCAGGGGAGTGCCGAAAAAGAAGCGTGAGGCAATGGCAAAAAAGATGTTGTGCAGGGTGGGGCTTTCGCACAGGCTTGACCATTTTCCATCGCAGATGTCCGGTGGACAACAGCAGCGCGCCGGAATTGCAAGGGCATTTGTTACACGGCCCGATATTGTGTTTGCAGATGAACCTACGGGAAATCTGGATTCTGTGACAACAGTGGAAATTATGGAAATGATATGCAGCTTTGCCAGGAAATTTCATCAGACTATTGTTTTGGTGACGCATGATCCGGAGATGGCTGCATATGCTGACAGAATTGTCCGGCTGACGGATGGAGTGATTGTCAGTGATGAAATGGTTAATAAAAACAGTTAACAGAATGTGAGGTAAAATATGAAGATAAAAAAATTGATTTCAGTATTACTGTCAGTAGTACTTATTTTACTGACTTTAACAGCCGATATTGTTTTGGCAGTTGAAGAAACAGATTTTTTGGAAGGTCAGGCAGCCGGGCCGATAGAAGATGAGGCTGTTTACACGCTTTCCGAGCAGGAAAGCAGGCCTGTAATAATGGGCTATAGCGTATCAAGAACTACTATTACAAAGGGCAGTCTGGTTACAATAAAGGTTTCCATAAAACATCTTGGGCTTACTGCCGAAATGATTGGAAGTAAGGATAATCTTGATATCAACAGACTTGTTGACAGCTTTTCGGGAGGCAGGGAGCCGGTTTCTGGCAGTGGTATTTCGGTTTCTGGCGGCGATATTTCAGTTGAAATTACATCCGAACCGCAGGACATATTGACGTATGATATAACATTTTCCAATTTGAGGTACAGTGGTCAAGGCAATATATTCCGCTTTATGTGCGGATATAAGAATATTGCAGATTCTTTTGTTGCAATGGAGCTGACAATTGCAGAGGTTAAGGAATATGACAGTTCAGTAACAGAGCCGGAGCCTGATATTCCTGACCCGGAGCCTGCACCGGTAATTCTTATAAGTCGTGCTGAGACAGAAACGCCGATTTTGCCGGGACAGGAAACAGACATAATAGTTACATTTAAAAATGTGGATAAGAAGGAAATTACTTCTGCGGTGGCAACATTTACACCCTCGGATTCACTTATGATTGTCGGTGGAAGCTCTTCAGTTTTACTTAACAGTATTCCGGGACGGCAAAGTCATTCTATCGTACTTAGAGTTAAGGTGGCCGATTCAACATCATCGGAAGCGCAGAGTCTGGGTGTTGAACTTAAGTTTAATTATTATAATAATCAGCAGACGGTTCAGGGCTCCTGTACGGACCGTCTTACAATTCCGGTGGTTATAAAAAGTGAGGAAAAGCATTCAGAACCTCAGATTATTGTTACGCGAAGTGCGCTTAAACCTGTTTCGGCAAATGAAACATTTAAGGTAACACTGAATCTTAAGAATGCAGGTGATGTCGCAGTAAAAAATATGGTTGTTTCGGTATCTACTGCGGACAGTCTCGTCTTGCAGAATGAATTTTCAACATTTGTGTTTGATTTAGTTGAGGCGGGAAATTCGGCTTCGATTCCGTTAAAGCTAAAGTCAGCAAAGGAGTTAACCTCATCTACACAGGAAATTAATCTGGATATAAAATTTTCTTATGATTCAGGCGGTGAGGTAATAAAAGGGAATGTGTCTGAGCGTGTCACGTTTGCCTCATACATAACGGAAGCTTACACAGCTGACAGCTCGGTTCCTAACATTGTGGTAAGTGATTATACCTACGGAGAAGATGCCGTTTTGGCAGGAGGAAAATTTCCACTTAAATTTTCACTGGAAAATACAGGAAAGATTCCGGTGGAAAATATAGTTGTAACGATTGACGGTGTTGACAGCTTTGCAATAGATGGAGGTACAAATACATTTCATTATGACAGTATCGACTCCTTAAAAAAGGAGGAGCTGGCCGTAAACATGCAGGCGCTGGCGGTGGCGAAGACCGGTGCGCAGACTATCAGCATCAGTTGTAAATATGAATATATGGATGGAAATAAGCGTTCCTCGGCTGCTACGGACATAAAGCTGTCCGTGCCTGTTTTTCAGCCTGATCGTTTTAAGATTAATGCACCTTCGATACCTGAAATGGTCTACGTGGGTGAGGAGGTCTTTCTCTCGCTTTCTTATGTCAATAAGGGAAAAGCAGAGGTAGGCAATGTAGAAGCAATTATTGAAGGAGATGTTGAATCACCGTCAAAAACACAGTATCTGGGTAATTTTGAACCGGGAAAGAGTGGAAATATCAGTTTCATATTTACACCGCAGATGCCGGGAGAGGTAAATGTAAATCTTAAGATAAATTATGAGGATGCTAATTTGCAGGTACACACAATTGAATTTCCGCTTACCTTAAATGTAGAGGAAATGCAGTATGATATCTGGTATCCGGAAGATGATTATTACTATCAGGAAGAGGTACCGGAGAACGATAACAGACTGCCTGTTATCGGTGCCGGAGTAGTGCTGACGGCAGTTGTGATTATTATTATAATAAGTGTTGTAAAGAAGAAGAAAAAGCGTAAGGCAGCAGCGGAATATGATGCAGGCTGGCTTGATGAATGGCCGGATGATGAAAAAAAGTCTGACATGTAGGGAGGATTTTTTATGAAACCGGAAGATATTATGAGGATGTGTGTACAAAATCTTTTGAGGCGTAAATCCAGAACATTTTTAACGATGCTCGGAGTATTGATTGGCTGTTGTTCTATTGTAATTATGATATCAATCGGACTTGGGACAGCAGAATCACAGCGTATGATGCTTGAACAGATGGGAGATTTGACCATTATTACAGTTACACCCCGGCAAACAGGCAGTGAGGATGGGGCACTTGATGACAGTGCTGTTTCTGCAATAAAGGCTATTCCGGATGTTGTTGCGGTTACACCAAAGATTTATCTGGATGATTACGGATATGTACTAAAGCTTTGTGCCGGAGTAAATGACCGTTATGTTGCAGAGTGGAGTACCGTTGTGGGAATAGACACTAAGGAGCTTGAACAAATGGGTTATAAGTTGATGTCAGGCAGGAATGTAAAGAAGTCATATGAGGTGCTTGCAGGGCGGTATCTGGCATATAGTTTTGCGGACACATTAAGGCCTGCGGGGAGTAACATGATATATTGGTGGGATGGAGAAATGGATGAATATGGGAATATGATTAGTTCTCCAGATCCATATTTTGAGGTTACTGAGGTGCCCATGGTTATTGAGGTTGAAGCAGATGGTAAAAAGTTCCGTTTTCCGGTGCAGTCTACAGGTGTGCTCAAAGAAGATTATGTAAAGGGCTATGAGACTGCAGAAGGTCTGGTGATGAGTATTGCAGATATTAAGAGTATAATTTCTGAGATTCAGGGTAAAAGTCAGAAGAAGATGGATTATAGAACAGTTATTGTAAAGGTAAGTGATATTACAAAGGTAGCCGAAGCCGAAAAAAGTATCAGGGCACTCGGGTTTTCCACTTCTTCAATGGAAAGTATCAGGGAGCCTATGGAAAAGGAAGCCCGTCAGAAGCAGCTGATGCTTGGCGGACTTGGAGGAATTTCGCTTTTTGTGGCGGCACTTGGTATTACTAATACTATGATTATGTCCATTTCTGAGCGCACACGTGAGATAGGAATTATGAAGTCATTAGGCTGTTATGTTAACAATATCAGGGTTTTATTTTTGGCAGAGGCCGGCACTATTGGATTTATTGGAGGAGTTGTTGGCGGAATTATAAGTATGATTATTGCTGTGGCAATTAATTTATTTTCTTTTGGCGGAGATTTTACGTGGGAAAATCTGGTTGCGGCAGTTGCCGGAGGGGAAAACATTACGCGTGTGTGTGTAGTGCCACCGTGGCTTTTGCTGGCTGCAATAGTATTTTCGATATTTATAGGTCTTGTGTCGGGATATTATCCTGCCAATAAGGCGGTTAAGATTTCTGCATTGGAAGCAATTAAAACCAGTTAAAATCATATGCTTAATATTATTATTACGGAGGTCAGATTATGGCAGGATATTTATTTGTACATTTTATTGGCGAACAGAAGGATGGAGAGCAGGTATATTTTTCGGTAAGTAAGGACGGGCTTAACTGGAACGACCTTAATGACGGTAAGCCGGTGCTTGTTTCCAAAATTGGTGAGAAGGGTGTAAGAGATCCGTTTATAGTAAGGGATGAGGTTAATAATAAGTTTTATCTTATTGCCACGGATCTTCGTATTGAAGCCGGTAAAGGCTGGGAAGCGGCAAGCGGTGCCGGAAGCCGGAATCTTATTGTGTGGGAGTCTTTTGACCTTGTTAACTGGAGTGAGGAAAGAGCAGTTACGGTAGGAGTGGAGAATGCCGGTTGTGTGTGGGCACCTGAGAGCGTATATGATAAGGAGAAAGAAGCATTTTTTGTATTCTGGGCTTCAAGGATTAAGCTTGAGAAAGATGAAAGCTCAAAGCAGAGAATATATGCTGCATACACTAGGGATTTTAAGGAATTTTCAGAGCCTTTTGTATATTTTGAGGCTGAAAATCACGTAATAGATTCAACAATTGTGTGGGAAGATGGCTGGTATTACAGGTTTACCAAGGATGAGACAACAAAGACCATAAGACTTGACCGTTCTAAGAATCTTGCAGGAAAAGATTATGAAAAGGTATCTTCACCGGTTCTTGACAATTTCTTTGGACTTGAGGGACCGGAATGTTATAAGCTGCCTGATGGAAGATGGTGTCTTATTGCAGACCAGTTTGCGGCAAAGAAAGGTTATCTGCCATTTATAAGCAGTAACCTTGCAGGCGGAGAGTTTGAAGTGGCAGAGCCGGAAAGCTATAATCTTGGTAAAACACTTAAAAGACACGGCGGAGTTATAAAGCTTACGGATGAAGAATATGAACGTCTTTGGAATATGAGGTGAGCTGTTACATAAAAATAGCAATTCTAAACATTGTTTTTTTCGGTCGCCGGGTGTATTATTAAGGTATGTATGGTTTTGTGGAGGTTTACAATGGAGAAGAAGGAAAAGATAAGAAAAATAGTCTTTTGGGTATCGATATCTGTTACAGTACTGATGCTTGTAATTATTGGTATAGAGCTTGGTGGTAATTTAAAAGCGGCTAAAACAGATGATGATATAAGGGAGATTAAGAATAATGCCACATCTGAAGCATTATATACTGAACCCACATGCGAACCGGCAACAACCCCGGCCGTGACAGAGCCACCGATTGAGGAGACCGTAGCGGAAGAGACAACAACAGAGGAGGCAACTACTGAGCCGGAGACAACGACTGAGGAAGTAAAGGAAATTCTTCCGCAGTATAAGGAACTGTATGAGATTAATAATCATATGGTCGGATGGATTAAGATAGAAGATACTCCCATAGATTATCCTGTGCTTGAGGTAGAAGGGGATAATGATTATTATCTTTATAAGGACTTTTACGGTAATTACAGTAAACCCGGCCAGATAATTTTTGATTACAGATGTGATTTTGAGAAGCCAAGTACGAATATTATTCTGCACGGGCATCGTATGTCGAATAAAACCATGTTTGGAAGTCTCAGGGATTATGCTAAAAAGTCATACTATAAAAAGCATCAGTATATTAAGTTTGATACTATTTATGAAGAAGGCGAATATGAAATTTTTGCAGTGTTTAAGTCCAAGGTGTATAATAACGTGGATGAAGTATTTAAGTATTATAACTTTATAAATGCTGATACTGAAGAAGAATTTAATGATTATATTGAGAATGTTAAAAAGCTTTCTTTATATGATACAGGTATAACGCCTGTTTTTGGTGATGAGCTTCTGGCACTTTCAACATGTGACTATTCTCAGGAGAATGGAAGACTTGTAGTAGCAGCAAGGAAGATTGAAAAGACGGAGGCTGTTGAAGAGCCGGAGACAACAACGGAGAGGGTAACGGTTGTCATTGAGATAATGACAACGTCACCGGCGGCAGAGCCGGAAACATCTGTTGTGGAAGAGACAACAGTTGTGGAAACAACAGCGGCAGAGGAAGAAACAACAGTTGTGGAAACAACAGCGGCAGAGGAAGAAGCAACAGTTGTGGAAACAACGGTAACAGAATGATAGAAACGGGCATTTTGGCGCTTTTATATAGAAGAAAAGGAGAATGAAATTATGGCAGAGAGCAGATTAATCGGAGCATACCCTGTAATTGGTATCAGACCGACAATTGATGGAAGAAGAGGTTATCTTAAGGTAAGAGAATCTCTTGAAGAGCAGACCATGAATATGGCAAGGTCTGCAAAGAAATTATTTGAGGAGAATCTTCGTTATTCTAACGGAGAACCTGTAAAGGTTGTTATTTCTCCGACTACAATCGGAAGAGTGGCAGAGGCAGCAGTATGTGCTGATTACTTTGCAAAGGAAGGCGTAGACATTACGCTTACTGTTACACCGTGTTGGTGCTACGGCGCAGAGACGATGGATATGGACAGAAATACAATCAAGGGTGTATGGGGTTTTAACGGAACAGAGAGACCGGGTGCGGTTTATCTTGCATCCGTACTTGCAACACATGCACAGAAGGGGCTTCCGGCATTTGGTATTTATGGACATGATGTTCAGGCGGCAGATTCAACAGAGATTCCTGATGACGTAAGGGAGAAGCTTTTAAGATTTGGCCGTGCGGCAGTTGCAGTTGCCACGATGCGTGGAAAATCATATTTACAGATTGGCTCTATCTGTATGGGTATCGGTGGTTCAATTATTGACCCTGCATTTATTGAAGAATATCTTGGCATGAGAGTTGAGTCTGTGGATGAGGTTGAAATTATCCGCAGAATGAGCAAGGATATATATGATAAGGATGAGTTTGAGAAGGCTTATAAGTGGACCAGGGAGAAATGCAAGGAGGGCTTTGACAAGAATCCTTCTGAGGTTCAGAAGTCTGAGGCAGAAAAGGATGAGGACTGGAAGTTTGTTGTTAAGATGATGTGTATCATCAAGGATCTTATGAACGGTAATAAGAACCTTCCGGAGGGCTGTGAGGAGGAAATGGTTGGTCATAACGCTATTGCGGCAGGTTTCCAGGGACAGCGCCAGTGGACAGATTTTTATCCTAATTGTGATTTTGCAGAAGCACTTCTTAATACTTCTTTTGACTGGAATGGTGCGAGAGAGCCATATGTTCTTGCTACAGAGAATGATGTGCTTAACGGTATTGGAATGCTTTTTATGAAGCTTCTTACCAACCGTGCACAGATTTTCGCAGATGTACGTACATACTGGAGTCCTGAGGCTGTCAGGGAGGCAACAGGCGGATACGAGCTTTGCGGAAAGGCAAAAGAGGCAGGCGGATTTATTCACCTTATTAATTCAGGTGCAGCATGTCTTGATGCCTGTGGTAAGGCAAAGGATGAGAACGGTAATGCTGTTATGAAGCCGTGGTATGAGGTTAATGAGAAGGATATGGAAGAAATCCTTAATGCAACTACATGGAATGCAGCCGATTATGGATATTTCAGAGGCGGCGGCTTCTCTTCAAGATTTGTTACAGAGGAAGAAATGCCTGCTACCATGATAAGACTTAACCTTGTTAAAGGCCTTGGACCGATGCTTCAGATTGCAGAGGGCTGGACGGTTAAGCTTCCTGATGAGGTAACTGATGTGCTTTGGAAGCGTACTGATTATACATGGCCTTGTACATGGTTTGCACCAAGATGTGACCATAAGGCAGGACCGTTTAATACAGCTTATGATGTTATGAATAACTGGGGTGCAAACCACGGTGCAATAAGCTATGGTCATATAGGCGCAGATTTGATTACTATGTGTTCAATGCTTAGAATCCCTGTAGCAATGCATAATGTTCCTGAGGAGAAGATTTTCAGACCGGCAGCATGGAATGCATTCGGTATGGATAAAGAGGGTCAGGATTACCGGGCATGTGCGGCATATGGCCCTATGTATAAGAAGTAGGAGGGTGCTGTTATGTTAAAGGGAATACCTTCAATTATTTCACCGGAGCTTCTTAAGGTTCTTATGGAAATGGGACATGGTGACGAAATAGTTATAGCGGACGGCAATTTTCCGGGTGCTTCGATTGCAAAAGAGGCAGGAAGCAGGCTTGTAAGACTTGACGGACATGGTGCCGTGGAAGTGCTTCGGGCAGTGCTTAAGCTTATGCCACTTGACCAGTATGACAACAATAATGCGGGACTTATGAAGGTTGTAGAAGGTGATACGATAGTTCCGGTAATCCAGGATGAATATAAGGAGCTTCTTAAGAGCGACGAGAATGCAGGTGTATTCTATCTAGAGAGATTTGAGTATTATGAGAGGGCAAAGAAGGCCTATGCGATTGTTGCAACAGGCGAGAAAGCCCAGTATGCCAATATAATTCTTAAAAAGGGCTGCGTTATAGAGTAGCAAAATAAGAAAGCGTTTAGGAGTGCATGAAACAAAATTAAGGAGTGCTTTGGATGAAAAATGAACCAGATAACAGATATTTGACGGAAGCAGATGTTGAAACTAAGTTTATATATAGTATTATGCTTAAGGATATACTTGAATTTCCAAGTGAGCATGTACATCTTCATAAGCCTGTTAAGATTACACAGGGAAGAACAACTGTTACGAAGGAAGCAGATGTTGTAATCGAGAATGAAAAGGGTGAGAATGTTCTAGTTATAGATTCAAAGGCTCCGGATGAAAAATTAGAGGATTATTTCGGACAGATAGATTCCTATGCCTTTTATCTTGAGGCACCGGTATCTGTTCTTAGTAATTATTATAGAACTGTTGTGCGTGTGTATCTGTCCAGAAACAAGAAAGACGTTGTTTTTGACAGTGACATTGAGACTATGAAGAAGGACGGTTTTGCGAAGTTTAAGGCTGTGCTTGAGCAATATATGTCGGACGGAGCGGAAGAGAAGCTTATGGAAGTAAATACGGCTGATAATGAAAAAAACAGGGTTACGGATTACCGGAGGCTCTTCAGGCAGATACATACCAAGATAAGGTCGATGGATAAGCTTGATCCGTCGGCATCATTTGATGAATTTTCAAAGATACTCTTTATTAAGATAATTAATGACATTATTGGGGAAGAGGAGAGACTTACTCCTGAACGTATAAGGGTATATGGTTCGGTAAAGGCGCAGGCAAAATATATAGATGACTGGTTTAAGGAGAAGGTTAAAGAGTATTATCCGGGTATTTTTGCCAATAATGAAAGGATATCAGTATCGCCCAATGCATTATGCGCGGTGCTTTGTATGCTTGATGGCAGATTTGATTTAAGAGATTCTCTGACAGATGTAAAGGGCAGGGCCTTCGAGGAGTTTTTGCCAAGTCAGCTTAGGGGAAAAGGATTAGGTCAGTTCTTTACACCACGTTCCATAGTTGACTTTATGATAGAGATGGCAGATATTTCAATTACGGATAAGGTCTTGGATTTTGCGTCAGGCTCGGGTGGTTTTCTTATCAAGGCATTTGACAAAAAAAGACAGCTCGTGCAGGAAACACAGCAGCAGTATCTTGATTTGCTGGGTAAGACAAGAGAAGATTTGCTTGAAGATATCAAGTCACAGATTTTCGGCATTGATGCAGAGCCGAGGGCAGTAAGAACGGCGAGAATGAATATGCTTTTGTGGGGTGACGGCAAGCAGATACAGCACGGTAACGGACTCGATACGAAGGATTATACAGGATGTCCGTATTACGCCAGAGAATATAATGAGAATGATGCAACCTCAGGAGTTGATGTAATTTTAGCCAATCCTCCTTTTGGGTCGGATGAGGATGAGCAGAGTATTCTTAAGAATTATGAGCTCTCGAGGAAAGTGAAGAAGAAAGATGAGAACGGTAAGGAGCACATACTTAACAGAAAAGAAAAGACCGAGCATTTGTTTATTGAAAAAGCGTATAAGATGCTTAAGCCTGACGGCAGATTATTAATTGTTTTGCCGGAGGGAATTTTCAGTAATTCAGACAGCAGGGTAAGGGATTATGTGCTTAGTCATTTTGTGGTCGATACAATAGTAAAGCTTCCTAAGCATACATTTGTAATGTCAGGTGTTGATACGATTAATACGGTTATTTTGATAGCCAGAAAGAATACCAAAGAGCGTATGGCAAAGATAAAAATGTCAGACAAGAAGACATGGATTAATGCCAGGGATAATATGCCGATTAATTTTGCGCTGGTTAATCAGATAGGCTATGAACCTTCGGGAAAGGTGTTGTATAACGGCTATGAGCAGACAGACCTTAAGATTATAGCAGACAAGTTGCTTTGTAAAGATTTTTCGACAGTTATAGAGAATCCGCTGGAGTATGCTACACTTGAATTTGGTGATAATGATAAGAATGAAGCGTGGAAAAAGTCTATGTTTAAGTTTTTTAGGATAGATTTTACAGAGGTTCCAAGAAGACTTGATCCTACATATTATTTCTTTTATGAAGAAGCAAAGGATATTCTTGACAAATTTGTAGACTTTAAGATTACAGAGGATAATTTTAGGCGTGAGCGGCTTACGGAAACGGAACTTAATGAGGATATAGAACGGGTT
The DNA here is from genome assembly GCA_964491975.1 of uncultured Lachnospiraceae bacterium. Classification (GTDB taxonomy): domain Bacteria; phylum Bacillota; class Clostridia; order Lachnospirales; family Lachnospiraceae; genus SIG300. The sequence goes on along the minus strand of CAZBHM010000013.1, from coordinate 2,480 downwards.
TACAGATATGTTTCCGTTGTAAAGACACTGGATGGTGAAATCATTGAGCTGGAAGAAAAGACTGTCGATGAGATACTTTCTACACAGAAGTCGAGTATACCGCAGAAGCTGTATAAGGGAGACATTGTATTTAATCCTTATCGTATTAATACAGGTTCTATAATTTATGTAGACAGTGATGAAGATAATCTTATAACGAGTCCGGCATATGTTGTATTAAAGAAGCTTGATATTAATGCGAAATATTTTGTGCAGTTATTAAAGACTCCGTTTATGAAGTATCAGATTCAGGTACTGGCTTCGGGCTCAGTGCGGGATAATTTTTCGGGAGCAGGTTTGTATGATTTGAAGATTCCGGATATATCATCTGAGGAGCAGAACAGGCAGGTCTTTGAGATTAATGAATCCATTAGTGATATAAGGAAATACGAATCAATGATAGATATGCATGCGGAGCGGATAAATAAGATACTGATGCAAAAATATGAGTAAAGCAGGCGATGTAATTGCCGGTTAGTACGCAGTGCGGTTTTAAGAATGTTTCTGCGTGCGTTGACAAAAAGTAAATGAAAAATGCACGGGCAGTAGTAATTACTGTTGTCCGTGCATTTTTCATTTAAAGGGGATGTAAATCAAAATGAGTTAGAATAAGCTTTCCAATAAAACGGTATCATACATTACCATGCTGTCAGTATTTTTAAAAGTAAGGATATTCTCACCTTTTTTAAGAAGACCGGCAGGTACTTCGATTTCAAATCTGCGGTAACGTCCGCTTAGTGTTGCACTTCTGTAAACAGAAGAGTCATTGATAAATGTTTTGCGTGAAATCTCTGTATCATTAAGGTATGTATATAATAGTGGGTTCTGTTTGTTAGCCATAAGGCTCTTGCAGACACCGGCGAGTGCAACTGTTATAATGAGCGGCTTTTCGGGGACAGTGTCAATGTTAAAATGAATATTCCACAGGCTGTCAGGATAAGTCTCGGCATAGTACCAGTCTTTATCGGGTCTGCTTTTGCCAATGTAAAAATCAATATTTGCAGGTGTCATCTTCATCCAGTTATAATTGCGCAGCTCACCGGCATATCTGTAGCCTTCACAGGTTCTAGTAGAGCTGCCAAGCTGCCATATAAGTTTTCTGTCAGGAAGCTTCCATGTAATTGTTCCAAGGTCGCATACATCATCAGCCACGGTAATGTAGGCTTCAAGCTGGTGTGTGTTGGATGACCCGGTCTGGTAAGCATACAGAGTGTAGCCGCTGTCATCTTTTCGCACGTTCTTAAGAGTGAAGCAACCGTTATCATCTGTTGTCGTGTGAAAAATATAACCGGCTGACTGGCGCTCTATGGTTAAATTGCCTTTGCCCAAAATAACAGTGGTGTTGCGGCAGGGAGTGCCGTCTGCAAACTTAAGAGTGCCGCTTACCGTAGCTCTGTCAAGCGGATATAACGGGTCGTTAACCCAGCGGTATGGCCATTTGGCCCTTTCTTCGGAGGCTGTTTTAAGGGCATCCTCATACAGTGCCTGTCCGTCATCACCTTCGTTAAAATACTGGTAAAACGGACCGTAGAATTTCTTCCAGCCAACTGGTACATGAAGATTACCGGTGCCAAAATGTGAGCCTGTAAAATAGTTAAGCAGTATGCCGTCATAGTGAACCAGAAGCTCCTGCTTAAGCGGACCGCCGGGATAATATTCAGTGGATGCGGGGATTAAGAAAAAGCCATGTCCGTGTCCGTACTGTCCCCATGCCGGGTTTTTGGAAAAATATCCGGCATAGTCGTACTTGGAATATACATCACTGTTGGAGTAAAGCTCACCATCAGGAAGACGGAATGTTTCATCCTGAAGCTTTTCGAACTTTGTCATGTAATCCTTAAGAGGCTGTTTTCCGATACGCTCGTTATTGCAGGCATGGTCAAAAATAAGTCCTCCGCATCTGTATACGATTCTAAATTCAGATAATTCAAATTCGGCATCGGTATTATTGCCGCCGATTACATAGGAATAATATCCGCTCTGGCCTCTTAAAAGGACTATATGGTATTCTATGTAAAGATATCCGGTATTGTCGATATATGCTATATGGGCAATATCGTCAGTATTTTCTATTATATCAAGACGCGCAACATTCATTTTGTGAAAAGCACCTTCTGCATGATAATCTACAAAAAATCCGCGCTTTCCGCCAGTGCAGGAGTGCTCGGGTGTGTTGTAAAATAATTCTGTTTTGTTGCGTTCAAGGCGTGCCAGTGAAGCATCCTCATTCCATTCCATCGTAATAATTCCGTTAGAAAGTATGCAACGATTGTTTTGAGTGGTTAAAGTTACTATTGGCTCCATTTGCGCCCTCCTTGCCTTTTTTTGTTATTATGGCACAAATATGACATGGTATGAATTGCTTGAATTGTGATTTATTAAGGAAAAGATAAAGCAATATCTGCAATCCCGGTGGCAAGTGTTACAATATACATTGATTC
>CAZBHM010000012.1:0-25790 GCA_964491975.1 uncultured Lachnospiraceae bacterium | reverse complement strand
AGGTATGTCTGCATTTCTTACTGCCTGCGCCTTAAGCTCAGCAAGTGATGATGAAACCACACCTGCGGGTCTCTCTGTTGATACCTTCGGCTTACTCTTCTCTCTTCTTCTGTTCTCTACTGCCGCATTAAGCAGATTGACAAGCTCTGTATGAAAAGCACTGTTCTTGGCACCTATAATGTTCTCCGGCTTCTTTATAAAGTCAAATGCCCCGTATTCAAGTGCCGTAAATGTTTCTTCAGCACTTTCATCTGCCTTTGTACTGCAAACAATTATCTTTGTAGTAACCTCTGGATGGTTCTTAAGCTCTTTAAGAAGCTCAAGTCCTGTCATAAATGGCATATAAATATCCATAAGTGCCACATCATAATATGTAGGATTCTCAAGGAGTATCTTAAGTGCATCCCTGCCATTAATTGCAACTCTGTCGGTTTCAAAATTCTGCTGTGCGTTGACAACATCCGATAAAATTCGTCTCATCAATGCGGAGTCATCAATAACAAGTACTTTTGTCTTCACTATAATCAACTCTTTTCTCTATTTCTATAACGTCGCTCCTGTTCAAAAATGAACTTTATAAGAAGTTCCCTTTCAGGTATCGTTATTCTCTCAAACTGTACGCGGTACTCATACATCTGTGCCTTATTGGGCACCTCCTTAGTACAAATAACCTTTGCAAGCTGTGAATACTCCACCTTCTTACCATCAACCACAATCGGAAACTCAAGCATCAGATACTGACCGACATCTGTACGATTCTTAGATACAAAACGCATTCCGCCGCCGCTTATGTCAATGGTAATTCCCTGAATGCTTCCCTGTTTCTCCTGCCCGTCAGATAAAGCAACAGCAGCAGCAGTCATACTGCCATCCGCCTCTGAATTACTTACACCACCATCAGTAACTTCATCCGCCGGCATAATTCCGAGTATCTCATCCATCCTGTCAAGTGCTGAATCCAACTCTTCACCCAGAATATAATATGTAAGATCCAGACTGTATGTAAGCCTATAATATTCCCTTCTCTGGTGCTTCTTAAGTTCTGAACATATCTCAAGCACCATTACATGCATATTGTCTTCTTTATAACGCTCCTTAAGTACCGCATTACATTTGTACAATGCTGAATGTCCATATATTACAAGCTCATACTTTGCATTAACCGAAAGAGGAACAATAAGTCCTCTGTATATGGGTAACATGGCAACTATCTTATCTTTATCTATTATATCATATATTTGGCTGGAATAAGTAGTCTTTTTTGCATTTTTTTCGATTTTTTTTAAAATTTCTATATCAAATCTGTCACCAGGGTGTATAATATCGGTCAACATTAAGCAAATCCTCCAGAATTTTAAAATTTGGCTTTAAACATATTTGCAAACATCCGTGAAATTCCTCTTTTTTCCGGTATTTTATCCATCTGCACAAGTTTTCTTGCAATAAGCTCATAAGCTTTGGCTGCTCCGGAATTTTCATATGCAAGTGAAACCGGCTGCTGTTGCATTACTGACTTAAGTATATACTGATCCTGCGGTATCATACCCAGAAGCTCCACATCCATCTGCAAAAACTGCTGTACAACAATACTAAGCTTTGAAAATAATGCATTTCCTTCATCAGAATTTTTAATTCTGTTGGTTATTACCTTTACTTTAGTAGTATTTCTGTCATAAGCCGGATGCATGTTAAGTGTCTTAAGGAGTGCATACGAGTCAGTTATGGATGTCGGCTCAGGTGTTGTAACAAGCAAAACCTCACCGCCTGCTGTTATAAACTGGAGTACACTTTCTGATATGCCGGCACCTGTATCTACTATTATAATGTCTGTCATCTGCTCAAGCTCTGAAAGCTTTGAAGTAAGGTACCTTATGTCATCAGAGGTCATATTGGCCATTTCAAACACTCCGGAGCCTCCTGATATGAATTTTATTCCCATCGGTCCTTCCACAATTACATCTTCTATGGATTTCCCACGGCGGATTACATCATATAAACTGAATTTAGGTATGGCACCAAACATTACTTCGATATTGGCAAGTCCAAAATCCGCATCAAGTATCATAACCCTGTAACCAAGCTTTCTAAACTGTACTGCAAGGTTTACCGCCGTACTTGATTTTCCGACCCCGCCTTTTCCGCTTGTTATCGTAATTACTCTGGCCTGCGGCTTCTGTGTCTCACTATCTTTTTCTTTAATCATACTTCGCAGTCTTGCGGCCTGATCCATATTACTCACCGCCTCCCATTAACTGCTTTGCAATATCCTGTACATCAATAACCTCTATATCATCCGGGACATTCTGTCCAAAGGTTGTATATGATATTGATCTGCCCGTATGCATTGCAATGTTAATTATATTTCCATATTCGAAAGTTTCATCAAGCTTTGTAAATATTATATTATAGTCTCCAAGTGATTCATATACCTTTGTAATACGAACCAGATCACTATATTTGGTAGATGCACTCATAACAAGATATACAGATTTTTCAAAGCCGGTTCTCTCACTATCCACCGCATTATAAAACTTAAGTACCTCCGCACACTGTTCACTGTCTTTATGCGAACGCCCCGCCGTATCCACAAGAATAATATCATAATCCCCAAATTTTTCTATTTCTTCATTAACTTCATTCTCGGTATAGAGAACCGTAATGGGCACATCCAGGATATTAGCATATGTATTAAGCTGCTCCACTGCCGCTATACGATAGGTGTCCGATGTCATAAGTGCTATTTTCGCCTTCTTATTAAGCTTTAAGCTGGATGCAAGTTTGGCAATCGTTGTAGTTTTTCCAACTCCGGTGGGACCTACAAGAAACACTATCTTTTTGCCATCCCCAGGCTCAATCGCAACAGGCTCACCAAGCTTAAGCACAATACGCTGGTATACAGCCGCAAGTATGCTGTCAATGGGTGCTTCCTTGTTAAGAGAGCGTTCTACCTCTCCTATTATCTGGTTGGCATACATCTCATCGACATCATTATCAATCAGCTTATTATAAATAAGCTTAAGACATGGAATATTCTTCATGTCCGGAGCATCCTGCATCTGTACATTCTCTTTACTATTATCTTTGTCACCATATGACGAAATATTACTTATACTGTCATAGTCAAAATTGTAGCTGTTTTTTGTAGCTCCCGCAGAAAAATCCTGTCTTGCCTTTTCTCTGCCAATAACCTGTTTTTCCAAAATTTCCTGCAGTCTCTGAAGTTTGTCCTCTATTGCTTTGCTATCCTCATCTCCCATATCAGCAGTAGCTGCAGCTGCTGCTGTCGCTGATACTGATGATGCCGGCACTGCAGCTGATGAAGCAGTAGTAGCAGATGTAGCGGCATTCTCCTCGAGTGCCGCTGTAACTTCTACGTATCCTTTTCTGAAGAATTTGAAAATTCCCTTAGGCTTAACAGTTTTTATGTTCATTACAACTGCATTATTCCCAAATTCTTCCTTAGCTGCCATGATTGCTTCTGTTTCTGTTGTCCCTTGAAACTTCTTAATTATCATTCTGCTGTCACCATCCCAACTGACTGTAATTCAATATTGGATTCAACTTCATTATAAGATATTACTATAAGCTCACTAAAATATTCCTGCACCATTTTTTTGAAATACGCCCTGACAATAGGTGATGTAATTATTATTGGTGCCTTTCCCATATTCTCAAGCTTCTTAACCTCTGTCTCTACAGATTTGATAATTGCACGTATACGCTCAGGCGCAAGTGTAAGATATGCCCCCTGCTCAGTCTGCTTGACAGAATTCATAATTTCCTGCTCTATCTTAGGATCAAGTGTCACTACACTGGTAGATTCATTAGACTGAAAATATGTACGTGAAATTGCTCTCTTAAGACTCTGTCTTACATACTCCGTAAGCACATCCGTATCTCTTGTAACCGAGGCATGGTCAGCCAATGTTTCAAAAATTGTAACAAGGTCTCTTACGGATATTCCCTCCGACAAAAGATTCTGCAATACTTTCTGAATCTCGCCAAGATTAAGTAACTTCGGTGTAAGTTCATCAATAAGTGCCGGATGATTTTCTTTGACATTGTCTATAAGTGTCTGAACATCCTGTCTTGTAAGGAGTTCTGATAAATGACTTTTTATAATCTGCGTAAGATGCGTTACGATTATGGAAGGCGGGTCTACTACAGTATATCCAACTGCTTCCGCTCTTTCCCTCTGGTTCTCCGTAATCCATACTGCCGGCAAATGATATGAAGGCTCAAATGTTGGAATACCTGTAATTTCTTCTTCAACAAAGCCCGGATTCATCGCCATGTAGTGATTAAAAAGAATCTCTCCCTCGCTTACCTGTATACCCTTAATCTTAATTATGTACTGATTTGGATTAAGCTGAATATTATCACGCATACGAATCATTGGTACTATTACACCAAGCTCCATCGCAATCTGTCTTCTTATCATAATAACACGGTCCAGCATATCGCCGCCCTGACTTGAATCTGCAAGAGGGATAATACCATAACCAAACTCAAGAAGAATCGGGTCAACCTGCAAAAGTGATTTAACATTCTCAGGCTTCCTTATTTCTTCAGCCTCCATCTCACCGGCACTGCCCTCATCCTCGATATCACCAACTGCCTTTTTCTTCTTTGCTCTGAATCCAAGAACAAGAAAGAGGACACCAAGCATAGCAAATGCAATGAACGGCAGCTCAGTAAATGTACCAAGGAACAGCATTGTTCCGCCTGCCATAATCATAACCTTATCCATTGTAAAGAGCTGGCCAAGTACCGTAGTACCAATTTCTTCTTCTCCTGCACCCTTAGATACAATAATACCTGTGGCAAGTGATATAAGAATTGAAGGTATCTGGCTTACCAGACCATCACCAATTGTAAGGATTGCATAACGGTCAAGCGCATCCGCAAAAGCATCTCCCTGTCGGAACATACCCATACAGATACCGCCTATAAGATTTATGGCTGTAATAAGGAGACCCGCCGTAGCATCTCCCTTAACAAACTTAACAGCACCATCCATGGCACCGAAAAAGCTGGCTTCTGCCTGAATCTTGTCTCTTCTTCGCTTTGCCTCAGCATCATCTATCGTACCCGTATTAAGGTCAGCATCAATTGCCATCTGCTTACCGGGCATGGCATCAAGTGTAAATCTTGCAGTAACCTCTGCTACTCGCTCAGAACCTTTATTGATAACCGCAAACTGCACAATAATCAATATGAAGAAAATAATCATACCAATAATTAAATCGCCGCCACCAACGAATTCACCAAATGCCGCTACAACCTTTCCCGGATTACCTTCCTTAAGTATAAGTCTTGTAGATGAAACATTAAGTCCTATACGAAAGATGGTTGTAAAAAGCAAAATTGTAGGAAAAGAAGACATATCGAGCGCTTCTTTTGCATACAATGAATTAAACAATACTATAAGCGCAATACTAATATTCATTGCCATTAGTATATCGAGAAGAAAACTCGGAAGCGGAACAATTAAAAATACAATCGCTGCAAGTATATATAAGCCAATAGCCAAATCCGCTTTTTTCACTTGTTTACCCTCCCTAAACTTATTCTATAATCAAACCTGTTTATTTTTTAATTTATAAACAAATGCAAGAACCTCTGCTACTGCCTGATAAAGCTCCGGAGGTATCTCCTGGTCTATATCAACATTGTAATAAAGCATTCTCGCAAGCGGTTTATTTTCCACAATTGTAACATTGCTTTCTTTTGCAATGTCTTTGATTCTCTTTGCAAGAAAGTCTTCACCCTTGGCAACCACGATCGGAGCTTTCGCTTTTCCCTGCTCATATTTGACGGCTACTGCAAAATGCGTAGGGTTAGTGATTACAACATCAGCCGTAGGCACACTGTTCATCATTCTGCGCATTGATGCCTGACGCATTCGCTGCTTCTGCTGCGATTTAACCTTAGGATCACCTTCCGAGTTCTTATACTCATCCTTGACTTCCTGCTTGGTCATTTTCATATCTTCTTTAAACTTAATCTTCTGGTAAATGTAATCCAGAAGGCCTATAATAGCCATTACTATACTTACCTTAAGCCCCACATCCAGTATAAAATTGCCTATATACTCTATTGAAACCTGTAATGGCTTATCATAAAAATCATATATACTTTCTATTTCATCTTTTACTTCATTATACACCACTACTACAAGTGCTGCCACAATTAATAATGATTTAAGTAAATTGACAAGTGCCTGCACTGAAAGCAATCGTTTAAATCCACTTATGGGATTTAGCTTGTTAAACTTAGGCATAAGCGGTTCAGATGTAACCTTCCACTTAACCTGTACAAGATCCACAATAAATGCAGCCACAAGTCCTATTCCAAAAAACGGGAGGAGTATAAGAAGTATGTCTATTACTATCTCCTGCATCGTATACTGCGCCATATTGATATTAAAATCATGACCGCTGTAAGCCGCATAGTCTGACATTTTGGAATAGACTTTATTAAAACTGTCTATAAATGAATCTCCAAGATATCCCATGAACATACGCAGAACAAGGATAAACACAACCAGCATTATTCCATTTCCCAAATCCTTACTTTGGGCAACCTGTCCTTTTTTACGCGCATCACTTAATTTCTTGTCGGTTGCCGGCTCTGTTTTCTCTCCACCGGGTCCCTCTTTTGCAAATAACTGCAAATCCATTCCAAGGAACAGTCTTATTTCTTCCATTACTATCTCATTCCTTTTAAAACCTGCGTAACCACGCGCTGAATCTCATCAAAAATCATTTCTGCCATGTCCGGCAGAAGCACAGACACGAGATATAATATTATAAGACCTATAAGCACCTTTATCTGTACACCAACGGCAAACATGCTCATCTGTGGTGCTGCCTTTGCAAGTACACCCATTACTATGTTTATTACCAGCATGGCCGCAAATATCGGTAATGCAAGCTTAAACCCTATCAAAACGTAGTCTGTCAAAAATTCCAGAACCGAATTATACAGTCCCCCATTAATTCTCAAATTACCAATCGACACTACCTGATATGAATCTGCCAGCACCCTAAGAAGATAAAGATGCATGTCTGTCATAATCATAAATATCATAATCATGTAATTATAAAGTGTTCCTACAAGGCTCGATTGTGTTTTTGTAGAAGGGTCAAACATCTGCGCCATCGAAAGGCCTATCTCCATATCAAGTATTTTACCGGTAAATGTTATTATGGTTGTACACATGTAAGCCCCAAATCCGATTAACAGGCCCACAGTGCTCTCCATAATGACAAGCATGGCATACTCAATAAGCGAAGTATATTCCGGCACCTGATAACCGACCACACCATAAAGCAGTGCTGAAATCAGTACACAAAGCCCTACCTTAACCCTTGATGGCACATTCCCCATACTAAATATGGGTGCAGTACTCATAAATGCCGTTATCCTTGATAATATGAGCAAAAATTGTTCTAAATTCTTAAGATCAAATGAATTTACAATCTCTGTCATGGTACATAATCTCCAAAGCCTGACCAAAGAACTTCCATAAATGTTACCTGATTGTCAATCATCCAGCCGCCGATAAGAAGTAATAAAACAAACACGGCAAGTATCTTAGGCACAAATGTAAGTGTCTGCTCATGTATGGAGGTTACCGTCTGAAATATACTTATAACAAGACCTACAACCAATGTCACAATAAGCACCGGCGCTGACGTTATTACTATTATCCAAAGTGCTTCCTGTGCTATGTCCATGACGGTTTCAGTTGTCATAGCACCATCCCTCCTTTAATGTCATATATTTATCGTTTTTAACATATTAACGATTACCAGACTCCAGCCATCTGCAAGTACAAACAGAAGAATCTTAAATGGAAGGGATATTGTCGTAGGCGGAAGCATCATCATACCCATCGACATGAGCACTGATGCCACAACCATATCTATAACAATAAATGGTATGTAAATCAAAAATCCCATAATAAATGCAGACCTCAGCTCACTTAATATAAAGCTTGGTATAACTACGGAAAGCGAATAGTCCATAGGATTATCCAAAGCCTCAATTCCCGCTATCTCAAGCATTGTATTAAGGTCCTTTTTATCTGTATTATTAAGCATAAATTCCTTAATAGGTACAACACCCTGCTCAAATGCCTCTTCCTGTGAAATTGTTCCTGCAGACAAGGGCTCAATTGCCACGGTATTTATCTTCGAAAAAACCGGTGCCATCACAAAAAATGTAAGAAATAAAGCAATTCCTATAAGCACCTGATTAGGCGGTGATGTCTGCGTACCTAAAGCAGACCTGGTGAAGTGCAGTACGATTATTATTCTGGTAAACGATGTAACCATTATGAGAATGGATGGCGCAAGCGCAATCACTGTCAACACAATTATAATCTGTAAGCTGCTGGAAAGTCCTTCACTGTCTGTCGTGTTAATCGTAAGCTCAAAGCCTGTATTCTGTGTACCGGTCGAGCCAAAATCAACAGTGGTAGTATCTACCGCATATACAGCAGCAACATCGCATCTCATAAACAGGAAGCCTGTCATAACAATAATAAATAATGCCAGTTTCCAAAATTTCTTCTTTCTCATACTTTCCTTCTCGCTATCATTTCATCTGTCTGCCATTCTTTACCTTTTCAAAAATCTCTGCAAATCCCTGAACCTTAACCTTCTTATCCAAAGCCTCAGGCAGCTTAATGTCATCCTCTGACAGTTCGCCTATAACGGTAACATTTTCTTTAGAAACAGCCAAAGCATAAATCTTCTGCCCGATTCTTACTATCTGTATGTACTGGCTGGCACTAAGCCTTCCTGCCTCTAAAAGTTCTATATTACCGGCAGAGTATTTGTTACTCTGAAACTTTCCAATAAAACGTGTTCCAAAATAGGTAATAACCAAAACAGCGACGAATATAAGCATTACATATATAAATTCCACAAAATTACCAAAACCGCTGTCTACGGATAAAACAATCATATAATTAACCTACTGCTTTTTTTACAGCTTCCAGAACACGATCCTTATCAAATGGTTTAACAATAAAGTCCTTTGCTCCTGACTGAATTGACTCTATAACCATAGCCTGCTGACCCATTGCAGAACACATAATAACAGTTGCGCTTGAGTCTGCTGCCTTAATAGCCTTTAAAGCCTGAATTCCATCCATCTCCGGCATTGTAATATCCATCATTACAAGATCAGGATTAAGCTCCTTGTACTTCTCAACTGCCTTCACTCCATTTTCTGCCTCACCAACTACGTTATATCCATTTTTTGTAAGGATATCCTTAATCATCATTCTCATAAAAGCTGCATCATCACAAATTAAAATATTCTTTGCCATAACTATTCTCTCCTATCTTACTATTTAATAATATCTGTTACACGTATTGCAAAATTTTCTTCAATCACAACAACTTCACCTTTTGCAACATACTTACCATTAACAAGAACATCAACTGTTTCTCCGGCAATCTTATTAAGCTCAATGATTGTACCGGGCGTAAATTCCAATATATCTTTAATGGATTTGCTTGTACGTCCAAGTTCAACCGTAACCTCAAGCGGCACATCCATAATAAGACCAATATTTTCCTTCTGATTGCTTGCCACTATATCAGGGTTAAAGCTTTGGAACTGTGCTGCCTGAACATTAATCGGCTGCTGGGGCTGCTGCTGTACTCCGTAAGCCATTGGCTGCTGGGAATAAGCGGCATACGGTGAACCATATGGTGGCATTCCATATGGCATCATGTATGGTTGCTGCTGAGGCTGCGACATATCTCCCATCATCATCTGTTGCTGCATCATAGGCTGCTGCATCATAGGCTGCTGTTGCATCATAGGCTGTTCCTGCATTACAGGCTGCTGTGCAGCAGATGCAGTGTCAGCTGACGATACCATATTATTCATGCCTACTGACAAATCCTCTTCTGTAGTATCCGCAGAATCTCCGTCAACCGAGCCGACAAACATGCTGTACAATTTTTTAGCAAACTCAATCGGAAAAAGCTGCATCATAGCACTGTCAACCAAATCTCCGATTGTCATCTTAAATGATACTTTTACAAATTCACCATTTAAAAACGGCGCATTCTGTTCAAACTGCAGCTGATCATTAAGTTCAATAACCTGTGCAATAGGCGGCAAAATATCAATCTTCTTATTAATCATCGATGACAACGATGTTGATGAACTGCCCATCATCTGGTTCATGGCTTCACCAATGGCACTAAGGTGTAACTCACTAAGCTCTCCATCAATATTGGTACCGTCCCCACCCATCATCAAATCAGTGATTATTTTTACATCCTTCTCTCTCAAAATAAGAAGATTATTACCATCCAGACCTTCCTTATATCCAATCTGCAAAGCAACGCATGGCAATGTTTCAAATCCACTTATTAAGTCATCCCATGTTCCGCAGGAAACCGTAGGTGTGGTAATATCTACTCGCTGGCCAACCAATGAATACAGTGTAGTTGCCGCCGTTCCCATGCTGATATTACAAATCTCACCTATCGCATCCTTTTCATCATCCGAAAGCTTGCTTGCAGTATTACCTGCGGACGATGTTAAATCTTCACTGCCATTCGAAAGTGCATCCGTACCTCCGGCAAGCAGAGCGTTTATTTCTTCTTGTGATAGCATTTCAGTCATGTCTCTACTCCTCTCTTATTATTGATGTTACGCGCACTGCATAATTATCAGCCATAGAACCGGGGAGTGCTTTAAATTTCTTTATCTTTCCGGTATAAACATCAAGCTCATCATTAATCTTTGTATTCAATTTAATAATATCACCTTTTTGGATATTAACAAAATCACTCACTGAAATTGAACTCTTACCAAGAACTGCCGTAACAGGTATCTCTGACTTTGAAATCAGATGCTCGACTACTGCCTCATATGTCTCACCATGCTCCGAAGTAGTTGAATACCAGTACTTTGTATTAAGACGGTCCATAACCGGCTCTAACGTAACAAAAGGAAGACATATATTAACAAGTCCCTCTACATCTCCTATCTTAATACTCATCGTTATAATGGCAATCATCTCGCCCGGACTTATAATCTGTGCAAACTGTGAGTTTGTTTCTATCTTATCAAGTCTTGGGTCAATGTCAATAACATTACGCCATGGTTCTTTGAGAAGTGCAACCATTGCCTTAAATACCCTTTGTATGATTGTCATCTCAATCTCTGTAAATTCTCTTTGCTTTTCAAGAGGTTCTCCCTGCCCTCCAAGCATTCTGTCGACCATCGTATATCCAAGATTATCCGCCCACTCAATAATAATATTACCCTTAAGTGGTGCCACGCTGACAATTCCTAAAAGAACCGGATTTGATAACGCATTAGAAAATTCTGAATAAATTACCGCCTCTGAGTTCATCACGTCTGCCTGAACATTCTTTCTAAGGTACAGCGGAAGGCTGTTGGCAACAAGTCTTCCATAATGTTCAAAAATAATCTCCAGAGTTCTTAAATGTTCTTTAGAAAACTTAGTAGGTCTGCGGAAGTCGTAATCCATTACTTTCTGTTCGCTATGAACATCTGCTTCACCATCAAAGTCACCCTGACTAAGTGCTTTTAACAGGTTATCTATCTCTTCCTGCGATAATGTATCGCCCACAAACCTCACCTCTACTTTCGTTATGTATTATACTTAAGCTGTCATCTATAACATGTCCCACCTGATTTACGAGAATGTTAAACCTCTGAAAGTAACATTGATTATGAAATCTGATTGATACATATCCTGCAATTCCTTAAGTATGCTCTCGCTTACTACATTTGTATATCCGCTTGCCTGCTCCATCGTATAACTGCTTACTACCTCAATTATCTTATTCTTAATAAGACTCTCCTGACCCGCCAGTGTGTCCTTATACTTACCGTAATCTTCATGAGCCGTATTAAGTGATAAAGATACCTTCACAAGCGCATAATGATTCTTGCCGTCTGCACCCTTCTGAAGATTGATTGTAAGCTCATCAGCTATATCATAAACCGCTATCTGGTCAATCGGTACCCTGCCATCGCTTCCCCCAAGTTCACTGCCTTCAATCTCCAAATCAATAAGCTTGCAAATGCTAGTAACCATCTTATTTGTCGAGCTCATCGTTGGAACAATCGCAAATACAAGGATTCCACATAAAACTACATTAACAATGCTTACTGCCAATATAATAATATTGATTATACTTTTTCTCATACTTTCATAGCTCCTACTCTACATTAAAATGTATTTTTATTTCAACACGCCTGTTCTGTGCCCTGCCCGTACTTGTATCATTAGAAGCAACCGGTTCATATTCGCCTCTTCCTGAAGTCTTCATCATAGACATCGGAAGTCCCTTCTCAGCATTAAGATACTCAGCCACAGAAATTGCACGCTCACAGGAAAGCTGAAGATTACTGTCGTACCTGGAGTTTTTGGTTGGAATAACATTATCTGTATGTCCGATTATCTCCACAACGCAATCCTTATATTTCCATAAAATATCGCCTATCTTGTTAAGAAGATACTTTGAATCAGATTTTATCGATGCCGTTCCTGAGTTAAAGAGCAGACTTCCATTAAGCACGAGTTCAACATACTGTGATGTATAGTTAACCTCTATTCCTGAATCAATGCTGCTTTCCTTAAGCTCTCCCTCTATATCACCGGCTACCTTCTCAGTCTCTTCAAGCCTTGCATCCTCAAGCTTTGCCGCATAATCTTTGATTTCACTGTCTTCTATCTCACTCTCACTTGGTCCGACAACGTCAAAGTAATTGCTAAAGTCCTCAAGATTGCTTACCCCGTTAGACACCAGCGTTCCTTCTCCAATAGCCATCGCTCCACCCGGCAGGACACTTACCGTAGTTTTAAACGACTGTGCTATCTGGTCAAATATCTCAGCATCTACCGTTGAAAATGAAAAGAGTAATACGAAGAAACATAACAAAAGGTTCATTAAATCACTGAATGTTGCCATCCAGGGCGCTATCGCGGGTGGTTCCGGCGCAGCCTTTTTACTCCTCGCCATTGCCCTCACCTCCGTCTGACGACACACCTGCATTTCTCTGGTTAGGTGCTAAGAATGATTTAAGCTTTTCTTCAATAACTCTCGGGTTCTCACCTGCCTGTATTGACAAAAGTCCCTCTATCGTAACTTCTTTAAGCTTAGTCTCTCTTGCACTATTCTCTGTGAGCTTATTAGAAATAGGTGTAGCAAGCCAGTTGGCAATCACAGAGCCATAGAGTGTTGTTAAAAGTGCCGTAGCCATGTTAGGACCTACAGAGTTGAAATCATTAAGATTCTTAAGCATGTTAACAAGTCCGATAAGGGTACCAATCATACCCCAGGCAGGACCGAAGGATGCAAACGTCTGCCAAAAAGTAATTACCTTGGCATGTCTGTCCTCAACACACATAAGCTCAGTTTCCATAATGCCTCTCAAAAGATCCGGGTCAGTACCATCCACAATGAGAAGGATGCCCTTCTTAAGGAACTCATCATCAAGTCCGTTTGCTATTTCCTCAAGCTGCAAAAGTCCATCCTTTCTTGCCACATTAGACAACTGTATTATCTGTTCAATCGCACTTGTAATATCAAACTCAACAGACTTAACTGCAAGTTTCATACTTTTAAATCCGTTAATAAAATCCTTCACGGAAACACTTGCGAGTACACCCGAAAGCGAACCGCCAAATGTAATGAATATAGAAGGTAAATCGTAAAAGTTAGGGAACGAGTTCCACTTATCAGGTCCCGTAGCAATACCTACAACCATAAATACTACGCCAAGAACCAGTCCCAGCACTGTAGCCAAATCCATAAATCCACCGCCATCCTTTGCTAATAATCAAAATCCTAAATCTATTCTACCACGTTTGTCCGGATTTGGCAATTATCTGACACAAATCCGCAAAAACTTCTTTTTTATATTCCACTGTAAGCTTTCTTATTTCTTCTGTTTTTTCTTTTACCACAAACTTCTTGCCATCAGTAAGTGTTACTACCGTATCAGGAGTCTCCTCCACACTCTCTATAAGTTCCGCATTAAGCATAATCTGCTTACCATTAAGCCGCGTAACATTTATCATCTTTCAGCCCTTCTCTCTTAATCCTGCCCTTCAAAATACTTTATCATCAGGAAAAGGGTGACAGCACCATCAAAGAACCATCACCCTTACAAAACTATCGTTTCAGATTAATAAGCTCTTCAAGCATGGTATCCGATGTAGTTATAATTCTTGAGTTTGCCTGGAAACCTCTCTGTGTAACAATCATATCCGTAAACTCAGACGACAGGTCAACATTTGACATTTCAAGTACACCAGTGGCAAGACTTCCGCCATTAGCGGTAATATCCTGACCTATACCGTTAAATTCACCTGAGTTAAGTGTAGCCGCATACAGATTATCGCCAATCTTCTCAAGACCCGCCGGATTAGCAAAAGATGTTACTGCAATCTGTCCTACTGCTTTAATATCACCATTGCTGTAGGAAGCAATTATCTTGCCATCCGGCTGAATTGAAAGGCTTGACATTTCTCCAACCGCTTTACCCTTTCCAAGGTTATCAAGATCTCCTCTTTCCGAATCAATGGTAGTTGAACTTCCGTAGTTAGTTACTGTTGAAAAATCTATTTCTATCTTACCCATTGTTGAGATAATTGAACTAAAATCATATTCAATCGTCGGATTCGAATTAATAACTCCACCGGGTCCTACCGTTACAGTACCATCCGTACCTTCTGTAGTTCCGGCATTATTATCATTATCTGCACGATTAACCTCTACATCACCATTTGTCATATTAAACTCTAATTCTAGATTATCAAAGGTAACCGCTGTCGCGCCCTCTTTCGTTGACGGCCAGACTGTCTCAGATCCAAGTGTAACGCTTTCAAGCTCCACGGTATATTTACCGTCAACGCCCGCATTATTCTGTTTAATAATAAAATTAGCACTATACTCACTGCCGAGCTGATCATAAAACTGAACAGCCACCGGAATATTTCCATTGCCACCCGTTGCAAAGGCATCATCTGAACGATTTACATTACCAAAAACCGTTGCCTTTGTCGTAGCCTCAGGAGATGTCGTCATCTTATCCTCAGTCATAATAGGAAGCGACTTAACCCTGTCACGGATAATCTCGCCCTCACTGTCAGTTCTCCATCCCATTACTGTTTTACCTGAAGATGTAACCAGCATACCGCTTGCATCAACCGTAAAATTACCCGCTTTTGTAAAATAATTACTTCTACCATCACTTACTACAAAAAAGCTGTCCCCTGAAATCATCAGGTCAAAAGGATTGTCTGTTCTCTGCGAACCTCCCTGTGTCTTAATATTAGTAGTGATTGCTCCAAGTGTAGAACCAATACCTATCTGTTTTGCATTAGTACCACCCATACCGGTTTCTGCATTAGGTCCACTTGCAGCCTGCGTAGTCTGATAAAATACATCAGTAAAAGATACGCTGCTCGACTTAAAACCGACCGTATTAACATTTGAAATGTTATTACCAATAACATCCATCTTTGTCTGGTGTACCTTTAAACCTGCAACACCAGAATATAATGATCTCATCATAATTAAATGACCTCCTTATTAACTCTGCCGTCTCTGTTTCCTCTGTCAGTCAGAAACATATGCCTCCCTAAGGTCCGGCTTATATAATGACAGCTCCATCAATATTTGTAAATACAGAATCACATTCTCCCCTGCCCATTGCCGTAACTACCGTGTTATTCTTAACACTTACAATAAACGCCATCTCATCTACTAGAACAAGTGACTCTCTTATGCCTTTGGTACGTGCCCTTTCGGTACCATCCTCAAGTCTTTTAAGCTGTTCTTTAGTAAGAGTAATGTTGCGTTCACTAAGACGGTTGTCTGCATGCTTTGAGAATTTAAGTTCTTCCTTCTGTGTTATCTTTATATTCAGAATATCTTCAAAAGATGTGCCGCCATCTGTTATGCAGCAGTCAGCACCCTTATTAATATTTCTGTTATCAAGATACTGTCCGGTAATCTGGTAAGGAGAGACAAATCCGTTAAAATTCATACGCTCCATCTATCTCCTACTCTCCCTTCGCTACCTTTTCTGCATCTTCAGAATCTTTTGCTGATTCCTCTTTTTCTTCCTTCTTTAAATTAATTTCTGAAAGAAGTTCTTTAAGCTCTGTTACATCCTTAGTCAGAAGCTCAAGATAATCAAGCTGTTTATCTGCTGTTAAGTCCTCTTTCATATTTACCGATACAAGATTATCGTATTTGTAATTTTTTGAACCAACCTTAAGATATACTGTTCCATTCTCCATAAATGCCTGAAAAACTTCACCCGTATAATTTTTACCTTCATCATCCTTGACGGTAATATTCTTACCTACAAGCTCACCAGCACGGGCAAGATCCTCCGTCGTATTTGTTCCCTTGCTTGAAAGACTCTTTACATATTCTTCCGTAACAACAGTATCAAGATCATCTATAGAATAATCATTGCCATTGATGTTAAGATACATCTTGTTACTCTCTACAAAAACATAATCAACCTTACCACCGGTCAAGCCCTCCGTTCCTTCTTCGCCCTCTGTCTTAACCATTACATACTTGCCTACAAGGTTATAGCCCTGCATATGTCCAAGCGTAGTATTAAGATTCTGCATTTCCTCAAGGCTCGAGAAAGTTGCAAGCTGTGATATGTACTCTGTATCCGAGGTCGGGTTAAGTGGATCCTGATATTTCATCTGTGCAACAAGAAGCTGTAAAAAAGCATCTTTGCCAAGCTCGCCGGTACCTCTTTTGCTCTCTGAAGTATTATCCGGTGTAACCTGACCAGAGGCAAGCTCTCCATTTATTACCGGTGCTGATAATCCTACATTTGCCATACTCTGCTCCTTTCCGTCATGCGCGTATATCCATACGGTTACCGTTTGACATCATAATATCCCTGGCTATGGACACTGCTGCTGCATCATCATACTGCTCTTCCTCACCCGCAACATCAATAAATCTTCTTTGCGATTGCTGCCGTTGCTGCTGTTGTCCTTCATCGCCATTGTCTCTGTGCTCTTCATTCCTTGCTTCAAACCTGTGCGGGGCAACTGTAACTTCCACCGCTTCAATCTTCAAGCCCTGTTCATTAAGGTTTTCTTTAAGAAGTGCAAGCTGACTCTCAATTGCTTCTTTGGTTATAGTAGTTTCAGTAGTAATCTGTGCTGTTACAACTCCGTTCTTCGATGATATCTGAAGATTAATCTTTCCAAGTGTCTCCGGTGTAAGGTAAAGCTCCATGGATGTAACATTCTCCGTAACTCGAAGCTTAATCTGCTCAACTATCTGATTCACAATATTAGTTGAAAGCTCTTTATCCGCCGTCAGTGAAACATCATTGACTATATTGTCAACTATTTCATCAAACATCGCAGCGCCATTGTATGCACCATTATTCATATCTGCATCATTACTGCTATTCTCTGCCTCTGCACTTTTAATCTCAGACTTAGCCATGTCTGCTGTTGCAAAATCCGCTTTTATATCAGAAAAATCCTTACCAAGCTCTTTGCTTATATCATCCAAAGCCGATTCAAGCTTATCCGTAAGCTCACTTACCGCCGCATGTAAATCCTCATCCACAAGAAGCTCATTAAGATTACCATCTGCCTTCACATCCACAACAAACTGTGTCATGCTGCCGGCATCAAGCAAATCAATCTCTGCCATACCACTATCTTCAAGTGCTGCACTAAGCTCCTCTGCAGTCATGCCAAGCTTCTCTTCAAGCATCTGCAATATGCCGGCAATAAGCTCCTGCATAAGCAGTGCAATCCTATCGCTCACTTCTTCACTGTCAACACTATCTTCTTTTGCGGTAATAGCAGTAAGTGCCTCTTTACGATTGCCATTTACAGACGTTGCAAGCTCTGATGCCTTAAAGTTGCTGTTTTCATCCTTTTTGTAAGTCTGAACGCCTTCAGTAGCTGAATAATCATTACCAGCATTCTCAACATTCTCAAGAGCATCTTCAAAACTGACCTCTGATGTCACTTTCGCCTTCGCATCATAGCTCTGACTGATTCCGTCAACCGGAGAAAATCCGACTGACCCTGTATATGCCATTTTCACTCCTCCTTTCCTTTTATTTATGCTGCAATTATTACATTACAGCATTCTATTCTTCAGGCTCCATAAGCACTGTGATTTTAGCAGCATAGACTGCATCCAGCTTAGCTATTTCGCCGAGAATTTCTGCCCTGTTCTTTTCCTTCATATTATTAAGTATAAGTGCCACTGTATCAAGATTACCTGTCATTTCCACAAATATCTTTGCCGCACTTGATGCTTCCATCGTACTGTATGTCTTTGCAAAGCTGTTTACTGCATTCGTATATGAAATCTGGTCAACCGCCTGTCTGTAAAGCTTTTCCGCATAAGTCGGATCAAGTGACTCATACCATGCAATATATGATTCCAAATCAGGTGCCTGCTCTGCATAAACAACCTCATCATAAAACTTCTCCCAAAGTGTCTTATATTCAATCTGATTTTCTTCAAAATACTTAAGCTTCTCCACCTCAGCCTCAAGCTCCGAAATCTTAGCCGCCTGTGCATCCTTTTCTTCCCTGAGTGCAATTATCTCAGCCTGTGAAGTCTCATAATAAGCTGCGGCCTCTGCAAGATTTGAAAAAGGATATATCCCACCGGCCAGTAAATCATCATCTGACATACCGGGAAGTATTTCCTTAAGCACCGGAATATCTCCTATAACCGGCCTTAATACCTTATTTCCGAGTCCGCCGACATCCAGTTTAATAAGCGCAACTATAACCCCAAGCCATATAAATACAATAAGAAGTGTCATAAGCGCACTGCCAACTCTGCTTCCTTCTTCATTTTTCTTCTTTTTTTCCTTAGGCACTGTTATCCACCTCTTTCAAGCCAATTTTACATCACAATTACCTTTCATTATATCGGTAACTTACAAGTTCATCTGTTTCACGGGATTCCTCTTTATTAAACTCAGCCATATAATTCTCAAAAGCTTTACTTCGAAGCTTCTCATGGGTCTTACGTTCCACCATAACCTCATTAAGTCTGGCCCTGGCCTGCTCCAAAACCCTGTTTGCAGCTATTACCTTCTTTTTCTGCTCCTTTGCCTCGTTTTTCTTAGCTTCAATGGCATTCTCCGTAAAAATAATTTCTTTAAAATCGAGTTTTCCTGATACAAGCTCTTTAAGCCTGTCCTCATATCCATTCAATTGCCTGTATATGCGTTCAAGCCTTGCAATCTCTTCATTTAACTTAGCCTGTGCTGCAGAAAATTCACCCTTGGCCTGTTCTTCAAGCC
This sequence comes from uncultured Lachnospiraceae bacterium, assembly GCA_964491975.1. Lineage (GTDB taxonomy): Bacteria > Bacillota > Clostridia > Lachnospirales > Lachnospiraceae > SIG300. The sequence continues at coordinate 6,440 of CAZBHM010000012.1, read as the reverse complement.
TATATTTTACATTTAATATATTCTGTAATGAGTATTTGAACTTTTTCATGGTATACACCTGCCGTTATCCGGCCTATTCTGCAAAAATTGCAGAAAGCCTTTGAAGTGTATCATTAAAATCAATTTTCTCATCGGTAGTCTGACACAAAAATTCATTAACCGCATCAATCTTATCTATTGCATAATCAATATTTTTGTTGCTTCCCTTTTTATATGCGCCAATATTAATCAAATCCTCGGCCTCCTGGTAAGTTGCAAGAACATTCTTAAGCTTACCTGCAACCTGCTTATGGCTCTTGTCCACTATCTGTGACATGACTCGCGAAATGCTCTGCAAGACATCTATGGCCGGATAATGATTCTTCTGTGCAAGACTTCTTGAAAGCATTATATGTCCATCCAGAATACTTCTTGCCGTATCAGTTATCGGCTCATTGAAATCATCACCATCAACAAGTACTGTATAAAGCCCGGTAATTGAACCTTTATCACTATTACCGGCTCTTTCAAGAAGCCTCGGCATCTCACCATATACACTTGGAGGGTATCCTCTCGAAACAGGGGGTTCTCCCGATGCCAGCCCGATTTCACGCTGTGCCATCGAAAAACGTGTCAGGGAGTCCATCATAAGAAGCACATCATGTCCTTTATCTCTGAAATACTCCGCTATGGCAGTAGCAGTCATTGCCGCCTTCTTTCTTATAAGTGCCGGCTTATCTGAGGTTGCCACAACAACAACACTTCGTTTCATGCCTTCTTCTCCAAGGTCTCTCTCAACGAATTCCCTTACTTCTCGTCCACGCTCACCTATAAGTGCTATAACATTAATATCAGCCTTGGTATTTCTTGCAAACATGCCCATAAGAGTACTCTTACCAACACCACTTCCGGCAAATATTCCAATTCTCTGTCCTTTTCCTACGGTCAGAAGACCATCTACCGCCTTAACACCAAGTGCTAACGGCTCATCTATAATCTTCCTGTCCATCGGTGCAGGAGCAGGTGCTTCAAGCGGATAACCCGTAAGGCTTACTTTAATCTCTTCCTCATCAAGCGGCATTCCAAGGCCATCAAGCACTCTTCCAAGCATGTGCTCACCTACATCAAGTCTGAAAGCACTTCCCGTATTCTCAACAATCGCTCCCGGACCAACGCCATCCATGCTTCCATATGGCATAAGAAGCACCTTGTTGTCACCAAAGCCTACAACCTCCGCAAATACAAATTTTTTTTTATCTTCTGCGGAATATATTTTGCAAAGGTCATTAAGACTGGCATCCGGCCCCTTAGATTCTATGGTAAGGCCAACAAGCTTCACAACCCTGCCCATCTTTTTCACAAAACTCACACGTTCCAGTGAACGGTATTTGTCCAAATTATATATTATCACTATCTCACGCCTTCTACATACAGGATAATGCCCTGATATTTTCAATCAGCCTGGACATCTGTGTATCCAGTCCGCAATCAAAAATACCGCCATCCGTTTCTATAAAGCACTGATTTTTAGAAAGTGTCGCATCCCTAACAATATCAAGTGCACCTCCCGGCAAAAGATTACCGAGTATATCCTCTTTATGCTCTGTAACATATTGGAAATCCTCACCCGAAACCCGCACAATAAACTGCCTGCTGTCTTCCTTGCCTTCTAATGTTCTGTTAATCAGATGAAGTATTATGTCCTTCTTATCATAAGAAATGGCACCCGTAACCTTTATGAATACATCAAGAATAACACTCACAAGATCTTGTTCCATACTGTTAAGCAAATCCGTGTACTCTTCCTGCTGTCTTTCCCTTTCCCTGGCAAGCTCAAGCTTAAGCCGTTCTGTTTCACGGCCGGCTTCCTTCATGCCTGTCTCAAAGCCTTCCTGCTTAGCTGACTCAAATGCTCGGTTCCAGACAGCCTCGCTTTCTGCCTTTGCAGCTTCGACCAGCTTTTTAGCCTCGCTCCTGGCTTCATTTATAATCTGCTCGGCACTCACTCTGGCAACTTCCACATTATTAAGAAGCGATGCATCCTCCGCTTCCTCGCCCTCAAGCACTTCTACAACATCTGCCGTAATTCCTGCCATAAAGCCATCCTCAGACGGTGATGCTTTTTCACCGGCAACAGCAGCAGCTGCTGCTGCCGCGACAAATCTGTCCTGACCAATTTTATTTCTGATAAGCTCATTATAATCAATCACACGCTTTTCCTGTTCGCCGCTTACCAGAAATGATTTAATAAAATTAGACAACTATCTCATCTCCTCCGCCACGTGCAATTACAATTTCACCGGCATCCTCAAGACGTCTGATAATAGAAACAATCTTCTGCTGTGCCTCTTCAACATCCTTAAGACGTACAGGTCCCATAAATTCCATATTTTCCTTAATCATCGCAGCAAGACGCTTGGACACGTTATTGAAGATAACATTCTGTACATCCTCGCTGACGCTCTTAAGTGCAACTGCAATATCATTATGTTCAACCTCTCTGAGTACCCTCTGTATGCTTCTGTCATCAAGAGTAAGAATATCTTCAAATACAAACATCTTCCTTCTGATTTCGTCTGCAAGCTCAGGTTCTTCAGTCTCAAGACTTTCAAGAATATGTTTTTCTGTACTTCTGTCAACTGCATTAAGAATATCAACAATTGCATCAACACCACCGATAATCGTGTAATCCTGATTAACAAGTGCTGAAAGCTTACGCTCTAACACATCCTCAACCTCCTTGATAACATCCGGTGATGTTCTGTCCATCTTGGCAATACGTTTTGCAACCTCTGCCTGTTTTTCAAGTGAAAGTGCCGATATAATCTGTGAAGCCTGTCCTGACGGCAGGTAAGATAAAATAAGGGCAATCGTCTGTGGATGCTCATCCTGGATAAAGTTAAGCAGCTGCCCTGCCTCTGTCTTTCTTGCAAACTCGAAAGGGCGAACCTGCAAAGATGATGTAAGCCTGTTGATAACCTCCATGGCTTTTTCCACACCAAGCGCCTTCTCCAAAATTTCCTTTGCATAGTTAATACCACCCTCGGCAATATACTGCTGTGCGAGACATATCTGGTAAAACTCATTCATAACATCTTCTTTAAGCTCACCTGATACACTTCTTGTATTGGCAATTTCAAGAGTAAGCTGCTCTATTTCCTCTTCACCAAGATATTTAAATATGGTGGACGACTTTTCCGGACCAAGGGCAATTAATAAAACTGCCGCCTTCTGAAGTCCGTTCAAATCCGAAACCCTGACATTATTAGCCATTCTTAATTACCCCCAATCACTTTCTATCCAGTTACGAAGCAGAAGTGCTGCTGCCTCAGGATTTTCATCGACAAAATGCTCAATAACTTTTTTCGCCTCTGACTTATCCGAAAATTCAATTTCATCAAGTGGCTGCTGCTTGGTAGCCTCAAGAAGAGCTTCAACTGAAAGCTCCGGCTCTGTCTCAGTAACTTCAACAACCTTGGTACTTCTATATACCACAAAAGCAAGTAAAGCAACTATAACTGCCAAAACAATAAGCGGAACATATGTAAGTATATTAAACGTTTCTGCTTCGCTTCCTATAAAGAACGGCTCCTGATTAATAGTAATCGAGATATTATCCTTAGGAATACCTGTAGCCGCTTCCACAGCTTCATATAATTCCTCATGCGGTTCAATCATTACCACATTTTCATTAGCCATCTTATATTCTTCAAATGTCATATCATCAAGAAGACCTCTTGCCCTAAGCTCGTCCTCTTCATATTTTTTATAAATAATAAGTGAAACAGCAACACTCGACTCATCAAGCTTAATGACACCCGATTCCCCCTGGATTGTCTCCACAACCTCATTAAGTGCATAAAGCTCCTGAATTGTCTCTGAATAGCTTGATGTAGCACCATCCTCAAGCTCATATGTAGTACCTTCCTCCGAGTCATTAGAAGCTGCTCCTACTTCGCCGCCTGAATATGTATTCTCTGTATATGTATAATGATACTCTGTCTTATATCCTTCTTCCCTGTCTTCAGGAATGCTGTATGTTATCTTCTGTGTGTTGGTAACACTGTAATCAACCACAAGATGCGGTGCTATTGTTGCACTGCTGTAGGGTCCGAGAGAAAGACACAGTGTATTAAGCTTACTGCTTAGTGCCTGCTCCATTTTAGAAGTTGTATCAAGCTGTGTTGACACATTATAAGAATCCTCATGCTCAGTGCGTCCCGAATATATTACATTCATATCAGAGTCCATAATTACAATATGGTCTGTTGTCTCATTACCAACCATATACGCTATGGTTCTTGCAAGCGTCTCACCAACCCCTGATGGAAGCGATGCTGAAAGCTCAAGTATAACATCTGCTGTTGTTTCCTCATCATCGCTAAGTACACTGTAGCTCTTCTCTGGTATATTAAGCTCTACAAGTGCTTTTTTTACATAGCTGTACATTTCAAGTGCAGCTTCTATTTTAGTTTCCTTAAGTAACTTTTCCTGATATTTTCTCTCAGAATTAGTGGTACTCCAGCTATTGTTTGCAGTAATGCTCTCCCATGTATAGCCGCTTGAGGGCACATCATTTTCGACAAGCAAAAAGAAGGCCTTCTCATAATCTTCCTTAAGTACTTCAAAGGTCTTATTATTACCGCTTATTTCATATCCAACGCTGTTATCATCAAGAAGGCTTTTTACTTCAGCCGCCTCCTGTGCCGTATTGCACACTATAAGTGTCTCGTATTCAGTACGTGTCATGACAAACACAAGAATAACGATGGCAATTACAAGAAACGCAGCACCGCTAATAAATATCTTCTTTTGTTTTTCATTGAATTTTTCCCAAAATTCCTTTACTTTCTTCCAATATTCTTTTACTTGTTCCGGCATATCGGTCTCCTTCGTGGAGTCTATAAATCACTCTTGTTATTTTCCCCTGAATTTTATATCTGCATATTCATAATTTCTTTATATGCTTCAAGTACCTTATTCTTAATCGCAACCGTATACTGTACGGCAAGCTCTGCCTTCTCAAGGGCAGCCGTAAGGTCATGTGTATTCTCAGCATATCCGAGACTTACTCTAAGTTCTTCGTACTCAGCAGCCGAGTTAAGATCATTAGCTTCATTAACCAAATCCATGGCAGCTTTCATGATGGCATCAAAGGATGTCTCACCTGTCGAATTTGAAGAAGCCGCTTTTTTCCCGGTGATGGCACTATAATCAGATGTGAGCCCGCTAACCGACGTAAGAATTGTATCCATATATTACTCCTTCCTACTTGCCAAGCTCAAGGCCCTTAAGTGCCATGCTCTTTGTCGCACTAAAAGCTGTTACATTAGCTTCATATGCGCGTGTTGCATCAATTAAATCCGTCATCTCCGTTATAATATTGACATTCGGATATGTAACATAACCATTCTCATCCGCATCAGGATGTGAAGGGTCATAAACCTTCGGCATCTCTGTCTCATGGTCTTCAATAATCTGTGTCACCTTAACACCATTGCCATTAAAGTTGGTATTTCCAAATGTATTGCGGAACACCGCATTAAAAGGAGACCTCCCCTTCTCTTCAAAAACAACATTCTGTCTGCGATATGCCGTTCCGTCTGAAGTTCTTGTAGTCTGTGCATTAGCCACATTCTCTGAGAGGATGTCCATTCTTAATCTCTGCGCAGTCATTCCTGATGTACTTATATTAAAAGCACTGAACATTGCCATCTTTTAAGCATCTCCCTTCATCAGCTCATTGCTGTCCTCATTTTTGTAAATTCACTGTTCATTGCATCTATAAGTGCCTGATACTTAATCTGGTTGGACGCATACTCTCCCTGCTCCGTGGCCATATCTACATTATTCCCGTCAAGACGATATGAATATGTTGACATGTCTGTATATGTAACAGCCGCCAGATTACTAAGTTTAAGCGAACCAACCCTTCTGTCAAGTGAGCCAACACTTCCAAGCTCTCTTTCAAGTATGCTTTCAAATCGCACATCCTGCCTTTTATAATTAGGCGTGCTCGCATTAGCAATATTATTAGAGAGCACTGTATTACGGGTCCAGCTTGCATCTAAAGCCTTATCTAAAAGATTAACATAACTAAAAGCATTAGAATTAATCATCACATTTACCTCCATATTACAAGCGCATAGTATACCTGAATACTAGTATATACAAAAAGACAAAAAAACTCAAGGAATTTTTGCAACTTTTTATTTTTTTTTAAATTTTTTCAAAAAAAGAAAAGGACTTCTGCCGCATGCAAAAATCCTTTTTTATTTCGAACATCCATGTTCTGCAAAATATTAACATTTTACTGTTTTTTAAGCTTCTTCAGTTCATCAAATACTACATCATTGAGCACCTTGATATATGTTCCCTTCATACCAGAAGACCTAGACTCAATTACACCGGCACTCTCAAACTTCCGAAGTGCATTGACAATTACAGATCTGGTAATTCCC
>CAZBHM010000011.1:0-26212 GCA_964491975.1 uncultured Lachnospiraceae bacterium | reverse complement strand
AATATTAACAATATGAAGTATATAATTTTATTAATACTTTTATCTTTGGCACTGATTTCTGATATAAGGAGCTGTAAGGTGCCGAATGTATTAATACTTATAGGGTATATGGCAGGCACTGTTAGTCTTTGCATGCAGCATGGTGTAGCCGGAGTACTTATAAGTTTTATCTCTATAGCCGTTGTCTGGCTGATATTTTCCCCATTTTTTATAATAAGAGGTCTTGGAGGTGGTGATTGCAAATTACTTGCGTGGATACCATTGTTTTTGGAGTATGAATGGATTCTTGAATGTTATTTTCTGATTTTTGCATGTGCAGGCGTGACCGGTATTCTTGCTTATGTTATATGCAGGAAAAAAAGATTCAGATTCAGCGTATCGGCATTTTTGGGAGTTGTGCTTTTCTACCTGATAAAAGGAGGTGGTATATTTATTGACTGAAAAAATAATGATTATATGCGACAAAGATATTGCTTATGCAAAACGTCTTGTTGAGCGCATGATTGAAACTAAAAGCTTTAACAGCAGATACAGGCTTAAGATATTTGATTCACTGTTTGCGCTTTTTGAGTATTGCAGCCGGGTAAAACAGGTATCAGTGCTTATTATTGGCGAAAATCTTCTGGATATGGACAGTGGGGATGATTTGTATCCCAAATTTAAAGCGGCAGGAATACATGAAATTTATTTGCTTTTAGAGCATGATGCCACTTTGGAGCAAAGACAGTATACCGGTTTTTATAAATATCAGGCATCATCATTACTTATTCGAAAGCTTGAAGAGACAATTGCAAAGAAAAAAGACGGAAGAGAGGTGATTGTTGATAATGATGTGAAAATATTGGGCTTTTTCTCGCCAAGGGGAAGTGTAGAAAAAACAATATTCGCATGTCTTGCAGGACTTGGTCTTGGAGCTGAAAAAGGAGTATTGTATATTAATCTTGAGAGATATTCGGGGTTTGAGGCTCTGTTTGGGAGAAAAACGGGGAAAAACATGACAGAGGCCATATTTTATCTTTTGAGAGAAGATGATGTGCCGTCAGCAGACATGATAACAGATACTTTTGAAGAATACGAAGGATTATGGTATTTGCCGCCGATTAATAAGGCACTGGAGTTTGAAGGGCTTAGAGAAGACATGCTTCCTTTTTGCATACAAAGGCTTAAGACTATTTTACAGAAGGAGGAGCTTGCACAGAGGCTTATAATTCTTGATTTTAATGGGGAAGTTCAGGGGTATGTTAAGCTTCTTGAGCTTTGCGACAGCCTGTATGTAATAGAGCGGAATGACTGTATTTCAGAAAATGCGCTTGATAGCTTTTATGAGGAGATGAGTGATTATAATTCAGAAATAACTGAGAGTATGCGGGCTATAACCGTGCCTGTTATAAACGAATTTACGGGGAATAAGTTTATTGAGACCAGGGCGGGGAGAGAATTTGAGGCTCTGGTATGGAAAAAACTTAAAGAGGAGGGATTTATTGAAGGAGGAGTTAAGACAGAGATTAATCAGTGAACTCGGAGATAAGGATGAACTTACGGATAAGGAGATTTATGACCATATAGACAGGCTTATAATGGCAGAGGTTCAAAAAGAACCGGTACCGTTGGTTAAGCGTGATAAGCTTCGACGTGAAATGTACGCATCAGTAAGGGGACTGGATGTGTTACAGGAGCTTCTTAATAATCCTGAAATTACAGAGATTATGGTTAATGGCTGCGACAAGATATTTGTTGAAAAGAAAGGCAGGCTGGAGAAAACAAACTACAGGTTCGTGTCAAAGGAGAGGCTTGAGGATGTAATCCAGCAGATGGTAGCTGCTGTCAACAGAAGGGTAAATGAGGCATCACCTATAGTTGACTCGAGACTTCCGGATGGCTCAAGAGTTAATGTAGTGCTTGCACCGGTAGCAGTTAACGGACCGGCAGTGACAATTCGTAAATTTGCTAAGGACCCAATTACAATGGAGCAGCTTATAGCCTGGAACAGCATATCAAAAGAGGCGGCAGAATTTTTAGCTAATCTGGTCATAGCGGGGTATAACATCTTTGTGTGTGGAGGTACCGGCTCGGGGAAAACCACATTTCTAAATATTTTATCAGATTTTATTCCAAAGGATGAACGTGTAATAACAGTAGAGGACAGTGCGGAGTTACGACTTACGCATATTGAAAATCTTGTGTCACTGGAGACACGAAATGCTAATTCAGAAGGAGATAACGAAATAACTATAAGGGATTTGATAAAGACTGCTCTTAGAGCCAGACCTGACAGAATAATCGTAGGAGAAGTCAGGGGAAAGGAGGCACTGGATTTATTACAGGCATTTAATACAGGTCATGACGGCTCAATGTCAACCGGACATGCCAACAGCTCAGAGGATATGCTAAGCCGGCTTGAAACAATGGTGCTTATGGGGATGGATATGCCGCTTTTAGCGGTGAGAAGCCAGATAAGTAAAGCGATAGATATAATAGTTCATCTTGGCAGATTAAGGGACAGGACAAGGCGTGTTTTGGAAATAGCTGAGGTAGACGGGCTTCAAAATGGAGAAATCAGATGCCATGAAATTTTTAAGTTCAAAGAGTATGGCGAAGATGCATCTGGCTTGATTATGGGCAGACTGGAAGGCGATACAGGCAGACTAAAGAATACAGGCAAGCTTGTAAATGCAGGAATGGCGGTGGAGGTATAACGGCTGTGATAAAAGAGATGCTTAAGTATATTATAGGTGATGTACTTGTGCTTGCAATGCTTGGATTTCTTTTTTACCGCAGTATTCCGGCAATGCTTATAATGCCTTTGGCGGGGACTCCGGTTATTTTAAGAAAACAGCGGCGAGGCTATATAAAAAATCAAAAACATGTAATGGAGGAGCAGTTTAAGGATGCCATTATATCATTAGCGGCATCATTAAGAGCCGGATATTCAGTTGAAAATGCATTTCCGGAGGTATATAAAGAGCTGACTAATCTTCATGGTGAAACAAGTATTATGGCACTGGAATTTAAAAATATGATTAAGAAGCTTAAGCTTGGCGTGCGGGTGGAAACTTTGCTTGATGAGCTTGGCAGTAAGAGTGATGTTGAAGACATAAAGAATTTTGCCAGCGTATTTAAAATTGCAAAAAGAAGCGGAGGAGACATGGTTTCAATAATCTCGGCTACGGCAAAGACAATAGGTGACAAATTTGATATGCAGAGAGAAATAAGCACGATACTTGCGGCAAAGCGTATGGAGCAGAGGATTATGCTTGTAATGCCGGCGGCGGTAATTATTTATATAAGTGTCACTAATGCAGGGTTTCTTGAAGTGCTTTATGAAGGAGCTTTGGGCAGGCTTGTTATGAGCATTTGTCTGGCAGCTTATTTTGTAGCGTATTTTATTGGGGAGCAGATTGTAGATATAGAGATATAAGGAGTGAGAACGGTAAGAAAAAAATCATATTTGGCAGTAATAGCAGCAACCGTAGTTATTCTTCCGGCAGTTTCGATTGTGAGCTTTTGCGCGGAGAAAAAGGACAGAAAGGAGATTTCATATATAGAAAGACCAGGGTATGGAGAGCTTTACAAAGAGTATGAGCTTGATGTGGTATATGAAGGTCTTAAAGAAAGGATATCTCTTACTGTTAATGAAAAACAGCTTACGTTTGAAGAATCAGAGGCTTTGTTTGAACAGGGGTATGAAGAGCTTATGCTTGTAATGCAAAAGCAGAATGGAGATTTGAGTGAAATTTCAGGGGATTTAAGCCTTCCCGGGAGTGTGCTTGACGGAAGGCTTGAAATTACCTGGGCAAGCTCGGATACTGATTATGTTGAGAATAACGGCAGATTGGCAGAGAAGGCATATAATGAGCTTTCCGAAGAGGGGATGGTTATAACAATGTATGCAAAAGTATTTGCTAGTGAGGAATATTCTGCAAGATTTGAGGTTCCGGTTCATCTGTCAGCTTCTGCCATAAAGGCGGCTGCAAAGAGCACAAAAGAGATTATAGGGGATGTACTTAATAAAGCAGAGAGGATGCAGGCGGAAGAAGATGTAATTATATTGCCGGCTGAAATTGAGGGGGCTGCCGTAAGGTATTATGAGAGACAGGAAAGCCGGTGGTGGAAATATCCGTTGTTTGCAATTATTGTGCTGTTTGTGTATTTATTTATGAAAAAACATAAAGAAGATACAATAAAGAAAAAACGCGAGCGAGAGCTTGAGCTTTCATATACTCCTATTGTTACAAAGCTTACCCTGCTCACAGGTGCAGGAAGCAGTATAAGGGGAGCCTGGGAGAGACTTGCAAAGGATTACAAGGCTTTGGGATATGTTAATGCAGCGTATGAGGAGATTATAAGGACTAATAATGAAATGAAAAATGGTATGTCGGAGCAGATGGCATACGGAATATTTGGCAAAAGATGCAGGCTTTCCATGTATGTAAGGCTGGGAAATATTTTGGAGCAGAACCTGAAGAAGGGGACAAAGGGACTTTCAGAGAGGCTTTACGAGGAAGTAAGGGAAGCTTTTGAAAATAGAAAAGCACTTGCTGTAAGGCTTGGTGAAGAGGCCGGAACAAAGCTTATGTTTCCAATGCTTCTGCTTCTTATAATAATTATTGCAATATGTGTGGTGCCTGCATTTTTGTCCATGTAGAGGAGGTGAATAAATGATTAGATATCTAAAAAGTTTCTGGCAGGATGAATCGGGAATGGGAACTGTAGAGGTGGTACTGATACTGGTGGTTCTTATCGGACTTGTGCTGATTTTCAAGGAGCAACTTACGGAGCTTCTGGAAGGAATATTTAAACAGATAGAGAAGAAGACTTCAAAATTGTATTGATGTAAGTGTATGGAGGAGGAGCGTATGAAGGGTTCGATTACAGTATTTTTAAGTATGATAATGATGGTCATTATATCAACTGTTACAGTAAGTGTGGAAAGTGCAAGACTTGCGTGTACGAGACTGCTTTTAAAGCAGGCGGGAGGCTACAGCATTAAGTCGGTATTTGCAGATTATTATGTACCGCTTTTCAAGGATTATGGGCTGATGTTTCTTGATGTTACCTATGGCGGAAGTGAAAATGTTGTGACAGAGAAATATGACGGATATTTATCATATAATCTTAATCCCGGAAAGGGAAGACTTGAAAGGCGCTCCTTTTTCTATACGGCAGAAATTTTGAATATAGAGGCTGAGGATATTATTTATGCGGTAGAAGGCGGCGGAAAAATAGTTAAGCGGCAGATTTATGATTATATGAAATATAAGCTTCCGGCGAATTTTGCAGAGAATTTTTTGGCGCAGTATGATTATATAACTCATGCAGACAAGCTTAAACAGTTTTTTGAACAGCTTGGAGAAATAGAGGATGAGCTTAAGGATATAGATGAGCTGGTTTTAGAGATAAATAACATAACAGATAAGATTAGAGAGCATGAACTAAGGGTAAGCGAGCTTAAAGAGCAGATTGAAGGCCTTAAGGATTTGAATAGTGAAGAATACGAAAAGCTTTCAAAGCTTTTGAAAGAAGAAACAGGGAAGCTTTCGGAGGCTTTATCAGAACGAGAGGCGGATGCAGATTTATGTGACTGTATCAGACTGGAAGTATGGGAGTATCTTGAGGAGCTTGGCGCGGAATGGCTTAATAATGTGGAAATTCCTACTTTTATAAAAGAAATAATTTCTGAAGAGATAGAAGAAGTAATTGATGAGCTTGAGAAAACATATAAAGAAGAGGACAGTGCAGAGGATGATATACCGGATGATATTTTGAAAACAGACTGGAAACATTTCGGGAAGGAGCTTAAAAGTTTTGAACTGTACAGTTTACTTTGTCCGGGGTATTCGGACATTCCAAACAGCAGTATAAATACCTTCTATAACAGAAATTATGCAGAACGTGGAGGGAGCCTTGTGAAAATTCCTGAAACATCAGTTTTAGAGACTGTTGCAGAAAACGTATGTCTGGCAGAGTATGCTGTAATGCTGTTTGCTGATTATTGTAATCCGATGGAGAACAGACCTTTTTTATATGAGACAGAATATATAATAGGCGGAAGCTTAAATGAAAAGGAAAATATTAAATCGGTTATAAATAAGCTGATAGGCGTGAGAGAAATACTTAACCTTATTTATCTTATGTCAGATTCAGAGAAAAAGGATATGGCATATACAATTGCACTTGCGCTGGCAGGCGCAGGCGGTGGCGCAACGGTAAAGATTACTCAATATCTTATCATGGCAGTGTGGGCTCTTGGCGAGGCGCTTGTTGATGTAAGGCTTCTGATGTCGGGTAGTGGTGTGCCGTTAATAAAATCAGCGGAGGACTGGAAGCTTGATTTGTATGGAATAACAGATATTTTTGAAATTATAAGCACAACAGACAATATTGAAGCTTCAAAAAGTGAAGGTTTTATGTATGAGGATTATCTTAAGATAATACTTTTTGCAAATTGCAGGGATGAAATGGCATTTCGTATTATGGATATTGTGGAAGCAGATATACAGAACAAGTATTATTCTGGATTTTATTTTAACAATTGTGCGTATTACATGAGAATAAAAGCAGAGTATTGTTCAAAACCATTATTTGACAGTATGGGTATATTGTTGCCGAAAACGAGTGTGTCGTGTCAGTTTTCATATTAACAAAAAATTCGGAAAGAGGTGAAAAAAGGTGCTTTTCAAACGATTATATATTTCTTTAAAAACTCTCCAAGTACAGGCAGATTGCGCTGATAAGAAAACTCCCCTCTTTAATGTCGCAAGAAAAGCATCTTTTTTTCCTTCTTTCCGAAGAATGGCACATAGTAAGATGGAAGCATCATTTACTCTGGAGGCAGCAGTTGGAATGCCGGTGCTTATTATGGCTGTCTGCTCTTTTTTCTGGCTTATAATGGTATTCAGGCTTCAGATAAGTCTGCAGGGTGCCATGTGGGAGGTGGCAGAAGAGCTTTCAGGTTATGCATATCTGTATGAACAGATAAGGAACATGGATAATGATGAGGCTGAGTATATAAGGCTTAATGAGACGGGAATTGAGAGATGGCTTGTCGGTGGAATAACAGAGGAGTATATAGAAGAAAGACTTGCAGCCAATATAGGCAGGGACAGTGGTATATGGAGGCTTATATCAGGTGGAGCGGATGGTATAGAAGTAAAAAGCATGTATGGTATACCGGATATGGCGGGCGCAATAGATATTGTAGTGGTTTATGAGGCAGTAAATCCTTTTATACCAGTACCGGCGGGTGGAATTAAGCTTGTACAGCGGTGCTATTTAAAAGCGTGGTTAGGAGTTGATTTTCGGGATGAAGAAAGGCCGGAAGAATTTGCATATGTGGCAGAGACAGGACAGGTGTATCACATTTACAGTGACTGTACATATCTAAAGCCAAATGTAAAGCTTGCGGCATGTAACCTTGGTTATGTCACCGCGGCTGAGAATAAAATATATAAACCGTGTGAAGTCTGTATAGGAAAAGGTTTTGCAGTGCTTACCAATGTTGCTGTATATGTTTCGGACACGGGCGATAAATATCATAAGGATATTTCATGCAGAACATTAAAAAGAACTGTATATGAGATACCTCTTGATGAGGCTGTTAAAAAGTATAGAAAATGTATAAGGTGTGAAAAGAGAGAGGAGAAGGAAAATGCTTCAGAGGATAATGGTGCTTATATTTTTGGCAATAGGTACAGTTACTGATATTAAATACAAACGTATACCATTGTGGCTGACGGCTGTTTTTGGTGCCGTGGCAGTTGTATTAAGAATACTTAGTCCGGAAATTGCATGGGCAGAACTTTTATGTGGAGTGGCTGGCGGACTGGTTTTGATTGCAGTAAGTATTATAACAGGTGGGCAGATTGGAGCAGGCGACGGCATCTTATTTGCCGTGCTGGGTATATTGCTTGGAAGCAGTAATATTTCTGTTCTTATGACAGCACTTGCTTTGTGCTCGGTTATTGCCGGAGTGCTGTTTGTGACAAAGCATATGAAGCGAAAAGACAGGCTGCCGTTTATTCCGTTTGTGCTGTGTGCATATGTCATACAACAGTTGTCATTAATATAAGGTTAAGTATGGAGGCATGTTATGGAGGAAGGAAGCTTTAGTGTAGAGGCTGCACTGATAATGCCGATTATTATATTTACTGTACTTTCACTTATATTTTATGGATTTTTTTTGAGGGATATTGTGCTTGCAGAAACTGTAGGAAGAGCATTTCTTATTGAAGAGAGCAATTTTAGCGGCTGCTATGTCAGTGATGATACAGGTATTTATGAGAGAGGGACACTTTTAAATGAATGTCTGTGGTGGGGCACACTTACAAAATGGGAATGGGAAGAAAGCAGAAGCTGTATTAAATATGAGCTTAAGGCCAATATATTTGGGTTTGTGCTGGCGGCGGACAACATAATAAATAGTACAGATTATGTTGACACGGCAGACCGTTTAAGATTATGGAAGAGCATAACAGAAGAGGCAGGGAAATTATTTTTTACGGGAGGAAGTATGGATGGAGGTTAAATACGAGAGAGGGCTTAATCATAACTATATGATTTTTACAAATGTTGAAGAATTTTGCGAGGATTACCAGATACATATCCTTACAGAACAGAAAATAGCAAATATTTTATCGATGGATTTAAGATATGTGAATGGAAATACGGAGATTTATTATGATATATCCGCAAAACAGAAGCTTTCGGAATGGCTGAAGATAAAAAAGATTACAGGAACCATGCTTAACGGTATCATTAAAAGTCTTATAAATGCTTTGGAAGCAGGGATGGATTATCTTCTTGAATGCAGCCGCTTTATGTTAGATGCAGAATATATGTTTATTGATGTAGAAACCTATGAGCTTAGTCTGTGTTATTATCCGCTTAACAATGAGGAAATTACAAAGGCGGGGCAGGAGTTTTTGCAGTATATACTTGAAATGCTTGATTATGATGACAAAAGTGCGGTTGAGGAGGCATATGAAATATTCCGGCTGTGTATGCGGGATGGCTTTAGTATAGAGCTTCTTAAAAAATTTTCAGATAAAGCAGCAGATTCAGGCTATAAGAGTGAAACGCCCCGAACTACAAAGCCTTGTAAGGAGCATGTGCAGGTTGTGCCGGTAGAAGTGGCAGATGAAGAGATATGGGAGGAAAGTGAGAACTTTGGGTTTATTCCGCTTAATCTTGAATTAAGAAGAGGGTGTGTGGCTTTGATTGTGGTGATTTGGCTTTTGATGCTTGTTATAGTGACTGTATTTTTTAGAAAAAGTGTTGTGGCACTGATTATATGCGGTTTTGTTACACTCATTTTTGCGGGTGCAATATTGTTAATGACAGTTTTTTATGAAAGGATAATGCAGTATACCAGGCTTATAAGCGTAAGAAAGAATATAAGCTATGAGGATGCGGAGGCTTGTGATACAACAGTCGGAGCAGAGGATGATTATTATAAAGAAAATGAAGCAGGTATACAGGAAACAGTTTGTGAGGAAACGGCTTTTAGTGAAAACGGCAATTATGAAGAGACAACACTTCTTAGCTATTGTACATATAATACAGGTTTAAGATACCTTCATTATATAGGCGAAGGAGTACAGGAGGACATACCTGTTACAAAAAATCCTTTTATCGTAGGCAAGGCCTCTAAGGATACAGATTATAAGCTGGATTATCCGTTTGTGAGCAGAATGCATCTGAGGATTGAAGAGAGGGCAGGAGAATATTATATAACCGATACTAACTCTAAGAATGGAATTATGCTTAACAGAGAGTATCTTAATGCGAATGAAACAGCCAGATTAAAGGTGGGCGACCGGATAGAAATAGGAAATCTGGTGTTTGTATTTCAGTAGACCGGCAGGTGGCAGTCGCAACAGCAGCAGCAGTTGCTGCTGCCCGCCGGTTTCATAAATATTTAGTAATCAGTTTGTTTTAATTGCTCTTGAAAATGTAATTACATTCTGAAGACTAAGGCAATTGTCAATGCCCATAAGCATAGCCGTGTCGAGGTTTTTTGAAGTATCGGCTTCGCAGGCCCACTCTGAAAGGACGGACCAGTCAAGGTAAGAGTCCCAGTAATCCTTGTCAAGCATTCCGACAAGTCGTTTTTTGCGCTCAAGGTGTGCATCCAAATCATGTTTTGCGCTTGGCATATTCTGCCAGCTGGTATCTTCTTTGCCGGTAAGATTGTAGAGAGATTCAGGCATTATGTCTTTAAAGGCTTCTTTAAATATGTACCTGTTTTTACCATTCTTAAGATACATATGCCTTGGAATTGATAAAGCGTAATCAATCAGTCTGTAATCGGTGTACGGGGCTATATAACGGGCACCGCAGTAAGCACCGAGCAATGCCACGATATCAAGCCGGTTACGGCTGCCGCCCTCTCTTACGTATGTAACCGGGTCATAGGCAAAGGTTGATGGTTTTTCTTTTTCTGTGCTATATTTTTCAGAGAATTCCTTTTTTAACATAGATTTTGCGGCGAAGGAGCTTACAAATGGGCTTTTTAATTTTCTGGCAGTTTTGAAAAGATTCTTATGGGCTCTTATCACGGTTTTATAGAGGCGGTGACGATTGTCCTTAGTACTGTCCCACATATATTTAAAATAGTGGTAATATTCTTTGTTATAAAATAATTCATATGGATTGCAACGGTGGCTTACGCCTTCATCGCCACTGTGACCGGTAAATACGACCCTGCAGCCTTGCTTGTGTACATATTCAGCGACCTGTGCAATCTGAAGTGTGCTTATATATGGAGGCAAGACAAAGCGTCTGAAAAATCCGACGTGAGTGTCAGGCTCTATACCAAGTGCGCGCATCTTTGTGTTAATAATGGCATCGTCATCAAACTGTACATATTTACCACGGTAATGACATTTGATATTTTCCTGACGGCAGATATCTTCCACAATATGTCGTTCATCGTTTTGGGCATAAGGGATATCATCCGGAGAGGCTGACCATGAAACATAAACTGCTTCTCTTTCAAGCCGCTTAATAAGAATGTCTATGACACTGGAATCAAGACCGCCTGAAAGCTCCGCACCGACAGGACCGGATATCGCATCAAGCCTTCTTTTTACAGAATCAGTAATAAGCTCTCTGAGGTGCATAATATAATCTGCTTCCGAGGAAAGGCGTATCTTTTTGCCACCGGGTACCCAGTAGGTTGTTGTTTTTGTTGCAGATGCCGCCTGTAAGTCACTCGCATTAAGGTCCAATGTCAGGAAAGAAGCGGGCTTTACACAGCGTATATTGGCAAATTCAGTGTGTTCGGTGTTTAGGGACACCGAGCCGGAAATTGTACGATACAACCAGTCTTCATCGACTGAAACATCCGCAGAGTGCATGGCGGTAATTCCTCGTATATCAGTGGAAAATACAAGACTTCGGGCTGTTATCTGGTAAAATAGCGGGCGTACTCCCATGTGATCCCTGAAGAGGGTTAAGGTGCCTTTATCAGGGTCATATACTGCACCGGCAAAATCACCGTTAAAATTTTTAAGTACTTCAAATCCACATTTTTCTGTATACCCAAAAATCAGCTCTTCATCTGACAGGGTGTCTGAAAGTCCGCTTTTTTCAATCAGTTCATCTCTGTTATAAAGAAGGGCATCTATCACTGCATATTTGCCATTTATTTGCAAGACGGGTGTACTTTTAGGGGACGTGTCCGAAAGCTTTTCGTAGAAGCATCCAAGAAACATCGTATCATCAGCATGCAGGTTTTCGCTATCGCTGCCATAGGCTTCGTTCCAGCTTATAAGTCTGGCAGTATCCATTGCATCAGCAACTTTTGCTGCTGATACGGCAGGTGTTTTGGACGGCTGCCCATCATGGCAGCAGATTCCATATATTCCGCTCATAACTCGCTCCTTTGTATGTCTTATAATACGCAAAAAACCCTGCCAAAATATCTTTGGCAAGGTTAAAAATCTTTTACTTATGAATGAGAATCAGTATCAGGAGTTACGCTATCACCTTTGTCACCGCCATCTATCAAATCATTGTTTGTGCCCCATCCATTATGGCTTGCCTCGATAACAAAATCAACGTTTCCATGTGCTGTTTCTGAAATGTTAAGTTCTACTACTTCTGCGCTCTTCCAAGTTTTCATATCTATCTTCCTCCAAAAAATTGTTTGATGTATTTGTTGATGTAATCATACTGCTTATTATCGAAATAGTCAACAATCCTAACATATTTGTTACAATTTTATAAATGTCAGATGGCAGCATAAGCCTGACTGCTGCCATTATTGAGTTTTTTTAATAAATTCATTAACATTAAAAAGAATTTCACTAAGTGAATCACGGTTTTTTGGTCTGCCGATGGCGCAGGCTTTAATTTGGGCAGCTATTGTAAGGCATGCCTGTCCTGTGGAAGGTTCATATTTTCTATTGCCAAGAAGATGCCTTAGGAACAGATTATTTATAACTACGTGAAAGTTATCGATTCCTGACAGGTCTTTGTATATCACATCTTCACCATTGTGGACGAACAGATATATAAGTCCGCCTACGGGCACCTTGTTATAGCAGAATAAATCCTTGCAGGGAACAAGAAATTTGTCCTTTTCTTCATCAATGTAGATAAGCTCGTCAAGAGAATATCCCTGGTTAAGAGCGGCATCACGGCAAAGCTTCTGGTATGGAAAGGCGGGGTGGGCATAAATACTGCCATCGTCTTCGGGAATAATGGCTGTCACGTCATCTGCCAGAAAGAGGTTAGTACTCTTTAATAGAATACTGCTGATGGTTGATTTGCCGCTGCCGCTCTCGCCTGCAATAAGATATGCCTTGCCATCTATGACCAGAGCACTGCAGTGTATGGTCATAATATTACGCTGGAGACAGAGCATGGACAGACCGAAGCCCAAAAGATAGGTCCGAAGATACATATCGCTCTTTCCGGGTCTTAAAGAATATGTAATGGTTTTGCCGTCAGTAATGACCATACGCATGGTTTTGTTGATAAGCCAGCTACGGTCTTTGCCGAAATCACAGGTGGATTGGGCATCGTGGAGCATGATGTCGGCCGGAATTTCACCTTCAATTATAAAAATGTCGGGTTCTTTATCCGGACTGTCATCTGGTAGTGGAACCAGCTGTAAAAATTCAATATCACTTCTAAGCTTCAGACCATATATCGTATAATCAAACATTTTACCAAACCTCTTTATTGAATTTATTATATTAATATGTTATCATTTTAGTAGGAAAAATGCAAGAGGTGTAGTGCATGGTAGCAAGAGAAATAGGAGAGATGTTTAAACATTCGGGGTTTGAGCGGATAAGTGGTGCATATCAGGAGGCAGCATACTGGTGTCGCGATGCGGAAAATGAAGTTATATGTTTTGCGGTGTATGATTTCTCAAAGGGATATTATCTTAGCGGAGACGAGCTGCGTGAAGATTTTGAAGGTGTAAGACGCTATTTTGCAGAAGATAAGGAGAAGGCGGCATCACTTTCAGTAGTATCCATAGTATGTACATATGGCAGCAACTGCTGTTTTGGGGAAGCAAGAAGCATTATGAGAGAGGCCGGTATGGTTAATTGCATGTTTGTTGACCTTGATGAGTTTAGGCTGATTGTATATGAGGACCAGCCGGTGGCTTATGAGGGACTTAAGGATACGATTGAGAAGCTTCTGGATAGAATCAGGGAAGATGGGCAGGCAGAAGACTTTAATATTTTTAAGAGAGCACCGGTGACACTGATACTTGTTATTATCAATGTTGTCATATTCATTATTATGGAGATGGCAGGTGATACCACGAATGTGTATTATATGTATGAGCATGGAGCCATGTATATGCCGGCAATTATCAGAGATGGTGAGTATTACAGACTTTTTACGGCAATGTTTCTGCATTTTGGAGTGGAGCATCTTGCAGGCAATATGATGGCACTTATTTTTATCGGAGATAATGTAGAAAAAGCTTTAGGTAAAGTAAAATATGTGCTATTATATATTCTGACGGGAATATTTGCAAGTATGTGCTCTGTGTTTGTGAATGTGCTGACAGACTGTTATGCGGTGGCAGCGGGAGCTTCAGGAGCTGTTTTTGGTGTTATAGGAGCGCTTGTATATATAAAGTGGGTTGATAAGGGGCGGTTTGGCGGATTTGACCGGCGCAGACTTATTTTTGCAGTTGTGTATATGCTTTTTACAGGATTTACAAGTTCGGGCGTAGATAATGCTGCGCATGTGGGAGGCCTTGTTGCTGGTCTTATTCTTGGAATAATCTTTTGTAACAGTTCAGTCATAACCTTAAAAAAAGGATGATTATGCCCGCATAAATCAGACTGTTTACAAGTTTATGGGCTAAACTGTTATAATCTTTTATCGTGGACAACTTATAACAAAGGAGAATAAGGTATGAATGTGAATATTTATTATGGTGGAAGGGGACTTATTGATGACCCGGTACTCCACGTTCTTAATAAGATGCAGGAGGTATTCGAGGAGCTTCATGTAAATGTAACACGTTATAATCTGCATGAGATGAAAAACAGTATAACCACACTTCCACAGACACTTAAAGATGCGGACGGAGTTATTCTGGCAACTACCGTTGAATGGAGTGGAATTGGCGGATATATGCAGCTTTTTCTGGATTCCTGCTGGTTTTATGGTGATAAGAGCGCAATCAGCGATATATATATGCTTCCGGTGGTTATGTCTACAACCTATGGAGAACGGGAGGCGCATCTTACACTTCTTACGGCGTGGGAAATGCTTGGCGGTAAGTCATGCCGCGGCATTTATGCATATGTTGAGGATAACCTTGCTTTTGAGATGAATAAGGACTATAATCTTATAATTGAAAAAAGTGCAGAGGATCTGTACAGAAGTATTTCACAGCATGTTAAGATGCTTCCGACAAGTAATATGGCGATTAAGCAGAATATATTAAAGAATAAGATTAACTATACACCACAGGAGAGTGAGCAGCTTTCTAAGTATGCAAGTGATGATATTTATGTTAAGAAGCAGAAGGAAGATATAGAGGCACTTGTGGATATTTATAAGGACATGCTCGGTGGAAATAAGACAGACCCGGTTCTTGACATGATAGAGAAGCTTAAAGGGGGATTTAAGGCACAGCCGGGATTTCGTGCTGTATATGTGTTTAATATAAGTGATAAGGATAAGAGCATAGTAGTAGAGGCAGATTCGGTTAATCTTAAGTGCTATGAGGGAAATAAAGATAATGCGGCAGCGGCGGATATAACAGCGAAGCTTCCATATGCCACGCTTGAGGCAATTGTAAATGGGCATTTGAGCTTCCAGAAGGCATTTATGACAGGTGAAATGAGTGCTAAGGGTGATTTTGGCATTTTAAGAATGCTTGATACAATATTTATTTTTAGAAAATTTTAAAGGAGGACAACATAATGGATAATTGTATTTTCTGTAAGATTGCAAATGGAGTAATTCCATCGAATACTTTGTACGAGGATGAGGATTTCAGGGTAATTCTTGATATAGAACCGGCGACGAAGGGGCATGCACTTATACTTCCCAAGAAGCATTTTGCTAATTTATGCGAGCTTCCGGATGAGTATGCAGGCAAGGTGTTTGTGGTAGCTAAGAATATGGCTGAGAAAATGCAGAAGGCACTTGAATTTGATGGCTTAAATGTGCTTCAGAATAATGGCGGTGCGGCCGGACAGACGGTGTTTCATTTTCATATGCACCTTATTCCGCGTTATGATAATGATAATGCAGGACTTGATATGTCCGGCAAAAAAGCTGCCGACTACGATTTGAGCGAAGTGGCAGCCAAGATTATTAATGCTTAATATTTTCTTCAAGTAGGTTTATGATAGCGGTAACAGCATCGGTCCGGGTACTTTTAGACATGGTGTCTATGTATCCGGCCCTGTTTTTATATACATCAGTAACAGCATTAAGTAAAAGCTCGTCAGTAAGTACGTCCTCATCAAGCACTTTGCTGAAGCCCTGGCGCGCAAAGGAGGCTGCATTTAAAAGCTGATCGCCGCGGCTTTGCGATGCGGGCAGAGGTATGAGGATATTGGGCTTGTTGAGTGCAAGAAGTTCGCAGATGGTATTGGCACCGGCTCTTGAAATAATTACATCAGCGGCTGCAAATATATCCTTCAATTCATCTTTTATATAATCATACTGTACATAACCCTTGATATTTTTGAGAGATTCATCTACATTGTTTTTGCCGCAGAGGTGAATGATATCGAAGTTTTCAAGCAGTTTGTCAAGAGCACTTCGTACAGCTTTGTTAATTGCAGCTGAGCCTAAGCTTCCGCCGGTGACCAGCAAAATCGGTTTCGCACCCGATAATCCGGTGAATTTAAGGCAGACCTCTTTGTCACCGCTAAAAAGCTCACTTCGTATGGGCTGTCCGGTAAGGAGTCCCTTGTCTTTTGGAAGGTGGTTAAAGGTTTCAGGAAAGTTACAGCATACTCTGGCAGCATAGGGATTACATATCCGGTTGGCAAGGCCGGGTGTCATGTCTGATTCGTGCAAAATTACGGGAATTTTGTATTTATGCGCAGCAATTACAACCGGTACTGTCACAAAGCCGCCCTTTGAAAATACAATATCAGGTTTTTCTGACTTCATAAGCTTTTTGGCTTCTCCATAGCCTTTGATTACTCTGAACGGATCTGTAAAATTCTTAAGGTCAAAATATCGTCTAAGCTTTCCCGAAGAAATACCATGGTAAGGGATACCGGCCTCTTCAACCAGCTTTTTTTCAATGCCGTCATACGAGCCGATGTACGAAACTTCAAAGCCACGCTTTTTAAGAAGCGGAATAAGAGCAAGGTTCGGGGTTACATGTCCGGCAGTTCCACCACCGGTCAGAATTATTTTCTTCATAATAAAATCCTTTCTGATTATGCCTGTTCGTTTATATTTACAACATATTATAACTACATTTTTTATAAAAAGCTACAACTTTTAGCCGGATTGACAGAATAGGTCAGAATTTGTTGTATAAAACAGGGCCCGGCCCTCTTTTCTTTTTTTTGGTAATTTTATATAATTAGTTATACATAGACAAGGTCGGTTTAAAACCGCAAATAAAAAGGGGGATATAAATCTTGGTAAAAATTATATGTAATAATTATCTTTTGTATGCGCTTATGGGGGTTTTTGTTTTGGGAGTATTAAGCAGGCTTTTGCTTGTGTCGGTGTATAACAGTCTTAAGCGCAGTACATACAATATGACCGGTTCGGGAAATAAGCTCATCAGACAGATTAAGTTAAAATACGAAAGCCGTGACAGGTTAGAGCTGCCGGCTGCAGCAAATGCACTGGCATTTACAAAACGGCTTATGTATGAATACAGGGTTTGCGGGATGAGTCTGCGTTTCCTTGAAAAATTGCTGGGACAGGCCATTTTCTGGTGTGTAATAATAGGAGTAACGGCTGTGGGGTGTGGATATTTTTTTGATATACCTGTTGATACGGTGGTATTATATGGGGTATCGTCAATACTTTTTAGCGTGCTTCTTTATAATATTGACAAGATTTCGGACATTGAATATTCACGTGAAAATATTGAGATGTGTATAGTAGATTTTCTTGAAAATCATGTGCGTGAGCGTATACGGGAGGATTCAGTTGAAATACAGTCATTTGACGAAAATGAAGATGGGGAGAAGCCGCTTGGCAAAGCCGTAGAAGCAGTATCTGAAAACAGGCAGTCTGAAAAAATAACTGCAGAGGATAAAGATAAAATAATTGAAGAAGTTTTAAGTGAGATTTTCTGCTGAATAATAAGCATAAAATAAGCTGCCTGCATACAGTTAAATGAAGCGGCAGCTTATCTTTTATGTTATACGTAAGGAAGAATCTCCTTTGCCACAAAATCTTTAAATTTTAATAAAAGTTCATGATTAAACTGTGTTCCGGTACGTGCCTCCAGACGTTCATATGCGGCCTGGACAGTAATGCCCGAACCAAGAGGCTTAGGTGATGTCCAGCATATGAAGGTGCTTACGAGTGATAAAACCTGTGCCGTATACAAAATCTCTTCACCCTTAAGACTCTGAGGATATCCGGTGCCATCATATGATTCATGGTGCTGAAGAATGATATTGGCAATAGGGAAAGTTTCATCATAAAGCTTGGCAATACGATAGCCTATCTCACTGTGCTTGGTCATAAGCTCCAGTTCCTCATGAGTACGCTTTACCTTGCGTATTACCTCAGAAGGCAGAGCAATAAATCCGATATCATGTATACGGGCAGCAAGCGTTAAATCTGATATGGTCTGTTCATTAAATCCAAGGTAGTTGGAAAAACCACGTATATACTTAATAGTGCGGTTAGTATTATCACGGTCAAGGTGCTGTCTTGTATAAAGAAGTTCCATAACATCGGTAAAGATGTTTTGCTTGGACTTGTAAACAGTCTTATCGTGGTACATAATCTCTTCAGCTTTGGCAAGTGTTTCATTAAGGTCATTATTACATTCCGAACTTGTTTTGATGCCAAGTGAAATGGATGGCGGAAGATATCTGCCGTTATATTTGCTGCATTCCTGTTTAATGCGACTGCAATATTCGGCTGCTTCATCATAACCGGCACCGGGAATAATGGTATTAAATTCATCACCGCCGCATCTTGCAACAATATAATTCTCATGGCCGCAGCGTTTCATAATGTCCACAATATTTTTAAGAAGCTCATCCCCGGCACTATGACCAAAGACATCATTAGTAAGCTTAAGATTATTGACATCTCCTGCCACAATTGTTATGGGATTATCGGCTGTGGGCTTTAGTGTGTTAAGTAAATGAGTACAATAAGCCCGGCTGTATGCTCCTGTAAGAGAGTCGAGAGAAGAGCTGTCATTTATATGTGCAAGCTTGTTCTGCATGGAATATATAAGCTTAAAGGTATGCTCCAGGCTGCTACGGACAGCCTCTGCATCAACACTGCATAAGCTGTCAATTACGGTGTTCCATTCAGTTCTTAAATCAGCAAACTCCCGCTCAAAGGGTATGGTACTATCTGCTTTATTAGTCAATTGAACATTCTCCTTGCATTTTACTATAGGCTATTGCAAAATTTATTAATATTATTATACACTAAATTTGTCAAAATGCAAATAGCTTTTAGAAAAATAGTATGCCTGAAAGGTGCAAAATAAGCAAAAGAACCGGATATATTGCATAAAATGGCCAAACGGCACGAGGACCGCCGCGTCTGCCGTTATAAAGCGGTATAATGGTAAATGCCAGTGCCGCAAAAATGTATCCGTTAAAGAGACCTGCGATAACGGTAAGCAGTATGCCAAATATGTTAAAAAACAACTTACGTTCACGGGTATAATACATAAGTATAATGAGCATTACACCATATCCGAAGGTTCCGAACTGTGAATTTGCAAAGCTGCATAATACCATCCCTGCGCAGGAACTGAATGCAGTTATCAGAGTGTTACCTCTGTATCTGTTGACGATTGCAAGTGTGAGAAGTCCTATAAGCAGTGTGAATAATGGATTCTGGCTGCTAAAATCAAACAGACCAAAGCCATTTGCCATATCCCAGATAAATTCGGTTATGACGGCCGTTATGGCAAGTCTTAAAATGTATTTTCTGATGTCCTTGGTATGAAGAACTCCTTCAACTATAAGAAAACAGAATATCGGAAAAGCAATGCCGCCGGCAAGTCTTAGAAACAAATCGATAAGCTGTGCGGCTGTATAACCGTCCCTGGCACCATCCGCAACAAGTTGGCCGGCATCAAATATATGCGTTTCGAAAATATAAATTCCAACAAGGTCTGCAAGCATAAAGATATATGCAATAATTTTTAAAATAAAATGATTTATTCCGCGACTTTTTTTCTCGACAGAAGCGTTTGATTCTGATAATATATAATCCATGGAGCCAATCCTTTCTTATGTGTTTTATGAAGTATAGCATAAATGCTGAACGGTTGCAATATATCAGTAAAATTATGTGAAAATATATTGCGGCTGTTGTTAAAAAGGTTTAAAATGAATGGAGGATGTGATATGGATTATCAGGTTGGAGATATAATCAGGTTAAAGAAGCAGCATCCATGCGGAAGCTCGGAGTGGGAAATTCTTCGTGTGGGCATGGATTTCAGACTTAAATGCATGGGCTGTGGTCATCAGATTATGGTGGCACGTAAACTTGTTGAAAAGAATACAAGAGGAATTAAGAAGAAAGAAGAACAGGAATGAATAAGAATGAATACCGGCAGATGTTAATGAAGCTTATTAATCCACTCAGGGATAAATACAGCAAAGAGTGCGCCAGTCTTATACTTGGTGCCAATACGGCAGGCTATGGAAGCTACATAGCTGGAATGGAGGGCTTCTCAAGAGTTCTCTGGGGACTTGTGCCATACTGGTGCGGCGGTGGCAGGGATGACGAATTTGCCAGAATTTATAAAAAGGGTATTGTGGCCGGCACGAATCCGGATTCGCCGGAATACTGGGGTGACCTTGGCAGTCATGACCAGAGAATGGTCGAGATGGCCGCAATAAGCTATGGAATACTGCTTACGCCTAAGTATCTGTGGGAGCCGCTTTTGGCGCATGAAAAGAAAAATCTTACTAACTGGCTTTCGCAGATTAATTTATATAATATGCCGGAGAATAACTGGCAGTTTTTTGCAGTGCTCGTTAACCTTGCGCTTAAAAGCGTTGGTGCTGAGTATGACAGAAAGCGTATGCAAAAGTCATTTGATTTGTATGAAAGCTTTTATCTTGGTAATGGCTGGTATGCTGACGGTAAGCGGCCGCAGAAGGATTATTATGTGTCCTTTGCAATACATTTTTACTGTGTACTGTACTCAAAGTTTGCTGAGGATACAGAAGGTGAAGAAGAAAGATGCCGTCTTTACAGAGAGCGTGCAAAGGAGTTTGCAAAGGATTTCATATATTGGTTTGATGATGAAGGACGGGGGCTTTTGTTTGGACGTTCCCTGACATACAGATTTGCGCAGGTAGCTTTTTTTAGTGCCTGTCTTTTGGCGGATGTTGAGGTTTTTCCGGTAGCGGTTGTGAAAGGTATTATAGAGCGTAACTTAAATTACTGGCTTAATATGCCGGTATTTGATAATGGCGGGGTACTTACTATTGGCGTGGCATACCCGGATATGCTTATGTCAGAAAATTATAATGCACCGGGTTCGCCGTACTGGGCACTTAAAAGCTTTGCGTTTCTGGCACTTCCTGACAGCCATCCGTTCTGGCATGTTGAGGCGCAAGAGCTTCCTTTGCTTGATGACAGGCACCTTATAAAAGAGGCGGATATGCTTATGTTAAGACGACAGGGAGAGGTTACGGCGCTTACATCAGGGCAGTTTTCGAAGGTCTGGCATACACATACCTTTGAAAAATATGCGAAGTTTGCATATTCTTCAAGATATGGTTTTAGTGTTCCGCGTTCATATCTCAATATTATGGAAGCTGCACCTGACAGTATGCTTGCATTCGAGATTGACGGAAGGATATATGTCAGGGGTGCGTGTGAGAGCTACAGCGTGACTTTAGATAGCGTGTGGTCACGCTGGAGTCCGTACAAGGGCATAACGGTTGAAACTACGCTTATTCCAACAGAATGCGGATATAAGCGAAAGCATGTTATTAAGAGTGATTTGGAATGCAGGGCATATGAATGTGGGTTCGCATATCCGTATGCGCCTTATGGTAAGGATAAAACAATTATTACTGAGGATGCGGGCTTTGCGGGAGCAGCCGATTCTAAGGGCAGTGGATTACTTAAGGCAGACAGGGGCATTGGTAAAGTGATCGTAACGGCAGCAGGGACGAATGTTGTATTTCCGCTTGCATGTATTCCGTCTGTCATTGTGGAGATTGCGCCCGGGGAGCAGGTAATAAATTCAGAAATTGTGACTACGATAACGTAAGAGAGGATTTGATAAAATGAATTATTCTGAGAGAATGAA
The DNA here is from genome assembly GCA_964491975.1 of uncultured Lachnospiraceae bacterium. Lineage (GTDB taxonomy): Bacteria > Bacillota > Clostridia > Lachnospirales > Lachnospiraceae > SIG300. The sequence goes on along the minus strand of CAZBHM010000011.1, from coordinate 4,263 downwards.
TGAAGAAACATTAAAATGGGTGGAAGAAACATGGAAAAAGCTTGAACATAAGCTTTCTGTGGAGGTAGACAGAACAGGTGCAAAGATTCCATATATACCTGTTAATGGAAGATATATTGATATGGCGAAAGAAAATATTTTCTGGTGGACTAATGGCTTTTACGGCGGAATACTCTGGCAGCTTTATCATGCGACTAAGAATGAAAAATATAAGGAAACGGCAGTTAAGCTTGGAGAATGTCTTGATACTACGCTTGAATATCCCGACAAGCTTGACCATGATGTTGGTTTTATGTGGTTACACACCGCAGTTGCGGCTTACAGGGAAACAGGAAATAGCGAGGCAAGAGAAACAGGTCTTCGCGCAGCCAGAATCCTTGCAGGCAGATATAATCCTGCCGGCAAATTTATTAAGGCATGGAATGGCAACAGGGATGGCTGGGTAATTATTGACTGTCTTATGAATCTTCCGCTGCTTTACTGGGCCGCAGAGGAGACGGGTGATGACAGCTATAAAGAAATAGCAGTTAACCATACGGAGACCGCATGCAGGGAAATTTTAAGAAAAGACGGTTCAACCAATCATATAGTAGTATTTGATACCGTTACCGGAGAGGCACTTGATAATCCGGCAGGTCAGGGTTACAAGAGCGGTTCTTCATGGTCAAGAGGTCAGGCATGGGCAGTGTATGGAATGGCACTTGCCTACAGGCATACGGGTAATGAAGAGTATCTTAACCGTTCAAAGCTTGCAGCACACTATTTTATCGCCAATGCGGCCATGACGGATTTTGTGCCGGTTATTGATTTCAGGGCACCCAAAAATCCGCATTACATTGATTCTACAGCCGGTGTGATAGCGGCGTGCGGACTTTTAGAGCTTATGAATTTTGTAGGAGAAGGCGAAAAGGATTTTTATTTTGATGCTGCCATTAAGCTTATTCGTGCCATTGAAAAAAGATGCGCTGACTGGAATGAGGATAAGGATGGCATAATAGGTCTTGGCTCGGCAAGATACGACCGTGCGGAGGATAGAGAGGTTCCGATTATTTATGGGGATTATTATTTCTTAGAGGCAGTGCTAAGGCTTCTTGATAAGGATATATTTTTGTGGTAAGGAGGAAAAATTCTCATGATTAAACTTGCGATTGGTATGCTTTTTATACTAATTAATTTTGCACCGGAGATTGGCAATTTAAGCATTAATCTTTTGCCGGAGTTCGTAGGCTATATATTTATTTTGTCGGTGTCAGATAAGCTTAGCAAAAAATCGGGCTATTTTAAGGGGCTTAGCGGCATACTGTTTCTGATGATTGTCTATAAGGTGGCAGACTATATTATTGTGATGTTTAATTTAGACAGCGGCCTTATGGCGGCAATACTGTTCTGGGCCGGAATACTGGCAACGATAGTAAGCCTGATAATTCAGTTCAGGGTATATTGTGGAATAGATGAAATCGTTTATGATGATGATGTGCGGGTGGACACAACTAAGATTTTTATGTTGTTTAAGTTTCAGGTGGCATTTACCATACTTGGCTACTTTAGCAACCTTTACAGAATTTATCTTAGCTACAGTACAACAGGAAAAATTGTTCCGGGACTCAGTATACCGATGTTTAGATTCTTTTCGCAGTTTTCGGAGGGAGCCTTGAGTACTTTTGATTCGGCGGGTTCTGTAATGCTGCTGCTTGGGATTTTTGTCAAGCTTTTACAGGTTATACTTGTATTTGGTATATGCAGTGATTATGATAAGATAATGGCAGGCAGATAGAGGCTGCTGATGTGGTGTAATCGGATTACAGGGAGAAGCCGTTTGGGAGGTGCTAATATGGCCAAAGGTAAAAGAGCGGAATCAAGATGTAGATATTTAGTAAGAGATATGGCAAGTTAAAAGGGATGGGATGTAAAGCATCCACAAAAAGGTGGCGATTTTTTAGAAGAACAAGAAATAGAAGATTTCTTGCCAGAGTGTGGACTTAATGGAACTAAACCAGATTTTATTGTATGTAAAAAATTACTTTCGGTGGTAGTGGTTGAAGCAAAAAATGATATAAAAAAAATAGACAATGCAATATCGGAAGCAATTGATTATGCAGATGCAATAAATATAAAAAAGGAAAATATACAATTAGAATTGCAGTTGGTGTTGCTGGTGAAGAAAATCGTGGATATTTGTTTAAAACGTATTTTTGGAATGAGAAAAAATGGATGCCATTAACTTCGAAAGGTTATGAGTTAACAAGTTTTCCAAGTGTGTTTGCGGTAGAAGGAGCTTTAGCAACTAACAACGGAACAACAGAGGTGTCAATTCCACAAATATCTGATTATATAAATACAGCAATAGAACTTTCGTCAATATTAAGGTCTGCAAAGATTGAACCGTCATTACGTCCAAAAGTATTGGGAGCAGTAATTACGGCTTTGTATTGGGGAGAAATAGACTTAGAGGATAGGGAAGGAATTGGAGTCCATCAATAATTTGGTGTCAGAGGCAATTAAATCAACTGATCATTTTGAGGAAAGTAAGAAAAAACAGTTAATAGAAACATTGAAATTAACAGTAGGGGATTATAACATACTATCGAACAAGATGAGCAAAATAGTATTTTTATTAAAAAGCTTAATATTAAATCAATCTTGCAAACAGATATGGATTTTTTAGGTTTACTGTATGAAGCATTTATTAGATATGGTTATGATAATAATTCACTGGGAATAGTATTTACACCAAGACACATTACAAAGTATTGTGCGGAGTTAATTGATGTAACGGCGAAGGATAGAGTGATAGATATAGCTTGTGGTTCTGGCGGATTCTTGGTTGCAGCATTTGACCGCATATGAAGACATCAAAAAAATTAGGAATACCATCAGAAATAGTAAGAGAGTCATTATATGGATTTGATACAAATCCTACGGTTTGGTCTTTATCTGCACTTAATATGTTTTTTAGGAGGGATGGAAAGAGCCATATTGAAAATGTAAGTTGTTTTGAAGATAGTAGTCAAGAAAGTGTGAAAAATAAATTTACAAAGGCTTTGTTAAATCCACCTTTTTCACAGGACGAAGAGCCAGAACGAGATTTCATTTCTCTTGCTATGTAATCATTGCAGACAATGGGACTAATGGCCGTTGTTGTCAAATCTGGAATTTTTGCGGATGATGATAATGCATTGTGGAGAAGTGAATTTTTGAAAAAGCATTCAGTTTTAGGCATGATTAGTTTGCCGGGGGATTTATTTTATCCTACAGCAGTAGATACAACCATAATGATTGCACAGGCTCATAGACCGCAGCTTAAAAGCGATAGGATATTTATGGCTAAAATTTGGAATGATGGATATAAAAAGTTAAAAGGAAAAAGAGTTGAAGTTGAAGGTTCACAATTACCAGAGGTATTAGAATTATTTAAAAAGTTTATGAAAAATAAGAGGATAAAATCAGAACTTGTTACAATAGTTCAAGCATCACAGATAATGGTAAACGGTGCAGAATTTTCACCCGAACAGTATTTACCACAACCAAAATTGTCGGAAGATGTACAGAATGTATATGTTGAGAATATTACAAAATCAATATTAACAGCATCTATATGTATAGAGGATGATGCAGAAGAGGTGATTACAAATTTTCCGTTAAATGATGATAAGTTATCCACGCTTCCATATGGAAAATCAAGTGGTGAAAGCAATTATTTAGCTGGAACATGTCCGTATGTATCATCAGGAGATCCACAAAATAGTATTGTTAGATTAGTTAATGATGTTAATGGTGAAGTTTTTGAGAATGGGGCTATTACCGTAACTTGTTTTGGTCAAGCATGTGTTCAGCCTTGGAGATTTATGGCTAGAGGTAATGGTGGTAGTGCTGTAAGGGTATTAATACCAAAATATAAAATGACATATTCTGAAATGGCTTGGTTTGTTGCTCAGATTAATATGCAACGCTGGAGATTCTTCTATGGAAGAATGGCAATACAAAAAAGATTAAAACAATTAAATTTGATTGCTCCGCCTAAAAAAATAGAAGACGGTGAGAATGATATTGCAAAAAAATAAGTGAATTATCAGAAACGTTTTCTAATATAATGAAAGGGTAAATAGGGGGATATCCTATGCGTTCATATTATATGAAAAAATCCGCAGAATACCGTTTCTTTAGCCGATTTTGTTTCGCCGGATAGTAGCAAAATCCGTATAAAAACTGTTTGAAAGACGATAGAAAATAGTCTTTGGTAATATTATAAAGTATACTGTGATA
>CAZBHM010000010.1:0-26822 GCA_964491975.1 uncultured Lachnospiraceae bacterium | reverse complement strand
CATGCATCAAAATCGTAATACCCATGGCACTGATTATATGGGGCGCAAGTATTCTAATCAACAGCAAAGCCATTAAAAAAACCGGCACCAAAAGCAGCAGGAATTTTGAAAGCGGCTTCCCTGAATATTCTGCCATTTTCAGCGAGCAGCGAATACTCTGCAGCAACGAAGTATATGCCGGTGCCACAATCAACGCAATAATGGGAAGCATCCTTTTAGACCTTAGGGATGCCTATATTTCAGAAGATGTCGTAACTAACTGCTCAGCCATCTTTGGCGGAATAACCATTTCTGTTCCCGACAATGTTAATATATCCGTTTCCTGCATACCGGTTTTTGGGGGAATTGACAACAAAGCGATAAAACGTAATATTCCCAATGCACCTACAATATATATTAACGCAACCTGCATGTTTGGAGGTATAGATATACGATGAATCCAAAACAACACTCTGTCAAAACCGTTGCCGTGGCACTGGCTGCCATGTTCGCAGTCATTATAATTGGTGGAATTATTTTAGGTGCAAAATCAATACTTGCCATCGTTTCACCGGATTCCGGCAGTATCTTTACTAACGGCAGCAATTATGATAATGTTTTTGATAAAGATAGTTTTTCAAAAATTGTAATTGTTAATTCAGCCGGCAGACTCATCCTTAAACCGGGCGACGAATTAAGGGTAAGCGGCCAGAACCTTGCTGACGATTTTTTCTGCGAAATAGTTAAAGATTCTCTTGTCATTGAGCATAGCTCAAAGCACGGGAAGAATTTTTCAAAAACAAGTATTACCGTTACTGTTCCTGATAATTATGCCCTTAATCTCATCAGCATAGAAAATGGCATGGATGACTGCGATATTGACAATATAGAAGTGTCTGAATTTATACTTACTGCCGGAGTAGGTGATGTAACAATATCCGGCCTTGTATCCTCCGACACTGACATTGACGGTGGTGTCGGTGACATCAATATTGCTGATTCAGAACTTGGAAATTTTAAACTTGAATGTGGTGTCGGTGATATCGACATTGAGGGCAGCGTTGCTGACTGCTCCATCCATACCGGAGTTGGCGATGCAAGCCTTAAGCTGCACGGTGACTTTGATGATTACGACATAGATATCAGCACCGGCATCGGGGATATCCGTATTAATGGCAGGCGCTACAGTAAAAATTCACGCATTAATAAAGGAGCCGAATACAACTTCACAATATCCGGCGGTGTTGGTGATATAGATGTTAATTTCCAATAAAAAGGGCAGCCAAAACAGCTGCCCTTTTTACTATCCTGTAGCTCTCGCTTTACGAAGCGTTTTCTTCCGTTGAGCATTAATTGTTTTAAGACGCTTAGCTTCCCTCTTTGCTTCCTTCTTATCATTCTTCTGTCCACGCCTGTTCTTCTGATAAGTCCTTATGGTCTCATCCAGCTGCTTATAACGCTCGTCCTCTTTTTCTTCACGGACACGCATAAGATAATCCATCTCTTTAAGCACGCTGTCACTTACACGCTCACTTACCTCTCTGCCAAGTGATGCGTTATTATCCCTAAGTGCATCTGCAATAATGTCCGACATGATAAGCCTGAACTGTTCCATCTTATCCTGCGACTTAAAAGCTTCCGCCGGCTTACCTGTACCATCCTTTTCACTATGTATGCCCACGGCAGAAATATTCTCCACACCTCCGGCAACAGCGGCAGCAGTTTCTCCTTCCTCTAACTCATCTGCCTGCCTGTTAAGCTCGTCCTTCAATGCAAGCATATAATCAAGATTAGCTTCCTTAGTATTCTCAAGCTCAGGGATAACCATCTTAATTGCCTTAAGCTGAAACCCCTGCTCCTTTAATATCTTAATATTCTTAAGTACTCTAATGTTCTCCTCTGTATAATAGCGATGTCCAAGCTCATTACGTGGAATGTCAAGCCCAAGCTCTTCCTCCCAGTAACGCAAAACATGTGATTCTACATCGACCTGTCTGGAAGCATCTGAAATCATATACCTTTTACTATTCATTATATTCCCCCATTGCTCGTTAATTACCACTTAATTCCATTATACAGTTTTTTCCATAAAAATCAAGTACTTTTTTCCCAATTTTTAACTTTCTTTTCCATTCTCTCTGAGTTTAACTATTTCCCTCAGACACTCTACCATTTCCTCAGGATGATTAAGCCAGTACTCTATACTACTCTCCGGCATCCCCAGCTCACGAAGTTTTGATGCCATTATTTCCTCTAATTCTTTCTTTGAAAGCTCCCTTTCCATTATTGGTATTCTCCTCTCTGACCTGCAAATAATTAATAAATAAATATAAATTAACTTATAGCACAGCAGCATGAAATCAGGCTTTCATCAAGCGGACATCAAAATCCATCTTCGTTGCCTGATTCATTTAAACTGCCGCTGTGCCACAGTTCGTTTAAACCAGATACCCCTTAAGTCTATCTGCCACATCAAGCTTTTCCCATGGCAAATCAAGGTCATTACGTCCAAAATGTCCATAAGCAGCCGTCTGTTTATAAATCGGACGGCGAAGGTCTAACATTTTGATAATTCCTGCCGGACGAAGGTCAAAATTTTCTCTGATAATCTCGACAATCTTCTCATCGCTAAGCTTACCTGTTCCAAATGTGTCAACCATTACTGATGTAGGCTGTGCAACACCGATTGCATAAGAAAGCTGAATCTCACATCTGTCAGCAATACCTGCAGCAACAAGATTCTTTGCTACGTAGCGTGCTGCATAAGCTGCAGAACGGTCAACCTTTGTACAGTCCTTACCGGAAAAAGCGCCGCCGCCATGACGGGCATATCCGCCATAAGTATCAACAATAATCTTGCGGCCCGTAAGCCCGCTGTCTCCATTAGGTCCTCCGATTACGAAACGTCCCGTAGGATTAATAAAATATTTGGTATTTTCATCCACAAGCTCCTTTGGTACAACCGGCTCAAATACATACTTGCGAATATCTGCATGAATCTGTTCCTGTGTTACATCCGGGTCGTGCTGTGTAGAACATACAAGTGCATTAACATGTACAGGTTTACCGTTTTCATCATATTCAACAGTAACCTGTGTTTTGCCATCCGGACGAAGGTAAGGCAGTGTTCCGTCCTTACGAACCCTGGTAAGCTGAAGCGCAAGCTTATGGGCAAGTGCTATCGGATAAGGCATGTATTCCTCTGTTTCATTAGTCGCATAGCCAAACATCATGCCCTGGTCACCTGCTCCGATTGCTTCAAGCTCGTCATCCGTCATCATGTGCTCTCTTGCTTCAAGTGCCTTGTTGACACCCATTGCAATATCGCCTGACTGCTCATCAAGTGCAACCATAACTGCACATGTATTGGCATCAAAGCCCTTTTCTGAAGCATCATATCCAATTTCACGAATGGTATCACGCACAATTTTCTTATAATCCACATTGGCAGTTGTAGTAATCTCTCCCATTACCATAACAAAGCCTGTGCTTGTACATGTCTCACACGCAACTCTGCTCATCGGGTCTTTAGCCATAATGGCATCAAGTATGGCATCTGAAATCTGATCACAGATTTTGTCTGGATGGCCTTCAGTAACTGATTCTGAGGTAAATAATCTCTTTTCCATTTTTCGTCTCCTTAAATAAATTCTGCAGCATTTTACAGGTTCAATACGATGTAACCTCATAAAACACATATGGTAAACAGTAACATAAAAAGAAAGAGTCCATAAAATGGACTCGATAAATAATCTTATATCAAATCCACTTATTGTTCGATTACTCGCTCCGGCTGGCACCTTCCACTATACAGTGGGGTTGTCGTGACTTCTTTGATCCTTAATATCTCCATCACTCTGAATAAGGGAATTCTAATATGAACTTTTCTCTACATATACAATACACCATTATACATATTTCGTCAATAAAAATTTTTAAAAAATGCGCAGCCATCTATGGCTGCGCAAATCGGTTTAATTATCTTCCAAGGAAATGATCAAGGAGTGTGTATCCCTCCATAACCTCTACACCTGTTGTTGCTGCATACTTTTCAGTATATACACCTGTGCCTTCCTTCTTGTCCGTACTGTTATAAATCATAAACGGAACTGCTTCTCTTGTATGTGTACGGCAGCATATAGGCGTAGGATGGTCAGGCATTACAAGCATCTTAAAGTCAATGCCTGCTTCAGTAAGTGCCTCAAAAACCGGCTTAATAATTCTCTCATCAAGGTATTCAATGGCCTTAACCTTATTAGCAGCATTGCCCTGATGTCCCATCTCATCAGGTGCCTCAAGGTGAATGTATACATAATCACTACCGTTGCCATCACTCTTAAGTGCATCAATGGCTGCCTTAGCTTTGCCCTCATAGTTAGTATGTAACCCGCCGTTAGCACCTTCTACTTCTATTACATTCATCCCGGCACCCACCGCTATACCTTTAAGAAGGTCAACCGCTGAAATCATCGTTCCGCCAAGACCTGTCTTGTCTTTAAAGCTGTCAAGAGCCGGCCTTGTTCCCGCTCCCCAGAACCATAATGAATTAGCCTTATTCTTACCCTCTAATGCTCTCTTAACATTAATCGGATGATTATTAAGGATATCATAACTTCTCTTCATCATATCCTTAAGCACTTCATCTGTCGGAAGATATGCGCCAATTACGTTAGTAAGTATATCATGCGGAGGTGTAAGTGCCACAACATCGCCCTTATCCCAGATAAGCAGATGTCTGTAGCTTGTTCCTACGTAAAATTTGTATGTGTCATTCTCAAAGGCTTCTTTTACAGCTGAAATAAGCACGGCTGCATCCTCAGTTGAAATCTCACCTGAGCTGTGGTCAATGATAGTCTTCTCCTCATATGGAAGATTATCATCTGAAACTGTCACGATATTACATCTAAGCGCAATATCCGTAGGTTTCATGTCTACTCCGATACTTAACGCTTCAAGAGGAGAACGCCCTGTATAGTACTTTCTCGGATTATATCCGAGCGCCGCAAGATTTGCAGTGTCGCTTCCCGGGCTCATTCCCTCAGGAATAGTGTGTACCAAACCTATTTCTGACATTTTTGCAAGTGAATCCATCATCGGAGTATTCGCATACTCAAGCGGAGTTTTGTTCTCAAGCTCCTCAATCGGGCGGTCCGCCATTCCATCGCCTAAAACAACTACATACTTCATAATATCCTCCTAAGAAATAGCATTTTGTATCATTTTTAATTTAAAAAGCTGCACATCCTTATCTGTTTCTGCCAGAGCTATGGATGCGCCAAGTGCAGTAAACTTCTCTACAAGCTTCTCATAACCTCTCTCAATATACTGAATATTATCAATTATCGTAAAACCTTCTGCCGCAAGTCCTGCCGTAACAAGTGCGACACCTGCCCTTAAATCAGTTGCACTAACCTGCGCCCCGGTAAGCTTCTCAACACCTTCTATAATCGCAGTATTGCCATTCTCAACCTTAATGCTCGAGCCCATCTTGGCAAGCTCATCAACATATTTAAAACGTCCGTCAAATATGGTCTCTGTAACAATACTTGTTCCATCCGCAAAACACAACGCCACTGTTATCTGCGGCTGCATATCTGTAGGAAAACCCGGATATTCAACAGCTCTTACATTGGTACGCTTAAGCTTTGTCGTACCCTGTACACGAACAAAATCATCACCCTCTGTAACCTTGCAGCCCATTTCACTGATTTTGGCAATGATTGATTCAAGATGCTTTGGAATTACATTTCTGACCGTTATATCTCCGCCGCTTACCACTGCCGCCATCATAAATGTTCCCGCCTCAATCTGGTCAGGAATAACTGAATACTCTGTTCCGTGAAGCTTCTTTACGCCTTTAATACGGATAACATCTGTTCCCGCGCCTTTAATATTGGCACCCATGCTGTTAAGGAAATTCGCAACATCAACCACATGCGGCTCCTTGGCAACATTCTCAAGAACCGTATTGCCCTCGGCAAGCACTGCTGCCATCATAACATTAATTGTCGCACCAACCGTAATTCTGTCAAAATAAATATTTGTACCGACAAGCTTATCACGTTTTGCGATAATCATGCCATGCTCAACCTTCACTTCAATACCAAGTGCTTCAAAGCCCTTAATATGAAAATCAATGGGCCTGCTTCCAATATTACAGCCGCCGGGAAGCGGTGAAACTGCCGTCTCAAATCTTCCAATCAACGAACCTACAGGATAATATGATGAACGTGTCCTACTTATTGCATCATTCTCAATGCTCGTAGAATGAAGCCCGGAAGCATTAATCTTCACCTTATGCTCAGATATTCTGTCAATCTTAGCTCCTATTTCTTCTATCGCGCTCAGCATAATATTTACATCACTGACATTAGGAATGTTATCTATAACCACATCCTCATCGCAAAGAAGAGCGGCAGCAATTATAGGTAAAGCCGCATTCTTAAATCCGCCAATCTCTACCTCGCCCATAAGCCTATGTCCGCCTTTAATAATATATCTTTCCATCTGACACCTCTATTTAAATGACCATTAAAATCACACTACTCAAATTTAGCACTACTATATTATATCACTCTTTATCGCTTTGTAAACCCTTTTTTACACCAAAGTGGGACAGGCTACATTTCCGTAAAACCTGCCCCATCAAAACGCTCTTATTTATTTAAGTATGTACGTGGATCCTTATAGCTGCCGTTGACAATAATTTCAAAATGCAGATGCGGTCCTGTGCTGTTACCTGTATTACCACTAAGCGCAATCTTCTGTCCCTGTGTTACCTTCTGACCAACAGAAACCAAAACCTTGCTAAGATGCGCATATCTTGTCTTAATTCCATTCGTATGCTGGATTGTGATACAATATCCGTATCCGCCGTTCCAGCCTGCCTGAATTACCGTTCCGCCACATGATGCCTTAACCGTACTTCCTGTTGAAATACCATAGTCAATTCCGGTATGCACCTTGCCCTGCCATGCTCTGTAACCATAATTGGATGTAACTCTGGCACCGCTTACAGGAACAATGAATGTAGGCGGAGTAACTGTTCCAACCTCAACTATCTTCGCAACCGGCTCCTCGATAACTTCCTCTTCAAGAATCTCTCTGTCATATTCCTTGCCATTTCTGGTATATACGCTTGCCGTAACCTCATGATATCCTGCCTCTGCCTCCTGGCGTACCACTGACTTTGTTGTATACCATGAATCATTATAAATATACTCTACCGGCGCATTATATGCTTCTTCATACTCAACAATCTCTTCCACAAGCACTGAAAGTTCCGGTTCCGGCACTGTAATTACCACCTGCTGTCCAATATGAAGAATTGACTTCTCTGTAATATTCTCATTAAGTTCAAAGAGCTGGCTTGTAGACATATTATGATTCTTTGCTATGGTCCACATACAATCGCCCTTGACAATCGTATACATCTGCTTTTCTTCATTCTCCTTAGTAAGAAATTCAAATGCTTCATCCACCGTCAAAAGCTGTGCCTCAGGAACATAAGACTCAATAATCTCTATATCCTCTTCAAAGGATATGCTGCAGATACCGGTCTCATACTCCGTCTCTTCTTCATCCTCCGTATATACGCCATACTCTGATGCATATACCGTCGTAACATCATTCTTCTCTCTCGCCGGTGATACTATATTGGCAGTAAGTGCTGCAAACATATTATCATCAGTCTCCTCGAGAACCACCTCGAACTCTCCTGCCGTATCATACTTCTCCCTGATTCTGTCAAAAAGTGCAGATACTGCATTCATATCCTCAAGATACAGTGTAACATCTCCAACCCTTAACATATATGCTGACTGCTTGGGTGTAACTATACTGTCCTTAAGAACCGCATACATCTGTCTTGCAAACTCAGATTCTTCTGTTGCCTGTACACCTTCCACATCGCACTCGGCAACCTCAACGGAAATATCCATGTATACAAGGCTGTCAACCTCATCGGCAATCTCAAGACGGGCATCAAGATATACCTGCTCTGCCATCTCTTCACTGTCTGTATATCCTACAACAGTTCCATTAACTGATACTTCATAAATTACTGTTTTATCTGCTTTACCATCACTTTTCTTATCTCTACCGGCTGACATTACCGTCAACACCTTATCTGACGCACTGACACTCCTCTTATCCGAGGTACCACTAATCAAATCCGCTCCAAGCGGGAACAATATAAGCGAAGCAAGCGATACTACCACCATAGTCTTCAAGAATGACATCTTAAACTTACGGTATACTCTTCCACTTTTAGACATATAAACCTCCAACCTTCATCTTTTGGCACTCTTATTATTTCATCGCACCTATAATTTTACCAATCAAACCAAGTTTTGTAAAGTAATTTTTAAGTTTTTTTAAGATTTCACACGAAAATCACATAAAATCCCCAATTTGCTCCTTAATACCTGCCACTACGTCTCTAAGTGCCATTCTATCTGCCTCGCAAATCACATCCGCATACTTCTCATAAAGCGGAACTCTTTCCTCATACAAATCCATCAGAGTCATATCTCCATTAATGGCAACCCCTCTCTGGTGGAGATCACCAAGACGCTCACTTATTTCTTTAAAATCAAGCTTTATGTAAACAATCGTCGCAATTTCCCTGAAATGCTCCATTGCCGCCCTTCCATACACGGCACTTCCTCCTGTAGCTATAACCGTACATTCACCATCCACGCTTAAGCATGCTTCTTCCTCTGCCTTTATAAAGCCTTCAAAGCCACGCTCATCAATTATTTCTGAAAGAAGTTTCCCTTCCCTTTCCTGTATTACAATATCCACATCCACAAATTTATAGCCCAGATTTTTGGCAAGAACCACTCCTACCGTGCTTTTACCGCATCCCGGCATACCAATTAAAACTATATTATTCTTCATCATCTGCCTCTTTCTTACGATTTTCAAAATATACAAACCGGTCTATCGCATCGAATATATCCGCAAAATTCTCACGCGGAGCCACATCGATATATTCCCTTAAAATTTTTTCTTCCTCTTCTCTGTTATACCTGCCATAAAAAATGTCAAACAGGTTATGTCCTCTTACAAATATACGGAAATTTTCCATGTTGTCGATAATATCCTGTCTGCTGTTAATACGCACTCCTATGATTTTCTGCATGCGTCTGACACTTGTTATTTTATAAAGATAATCACGGTACTTTTTGTAAAGTATGTTATAAAATTCATCCACACTCTTTACCACACCTATCTTAGCCATTATCTCCGGGTCAAGAAAATAATTTTCAAATGAATAATACTTAAGCACAAGTACATTTTTAGACGTAACCCTTGGTATATATCCCTCGTCCTCGCCCTCACGCTTCTTGTAATAATTGCACAGCTGCTTTACAAGATATTCAGGCTTCTTACCGTCACTGTCCCGAATCATAAGGAACTGGTCCTTAAGATAAAGCTGATTAATGTACTTAAGATTCGCATAAGTCTTAATATTGGTACAGCTGTTGGTATTAATTATGGATATTCTCTGTAGCCTTCCCTCATCATCGTAAATTTCTGAATAATGCTTTTCAAGAAGCAGCGGAAGCCTGCTTCTGTCCTGCTTTCCCTCCACAATAAACACAAAACTTACATTCATAAGGTCATTAGCGGCATATCCAAGGTCATCTAAAATCTCATCTATCTCCTCGCCCTCTCTTACAACCGTCGAGCAGTGCTCATCAAGCACCACCTGCTTAATCTGCTTTGTTGAAAAATTAAAAAGCATATTAGGAGAATGTGTTGAAAAAAATACCTGGTTTTTCTTTGAAAGTCTGTAAAGCACCTCACTGGCAGACTTCTGAAGCTGCGGATGCAGATAAAGCTCCGGCTCCTCTATCATGATAATGCTCGGAACATTTGACTCATTGGCCGTATACGTTTCAAGAAGTGACAAAAGATAAATACTTCTGGTACTTGCTCCGGTCTTATGTATGTCCTCATAATAATCGCGTTCCGTGTTATGTATGGAGGTCTTCAGCGAAAATACCTTATCCACATCCATATCGAATCTGTATACAATGTCATCCTTCTTGCTGCTGTTACGATGAAAACCTGTATTAAGTCTGTCCGCAAAATCACTTATATTGGTGTGAAAAAGCTTATATTCAAGAAGCCGCGTGGTCTCAGCAAGTGAAAGCTCATCCGGTGTTTTTTTCTTAATCTCCTCCACACACTTAAAGCAATGGCTGCATACCCTGTTTGCTGAAAGTACACATACATTTTCCTTAAGTTCTGCCATCTCCTTATTGCCCTGAAAATGAAAAATATCATTCTCTATTTCCTGCATGTTACGCATTGAGTCAACAAAATACACCTTCGGAAGCACACTAAGAATGTTCGGGTTATGTGCCCTTTGTCCGTCATTATAAAATACTTTTCCATCGGGTGTTGCAATAAACGTAAACTTAAGCTCACCATCCGCAAATCCCGGAAGCTTCTTTAAAAAGTCCGCATTCCATGCTTCGCGCTTTTTATGCCTGCTTACAATGCCGCGCTCATACATCATGTCAAGGTCTTCTTTAGTTATCTCAATAGCTGCATCTATTTCAATATTTTCTGACGGGTCATTAAAATCATGCGGCTCTATTGGTCTTGCCCCCACCATTGCACAGATTGCATGCATAACCGCCGTTTTACCGGTACTGTTCTTACCCACCAGAATTACTGCGCTGTCAACATCTTCAATTGAAAGCTCCTTTATGGATTTATAATTTCTTATCCTAAGCCTGCCTATTTTCACCACGAACACCTCCAAAAAACACTACTGCTTTTTCTTTTTGCTTACACTATACCCAAACTTTCCTATTTTCCTTCCGAGGCCATAATACTCACCATGTGAATATACAATCGGTCTTGCCTTTGACAAATCAAATCTGCCCTTCTCATCCATGTACTTTTCATCCGCATGTACAGCCAGTACATTGGCAAGAAACATTGTATGCACGCCAAGCTCCTTTGCTTCCACCACGCGGCATTCTATATTTACCGGACTTTCCTTAATAAGCGGGGCACATACATGTTCCGCTTTTACCGGTGTAAGCTTCATTCTCTCAAATTTATTGACATCCCGTCCTGATACAACTCCGCAGTAGTCAGTGGCAAACGCAAGCTCCTCTGTAGTAAGATTGATTACAAATTCACCTGTCTCCTTAAGCATATTATAAGAATATCTTGACGGCCTTACCGAAATATATGCCATAACCGGGTCACTGCACACAGTTCCTGTCCATCCAACCGTAAGCACATTCTGATTCCCTTTGCCGTCCGCAACAGTGGCAAGCACTGCCGGAAGCGGATACACCATATTGCCCGGTCTCCAAATCTGTTTTCCCATAACCAGTTTTTCTCCTTTTCCTATGCCTGCATAACTCTCATAAGTGCCGGAATAAGCTGCTTCTTTCTCGATACCACTCCTTTAAGACTTGCTGCATTTTCTTCAGGTTGCACCGCAACCGAAAATGCGCCTGCAACATACTCTCCTGCACGATTTCCTGCAAATAAGAGCTCCGTACTCTCATTCTGTATATCAGTAAGCATAAAATAAATCATGTCAATATTATATACATTAATTATATTTTTAACATATGGAAGCATACGCTCCTTAATAATTCCTAGCTCTTCACTGCTCATTGAAGTAATCTGACCTACACCAAATGTAATGTCACCGCTGCTGAATTTCTTAAAATCCTGATAAAAAATTTCTTCCTCAGACTTCGCTGCAAGGTCACAGCCCGCCTTAAACATCTCCGCCGCAAAGCTTTCCACATCAAGGTCTGCGATTCTTGCAAGCTCCCTTGCTGCAAGCTTGTCGGACTCAGTACACGTAGGCGAACGGTACATAAGTGTATCCGAAATGATTGCTGCACATAAAAGTGCCGCAGTCTGCTTATCAATCTGTACATTATTTTCCTGATACATCTGATAAATTATTGTAGCCGTACAGCCAAGCGGCTGGTTTCTGAAAAATACCGGAGCTATGGTTTCAATTGTTCCAAGCCTATGGTGGTCAATAATTTCAAGAATCTCTGCATCCTCAATTCCTTCAACTGCCTGGCTTTTTTCGTTATGGTCAACCAAAATAACCTTTTTACGCTCCATTCCAAGAAGATTTCTTCTGGACATCATTCCCATATACGCACCTTTTTTATCAAGCACCGGGAAATCACGATGGCGCATCTTCGCCATAACACCCCTGATATCCTCTATATAATCTTCGGTGCAAAATGTAACAAGGTCCTCTCTCTTCATAAAGTAGCTTATCGGCATACTCTGGTTAATAAGTCTTGCAACAGTATATGTGTCATGTGGCGTACAGATTACATTACAGCCATGCTCCTCAGCAAGCTTTCTGATACTCATTGTAACCGTTGCACCTTCGCATACAACAATACACCCTGCATTCATCTCAATTGCACTAAGCTGTGATTCATAGCGGTTGCCAAGAATAACAAGGTCATTTGGTTCAATGTAATTTTCCATAATCTCCGGGTTTGCTGCCGCTATAAGTACCTTGCCCGTAATAAAATATTCCTCTGCATTTCCAACAATCATGGTGGCATCAAGTGTTTCCACAATATTGATGTACTTTGTATGCGCCGTAGACAAAATCCTGCTGTCATACACATCCATGTAGGAGGTCGCAATATCCTTGATGGAAATAAGGCCCTCAAGTCTCTTTTGTCTTGTAATAGGCAGTGTGACAACATTCTTGTCCTTCATTGTTTCCCACGCTTTTTTCAGAGAAATATTGCGCGATACTCCTTCTGTTTTGCGATATTCCACATCCTTAACCTGCATACGGACATTGTCCTGATATTCAGGTGCCTTAACTCCAAATTTGTTAAGTACAAATCTGGTTTCCTCATTAATGTGACCGGCACGCCCCGGCTCATGTCTCCTTCCGGTGATTGTCTCCTTTAATCTCGCGTAACATATTGCCGAACATATGGAATCCGTATCCGGATTCGTATGTCCGATGACCAATACCGGTCTGTTTTCGTCTGCCATATTACCGCCCCTTCCGGGTTATAATTTAAACCCTTTCTAATTTCTAAGTCCCTTAGGATAATGATTTTTTACTATACCGTTTACACGCTTGCCCAGGCCAATTGTATAACCATCAACTGTAACCGCACACCAGCCGTTGCTGCCTGGTATATTAAGTGTTTCGCCCCTGAGATATGCGGCAAGCTCTTTAGAATCTGAAGTCAGATTAACCGTATTGTTAAGATTTCCTGCTACGGAAGTACTTGCAAGCGCAAGTGCGTGTGCCGGTTCAAATCTGTTTTTCTTAATGGTTCCCAGCCAAAGTCCGGGACGTATCACCTTAAGCTTATCAAGTGCAGGCATATCCTCCGGCATAAGATAAAGGTTATCTCCGAACATAAGGTAACTGCTGCTGCTGCCCGTAGACGGCTCCACAAAAAATTCCTTTGCAAAGCTTAAATAATCTGCCGGAATATTTTTTGCGGCAAGCGGTTTTTCAAACTCTGCCCTGCCCTCATAACCATCATTCTTAGTAAGCACTGCCACAAAATGTCCTTCTCCTTCTATCTTGTGCGGCCACAGTCTTTCCATTGACACAACCTCAAAATTTGGACTGCGCGAAATAAGTCTCTCGATGCTTCCTTCATTCTCGTCAGGCGCAAATGTACACGTTGAATACACCATCCTTCCGCCCGGCTTTAACATGGCGGCTGCACAGTCAAGAATCATATCCTGTCTTTTTGCGCACATCTTAACATTCTCCAGACTCCACTCATTTATTGCAGTCTCATCCTTACGGAACATCCCCTCTCCGGAGCATGGAGCATCAACTATTATTTTGTCAAAAAAACCCACAAACCTCTCAGCAAGTCTGTCAGGAGCTTCATTCGTAACAAGCACATTGGTAAATCCAAGTCTTTCAACATTCTGGGAAAGAATCCTCGCACGCTGCGGATTTATCTCGTTAGCCACAAGAAGTCCCTGCCCTTTCATCTTGGCAGCCGTCTGCGTTGTTTTTCCACCCGGAGCCGCACACAAATCAAGTATACGCTCTCCCGGCTTTGCCATAAGCTTCTCAGCCACTGCCATGGCACTTGGCTCCTGAATATAGTATAACCCCGCTTCATGGTGCGCATGCCTGCCCGGCCGGTCAGCCGAAGAATAATAAAAGCCTGCCTCTGCCCATGCCACCGGTCCCGTAAACTCAAACGGTGATATCTTCATGTATTCTTCAACAGTAAGCTTCGCCGTATTAATTCGCAACGCCTGCCTTCTATCACTGTCATAACTTACCATAAACTCGTCAAATTCATCACCCAACATTCCCTGCATTCTCTCAATAAATGCCTGTGGAAGCTTTTCCCTAATCATATATCACGCATCCTGCCCTATCTTATATTCCTTAATCGTCTCATTAAGCTGCAGCATCCTTGCATCAAGCATCTCTACTATATCTGCGCACTCCTTTAAATCCGTCGTAATAGTACTTGGCGCATTTCCTTCAAATTTATAGTACATCTTGTGTTCAAGACTTGCCCAAAAATCCATTGCTATTGTTCTTATCTGAATCTCAACCTTGGTTTCTGCCGGCCCGTCAGAAAGAAAAATGGGAACCGCTACCACCATGTGATAGCTTTTATAACCATTCGCTTTAGGATTTGCTATGTAATCCTTAATCTGAAGTACCTTTACATCACTCTGGTTGCTTATCATCTCCGCAATCGTATAAATATCAGATGTGAATGAACAGATGATTCTTATTCCCGCTATATCATTAAGATGCTTATTCATGTTATCTATAGTAACCTCATAGCCGTTACGTTTAAGCTTACGCACTATACTTTCAGCTGATTTAATTCTAGATTTTACATGCTCAATAGGGTTATAGTTATGCACCTGTACAAACTCATCGTTTAGTATTTCAATTTTTGTACTAATCTCCTTAAGTGCAGCATTATACAAAAACATGTTAGTTTTCCATGTATCCACCTCTGAAAATCTTTCGTTTGACATTATAAATTTTCCTCTTTCTTTCTAAAACATAGCTTTAAAACTTACGGTTTTTCCCGGTCCTTTTACTGCGCCTTCTGCGCTTTCCATAAACTGCCAAGAACACTACAACACATATAAGAACCAGCAACACCGCTAATATAGTTATGGTAATCCAGTTAGGTGCCTTTAAAAGCTCAACAGGATTAAAACTTGCATACACATTTTTGCGCCCCTCTGTCCTGCCATATCTGTCAGGAATAACCGGCACACCATCCTTTTCTTCAAAAGAATCCAGATAAGATGCAAGCGCATACCATTCCTTTACTTCGTTGCCTCTGGCATCGCATACAATAAAATCCTCAAGATTTTCAACCGGATTTCCATTGACATCGCGCGGAGTTATCGAAAGAATACCAAATGATTTACTGTTAACTGCGCCTAACATCTGCCCGCAGTAAAGTCCCGTAACCACCCTGTAAAGCTTATCATCTTCAATCTCCTGCCTTGTGCCATCCTCCGCAACAAGACAGCAGTCTGTAACTTTATTAAAAATAATACGCCTGGTATTATAACTCCAGCATGCTCCTGATGCATAAATCTGTGCAACCTCCATAATCGGTGCAACTGATGCATCCACTTCAAATATATCCTTTATTTCACTTCCCTTTACATATACCGCCACAAGCGGATACCCCGGTGTGCCATCTGCTCCCACGCCAAGCGAGCTTACGTTAAATGCATCCGCAACCGTAATATTTCCTTTAGAAAACGTATCCCTTATGACACCATTGGCAGTAACAGCCATATCTATATTTACGTAATTTTCTCCCTCAGCCCTCTTTACTGCATAAACATACGAATCTGCTATAAGATTGCCTAACGGAAGCTCCTTTTGCTCATTGCTTATTCCTTCAAAATCAAAATCCGAATATGCAAGTACTTCATCATACTCCATTCCATATCCTGAAAGATAGGTATCTGAAATTATATCCTTATACCTGTTCGCCTCGTTTAAAATTTCCTCATTTTCCTCAACCTTCCCGCTGACAGGCACAAGCATATAATCAAGAACCTTTGTTTTGCCCTCTGCATCCTTTGCAATTCTCAAAACTCCAAGATTCTTTGTATAACAGCCCGATGACACTATTATGGTATCGCCTACAATAACCGGCTCATCTAATGTGGCATGTGTATGCGCACTTATTATAACATCAATTCCATCAACAGCCTTTGCAAGCTTATGATCCTCTGATTTACTTTCATTATCACTCGTTCCGCTGTGTGAAAGGCAGATTATATAATCATAATCCTCATTAGCCTTAATCTCCGAAACAACACGCTCTGCCGCATCAATATAATTCTCCCAGACCATACCGGACATTGGCGAATACTCATCTGCATTCTCACCAAACACACCAAAAACAGCATATCTGATACCATCGCGCTCTATCATTGTATACTCTTTAACAGCATACTTTTCAAAAGCCTCCCAGACAGCCTTTGAACCTTCCGTATAGTTTTCCTCTCCCTCTTTTGGCGGATAATAATTGGCAATAACTATCTGCGGAAGCGAATCCCCTGAATCTATGGCTGCATTAAGCATTGCCGCAAGTCCTTCATCACGATAATCATACTCGTGATTACCAAAGGTAGTCGCATCAAATCCCATTTTTCCAAGAAGTCTTAATTCGCTGGCCTCTGTTGTATAAAGTGTCTGAAACAGTGTACCCATCGAAAAATCTCCGGCATCAAGCGTAAGCACCGGTCCTCTGCTTCCATAAGCTTCCCGGTAATTTTTAAGCAGTGTATACAGTCTTGTATAGCCGCCATAGGATGTCCCATCCAAATCTGTCGCCGGTACTATGTGCGAGTGTGTGTCGTTAGTAAACAAAATCGTAGTTTCAAACGACTCCCCTGCCGAATAATATTTTCTTTCAAAACAAAACAACAGTGCCAATGTACATAACATAGTTATTAAAATTTTTTTATACCATTTCTTCATTGCTTCTCCTTTTACAACAATAACACACGTTTATTAATTTCATGTGAAAAAACTGATGCTAAAATTATTTTTATAATATCTCCCGGCAAAAAAGGAATTACACATATAAAAAGTCCGCTCATAAATGTATTCCCTGTCTGAAATGAATACCACAATGTTCCTGACACATATAATGAAGCCGTGCCTGCAAGCATGGCCAGCGGATACAGCCTGTATCTTTTCCCTGCTTTTCTTATAAGGGCTCCACATATGTATGCACAGGGGATATATCCGGCTATGTAGCCTCCGGTAACTCCGGCAATTCTTGAAAATCCACCTGTAAATCCTGAAAAAACCGGCAGTCCGGCCATTCCAAGAAATATATATATTATAACTGCTGTTGTCGCATACTTCTCCCCGGCAACAGCCGCCATAATATATAGGGCAAAGGTTGCAAAGGTTATCGGCACAGGACCTATATGAACCGCCCAAGGTGCAAGCACACACATAAGAGCCGCCATAGCTCCTGCCATCGTAAGTTTTCTTACAGACATTAAGTTCTTCCCTTTCTACACTATAAGACCCATACAATATGCAATCAAATAAAGCACAAGCATATGTACCGGATAAAACAGATAAAATACGTATTTAAGATTTAAGCCTCTCTCTTTGTTATATTTAGCGACAAATACTATATCAACAAGTGCAAATATCTCTAAAACATTGCTTATAACCAGCACTGCCGTACCAAACAGCATACTTTTGGCCTTCTCTTCCCTGTAAAAGTACATTACAATTATTGGACCTATATGAACCGCCCAAGGTGCAAGCACACACATAAGAGCCGCCATAGCTCCTGCCATCGTAAGTTTTCTTACAGACATTAAGTTCTTCCCTTTCTACACTATAAGACCCATACAATATGCAATCAAATAAAGCACAAGCATATGTACCGGATAAAACAGATAAAATACGTATTTAAGATTTAAGCCTCTCTCTTTGTTATATTTAGCGACAAATACTATATCAACAAGTGCAAATATCTCTAAAACATTGCTTATAACCAGCACTGCCGTACCAAACAGCATACTTTTGGCCTTCTCTTCCCTGTAAAAGTACATTACAATTATTGCAAGCACACCAAACGCAGAATAATCCGACTTAATTAAATATGCAAACAGACATGCAATAACCGCCACTACAGTATATGCCCCATAAACAGTCCTCTGCTCCTGCCCCTCAAGCTTATCCTTTACCGCTTCAAATGCCCACATGGCTAAAAATCCTATAAGCAGCGTAAAAAATACATTCTGATATCCCGGGTCAAACACCTTTCCTTTTACTGCCAAATCAAACGGCACCTCAGAGATAAGCGAAAATCCCAAAAGCCTTAATGCATAACGTTTTTTACTCCGGGTGTGGGAAAATCCCTCTACCAGAAGAAAACAAAAAATAGGAAATGCAAGTCTTCCGACAAGGCGCAGCAGCACATACGGCAGCATTAAGGCCGCCGCCCCATTTTCAATCATGCGCTCAAGTATCACCGCTCCGATATGGTCTAAAAGCATGGCCGCAATGGCAATAATTTTTAACGTACTTCCTGTAATACCTTTACCTTTCATAATGGTTCCTCCAAAAATGGGCACACTCCCACTTATATTTTTATCATAAATCTAAACAGCCCTGATGTCAAGTTACCATAGAAAATTGTCAAAAATATTTACAACATAAACTGCCGGCCGGCATTGATTTTCGACAGAAAAAATGATATACTACATAAAAACATTTTCTATAATCAAAGGAATACTTTTATGCAGAATAGAATAACCAGATCACGGATTCTCCTGTTGTTGCTTACAACAGCCATAGCTACTTTTACATTAATCAGATGCCAGAAGCTTATACATAAAGAGCTTGAATTTCAGCTATATGACAATCTTAAGGATGTGGCACTCCAGAATAAGCTTACCATGGAGAAGGAGCTTAACGACAAATACGAGTTCTTAACAAACATAACGGCAGAGATTGAAGAGCTTTATCCTTCATCCATTTCGGAAAATGACATTCCCTCCATTATAAGCTACCTTAACGGCTTCACAGATATCTATGGCTTTAGGCGTATGGGATATATAACAGTCACCGGAACTGCCTATACCACAGATAATGTATCCTGCAGCCTAATCGGCGAAGAGGTTTTCAATTTCGGCCGTCAGGGTGTAGCGCACATAACCGGAAGCATGACTGACATGATAGGTGACACACATGATGATATTAATGTATTCGAAAGACCACTTTTTGATGCTGAAGGAAGACTAAACGGAATAATATTTGCAACAGCACTCACCGACCAGTTTAAGCACATGCTTAATGTAGATTCTTTCGGTGGTGAAGGATACAGCTATATAATTAAAAATGATGGCACCGTTATAACAGATTCTGAAAAATCACCGATGTA
This sequence comes from uncultured Lachnospiraceae bacterium, assembly GCA_964491975.1. Classification (GTDB taxonomy): domain Bacteria; phylum Bacillota; class Clostridia; order Lachnospirales; family Lachnospiraceae; genus SIG300. The sequence goes on along the minus strand of CAZBHM010000010.1, from coordinate 7,404 downwards.
CGGTACTACCAATGTTTTCGAATCACTTCTTGCATTTGATGATAAAAACCAGGCCATTATCCACACCTTAGAAGATGCAATTTTTGAGGGTGAAAGCGGCTATGGCTCATTTCAGGCAACCACCAGGCGGTATTTATACTACACTCCGTTAGAACTTGATTCATTTAAACAGAACTGGTATCTGTTTACAATAGTTCCTGCCTCTGTTCTTGATGAAAAGTATTCGAGGCTTTTAGACTACCAGGAATTTCTGATAGCCACAATTATTGCCTCAATGTCATTTATTTCTATTTACTTTTTATACTCATATGCAAGAGATGCCGCGGCTCTTCGAAGACTTGCTTATGTGGATCCGCTTACCGGCGGAGATAATTACTCAAGCTTTCTTGAGAAATTTAAAGCTAACAAAAATACCAACGGATACATAATTTCCATAGACTTCTCTGATTTTAAGCTTTTAAACAGTATATGCGGTGTTGAGAAGGGTGACGAAATACTAAAGGCAACATGGAATGTTATTTCCTCTGATTTACGATACGGTGAGCTTGCCGCGCATATAAGGGCAGACCAGTATGTCATGCTTCTTAATGCTTCCACAAGAGAACTTTTACTGGAGCGAATTAAAGAATTTTCAGATAAAATCATTGCCCTTGCGGATACCTTTAACACCATACACCTTGCCCCGTATTTTGGTATATTTGAAACCGCAAGCTCTGAAGACCCTGAAGCAAGCCATACCTGTGCAATACAGGCAAGAAATTTTGCCAGACGGGCCCCCGGCGATAACTGGGCATTTTACAGCGACATCAATATCGAGGAGCTTGAGCAGTTAAAGCAGATTGAAGATGCCTTCGAAGCGGCTATTGCCAATCATGAATTTGAAGTATGGTATCAGCCTAAGTATACTGCCGACACTAATATAATCTGCGGTGCGGAAGCACTTGTAAGATGGCGCAAAAAGGACGGAACCTTAATTCCACCCTTCAAGTTCATACCCCTGCTCGAAAAGAACGGCAAGATTATAACACTTGATGAATATGTATTTTCAGCAGTATGCAGGCAGTTAAGGCACTGGGAGCTTGCAGGCAAGCCAATTTATCCTATATCAATTAATATTTCACGTGCGAGTCTTTATTTTGACCGGATAGTGGAACGCTACACCAAGATATTGCAGAAGTATAATATAAAGACGGAATATGTGCCGCTTGAGATTACCGAAAGTGCTACCGTCAATAACTCACAGGTTCAGGGACTCGTCAACAAATTTAAAGCCGCAGGTTTTCCGATATATTTAGACGACTTTGGCAATGGCTATTCATCACTGGCTACGCTTAATGTAATGCGTTTTGACACACTTAAGCTCGATAAAAGCCTAGTTGACTTTGTTGGTGATTCCAGAGGTGAGAAGCTCCTTAAATATGTTATCATGCTTGCGAAAAGTCTTGGAATGCACATAACCGCTGAAGGTGTTGAGAACCTTACACAGGTTCGTTTTCTTAACTCACTGCATTGTGACGAATTACAAGGATATTATTTTTCCAAGCCGCTGCCATACAGCGAGTTTGAACTTCTCTTTTAAAAATACGGCTGCCGCATCAAACGCGACAGCCGTATTGTTTACGCTATACCACATAAAACAATATACAAAAGAAATGAAGCATACTCGCCGCCACCACAAAAAGGTGGAACACTGAATGTATATACCTTAACTTCTTCTTTTTGCCAAGAACATAAAGAACAGCTCCGATAGTATATGCCACACCACCAAGTACCAGAAATATTACACCACCCACACCTAGTATTTCAGGAAGCAGTGGTGCTGTAAATATTATGCACCAGCCCATTCCAAGATAGCAAATCATTGAAAACTTTGAATATTTCTTAAGGTCTATCGCCGTAAGCGTGACACCCAGTGCCGCCATCGCCCAGATAACCCCGAATATGCTCCATCCGAGTACTCCGCTATATTCCCTTATATTGCAGAGTGCAATTGGCGTATACGTACCTGCTATAAGAAAATATATTGTACAGTGGTCAAGCACCTGCAAAACCTTCTTCGCCTTAAGCTTCGGTGAAAGCCCATGATATACACTTGACATTGTATAAAGAGCTATCATGGTCACACCATAAATTGCGCTTCCGACAACTCCATACACATTGCCATGCACTGCTGCAAAAATAACACACAGCACCAGTGCAGTCACACCAACAGCACCTCCGACAATATGCGACACCATGTTAAATATTTCTTCACCCTTTGTATAATCAGGCAGAGTTCTGTCTGCCAGTTTCGTTCTCTGCATACGCTCACCCCCTTCTATCTGCTGCTACTGCCGCTTTCGCTGCTTTCGCCATCCGCTTTGGCAATTTCAAGCAGAAGCTCAACTGTCCTTTCCATGGATTCCACACATACAAATTCATGCTTTCCGTGGAAATTGTGTCCTCCCGTACCAAGATTAGGACAGCACACTCCCATAAATGACATTCTCGCGCCATCCGTGCCACCGCGAATCGGCTCAATTACAGGCTCTATACCAAGCCTTTTCATCGCATTAAGTGCTCTGTCCACAATATCCATGCGCTCTTCAATTTTCTCACGCATGTTGTAATAGCTGTCCTTTATGTCTGTTTCAAATACCTTCTCACCGTAAATTTCATTAAGCTCATCAGCCGTTTTTGCAAAAAATGCCTTCTTAGCCTCAAATTTTTCCCTGTCATGGTCTCTTATAATATACTCAGCCTCAGCATTTTCCACATCGCCCTTTATTTCGCAAAGGTGATAAAATCCCTCATATCCTTCAGTACATTCCGGTCTTTCGTAAGCAGGAAGCTTCGCCTGAAACTCCATTGCCATAAGAATTGCATTACGCATTACATTCTTTGCCGAACCCGGATGCACGCTTCTTCCATGTACCTTAAGCACAGCGCCCGCCGCATTAAAGTTCTCAAATGAAATCTCTCCAAGCGCATCTCCGTCAACGGTATAAGCAAAATCCGCGCCAAATGCCTCTGTATCAAAGAAATCCATACCCCTGCCTACCTCTTCATCAGGCGAAAAGCATATACAGATTTTACCATGCTTATATTCAGGATGTGCCATAACAAATGAAGCCATTGTCATAATCTCTGCAACACCTGCCTTGTCATCTGCACCAAGGAGCGTGGTTCCATCAGTAACCACAAGAGTTTTACCGACATAATTATTAAGCACCGGAAAATCCCTTACACATGTAACTATATCAAGCTCTTTGTTAAGCACAATGTCACCGCCGTCATAAGCCTCTACAAGCTTAGGCTTTATATTGGCACCGCTCATCGCCGGTGACGTATCCATATGTGAACAGAATCCTATGCTTTCCATTCCATCCACATTTGCCGGAATATATGCATATACATATCCATATTCTTCATTCATATACGCATTATCAATTCCAATTTCATGAAGCTCATCTACCAACACCCTGGCAAGATTTTTCTGCTTTTTTGTACTTGGAAAGCATTCCACATCTTCTTCCGACTCTGTATCAATGCTTACATATTTTAAAAATCTTTCTAAAACCTCTGACATCTTCTAATCCTCCTTAACCGGATGACGTTTTACCTCAAATCTCTTAATCGTCACCGCTTCATTTTCTCTAATTCCTGCCTTCTGCTTTGCATACATAAGCTGCTTACTTACCGTATCAACACCCTCAATGTCAGGCAAAAGCACACCTCGTCTGTCACCATTTGCAACAATAATTCCATATTTTCTTACATCAAGCAAATCCTCTGATTCCACTTCTTGGGCTTCTCCAATTACATCCACGCTGTAAGTAAGCAAATCAAGTTCATCCACACTTACCGGCTCAAAGCGTGTATCATTTATCGCCACGCTGATTGCATTAGTAATAATTTCTTCACCCACATTGGTTAATACCGGCTCCACCGTGCCAATACAACCCCTTAACCTGCCAAGCTTTTTAATAGATACAAAACAGCCTGCTCTTTTTGTCTTAAGCTCCTTTGGCATATTTTTTGAAAGCTCCGATATTGCATCCGTTCTTATAAAATTCTGTATCGTTCCCTCTTTACCCATAGATGCGGAATATCTCACAAAGCTCTCTAGTGCTTCTCTTGCAAGAGCGGTGTAATCATCCTCCTGCTGTCTGACTTTTTCAACATTCTCTCTTATGCGGCTTGCATAAAGCTCGTAAAAGCTTCTTCTGGCCTCTTCCTGTTTTGCTGCCGGCATAAAGCTCACAATTCCATAACCTATTCCAAACGGTGCTTCATACGAAAGCTTCTCAGCCTTTACCTCTATGCAGTCAAGAGCTCCTGCAAGCATCGCAAAACAATTATGCCCACACTCTGCTGCCTTGTCAAGAAACTCCGGTTCAAAAGAAAACAATTCTTCGAAATCTGCCTTCTCCATGGCAGCCATAAGTCTTTCATCATATAAAGGCCCTTCCTTTGCAAAACCATACGGACTTGCATCAGAACACATATGCGATAAATCGCCGCTCGCAATCACTACTATATTCTTTCCCGCCTTTTCAGCCGCCTGTCTTATAAGCATGCCAAGCCTGTAATGCTCATGAAGCAAAAGACCTGATATTCCGACTCTTACAAATTGGGGCAAAGGAGTATCCTTATATGCCTCTTTAAGGAAATAAAGCGGTATCATGGTTCCGTGGTCAAGTGTGCGAAGCACCGAACCAAGACTTCCTGCCGCCACACTGCTTTCCATGCAAAGCCCTGTGAGCTCATCCCTTAATTTTTCATCATATTCTATGCTAAAGCTTACATCCTCTGCTCCGAACTCAGCCATGCTTCCACTGATGGTTTTACCCGGTGCAATATGGAAATAGTCTCTGTAAAGCTCCATATGTGAGGATATTATAACTATTGTATCAGGTGCGGCTTTCTTTATGCTTTCCGCCACATTAACATAACCCTTAGTCGTTGCCGCAAGCTTAAGCTCCTCACCTTTTCCCACCTGTGGGATAATCACCGGCGGATGCGGCACAATATATGCTCCTAAAATTGCCATATCTAACACTCCTATAAAACAAAATCTTTCATGTCAAGAAGCTGCCACAATTATTGCGGCAGCCCCATATTTTACTTATGATATAATTTCTTAGTCTGATACTCCGGCTCGCAGGTAAGGTTAACACCAAGCTTTTTAAATGTCTTCCTGTCTACCTCTGATAATATTACTGAAGAATGTGCCTCCAGTCCGCGAAGCTTATCAAGCTGCTGCATTGCGAGCTCAGCATTACCGTCCGTTACCGCACAGATTGAAAGTGCCAAAAGAAGCTCGTCCACATGAAGTCTCGGATTATGATTACCAAAATATCCGAGCTTTAAACGCTGTATAGGCTCGATAATCGTAGGTGAAATAAGATGAATACTGTCATTAATTCCACCAAGTGCCTTAAGCACATTAAGAATCATCGCTGATGAAGCACCCAGAAGCGGGCTCGTTTTACCGGTTATTATCCTGCCATCCGGAAGCTGCATTGCCGCTGCCGGAGCACCTGTCTCATCTGCCTTCTCAAGCGCCGGTGCGATTACAGCGCGGTCATCCTTAGTAAGTCCCGCCTGCTTCATAAGAAGTTCAAGCTTAAATACAGTTTCCTGCTTCTGCTTACCTGCACGCACATCACAAAGTGCTTCATAATAACGCCTTATAATCTCCTGCTTTGCAGCATCTGACGTAATTTCATCATCAATTATACAGTTGCCCGCCATATTAACACCCATATCAGTAGGTGATTTATAAGGAGACACACCATTATTAATCTTCTCAAAAATAGCATTAAGCACCGGGAAAATTTCTACATCTCTGTTATAATTAACTGTCGTCTGTCCATACGCTTCAAGATGAAACGGGTCAATCATGTTAACATCATTAAGGTCTGCCGTCGCTGCCTCATATGCAATATTAACCGGATGCTTAAGCGGAATATTCCAGATAGGAAATGTCTCAAACTTGGCATAACCTGCTGCAATGCCCATCTTATGCTCATGATAAAGCTGTGAAAGGCACACCGCCATTTTCCCGCTTCCCGGACCCGGAGCCGTTACTATAATAAGCTCTTTTGTAGTTTCTATATAATCATTCTTCCCATAACCGTCATCACTTACAATAAGCGGAATGTTAGACGGATAACCCGGAATTGTATAATGCTTATATACCTTAATACCAAGTGTTTCAAGTCGTTCCTTAAATGCCTCTGCCGCAGGCTGTGAACAAAAGCGCGTAAGTACAACACTTCCAACGTAAAGCCCCACACTCCGGAAAGCATCTATGAGGCGAAGAACATCCACATCATAGGTAATGCCAAGATCTCCCCGCACCTTATTTTTCTCTATGTCGTAAGCATTGATTGCAATAACGACTTCTGCCTGCTCCTTTAACTGCAAAAGCATCTGAAGCTTACTGTCAGGCTTAAAGCCCGGAAGCACCCTCGATGCATGATAGTCATCAAAAAGCTTCCCGCCAAATTCAAGATATAATTTCCCACCGAACTTTGCAATACGCTCCCTGATATGCGCTGACTGCATCTTTAAATACTTATCATTATCAAAACCTGTCTTCATGGTACGCCTCCCGGTATAATATGGCAACAGCAGTCTTAACTTACTGTTACAAAAAAGCTAAGGCAGAGCACAATCTGCCCTACCCTAAGTATTATATTACAAAACAAAATAGTTTTCAATTATTTCTTATGCTAAAAGCGCAAAAAGATTATTACTATAGATACCGCATCTTCCTGTAACCAAGTCTTAAAAGTACCCATGCACTTTTAAGTGCGGTGTTAAAACAGTTAGACTTCTGAAAATAGAACTCAGACTCCTCCGGATTAGGCTTAAGTATGTCAAGCAGGTTACCCTCCTTATAATACCACCTTTCAAGCTCTGCACCGAGCTGCTCAGGCATATACTTACAGTCAGGTCTGCTCTGCTTCCATTCCACCTTCATATAACGCAGCATATATGCGGTAAACTCAACGCACGTAAATGTCTTATAGGTTGCAATCCCATGAAGCATGGGATATGTAAGTATTGAAAATAAATTATACATATATCCGTCAGTATCATACTTTATCTTCTTAATCATCTCAAGACCACGTGCATAATCAAGCTGTGTCACCGGAATCTTATATATCCTGCACGGGACATACTCAACCCTGTTAAGTGAGAATCTCTCCCTGAATTCCTTTACAAGGCCGGCCTGAAGCGGTATCTCATGCTGTGCCCTGCCGAAAGAATAAAGCTGCTCAAGCTTCTCATCAAACGAAACTGACACATGACTGTATTTAGTTTTGGTCCGCTTCCTTATCATATTGCCAACCTTGGTCGGGGTCTGTGAAAGAACCACATATATATATTTTACATTATTCATGTCATATTCCC
>CAZBHM010000009.1:0-26978 GCA_964491975.1 uncultured Lachnospiraceae bacterium | reverse complement strand
CGCCTTGCCAAGGCGAGGGTCGCGGGTTCGAATCCCGTCTCGCGCTTCTATAAAATAAACCGTTACCATATGGTAGCGGTTTATTTTTTCGAGTACCATGGCCGGTACTCGAACGTTCGAATTTCTCCACTCCGTTCCGGTCCGCGCATACCTAAGGTCCCCCGGACCTTATGCGCCGTCTCGCGCTCTCATTAAAGGATGCGGAAACCGTGATAAATAGCGGTCTCCGCTAATTTTTTTGCATAAAAAGCATTGTATACAGTTGTATATAGCTTTATAATGCTTTGCTAATCAGTTCGTAAGTGTCTTTCTCCGGCAATGGATTATAGATGTAACCGAGAGTAGTGGAAAGGTCTGTATGTCCGAGCAATTCTCTAATTGCATCCAGCGGAACTCCGTTAGAAGCCAAAAGACTTGTATAGGTTTTTCGCATCTTATGTGTGCTCTTGGTTTGCACTCCCTGCCGTTCTGCGTATTTCTCTATGTTATTCGTAACTTTACCCACTCCCAATTACCCGAAAATTCTTCAAATTAAATGAAGGTACAGGATAAAACAATCTGATGAATATTATATCAGATTGTTTTATCCTGTACCTTCTGTTATCATATCTAAGTCACTGTCAACAAAAGAAGCAGGAACCTCCCGACCAAAGTTTGGTTTCCTGCCTCACTCACACACCATAGGTATGCCTATGAACTGCAAGACTATGATAACAATATTTGTAGAAAAAAACAAATCCTTAACACCATTTTTTTATAATAATCTTATTAACAACCTGCAACTCCACAGACTTACCTGTACCTGTGGTCACTCTGCCTATCTCTCCATACACGGATACTACATGCGTTCCCTGAAAACACCAGAAGGTAAGCATGAGCCGAAACGGAAAATAAGACCAATAAACTATTTGAAAGGATGTGATTATATGGTATACTATTAGTATGCACAATTTAAGAGAGGAGGTATTGTATATGTCAACAATACCAGAATGTTTAAGAAAATTAGGAGTTAGAGAGTTATCAGATGAGGAGTATAAGGAGTATTGCAAGGTAGATCCTGAATATGCCTACGAAGATGAAACTGAGGATAATTGCTCTGAAAATGAATAATTTTCTATATGCAGCCTATGTGCAATGTGTAGGCTGCATATCTTTTAAAAACAAATTGAAATTATCATACATATATGCTAATATAGGAGGTGAATAATAATGGAGGCATATAGAATGAAAATAGATTATAGTAAATTATTTGAAAAGTTAAAATCAAAACAATTAACACAAAAAAAATTCAGAGATGATGCAAATATCAGTGGAGCTACGATGCAGAAATTATTACATGGTCAGTCTGTTACAACAGAAACTATATGTAAAATATGTGATTTTTTTAATTGTATGCCTGATGAAATTATGGAATGGATACCAGACGCAGACTACGAAAAGCAAAACGCAGAAAAAATCGCAATAGAAGCCCAAATAGCCGAACTGCAAGCAAAACTAAAAACAATGTAACCAAAACACAACTCAACCCACAAAGCACCCAAAACGGAAAGCATCCGCAAGGGTGCTATTTTTATACCCAAAATTCAATAAACAGGAGGAAATGAAGATGGAATTTGAAAAAAATGATTTAGTAAAAGTAGTAAAATTAAAAGATGAAAACGATGCTTTAATGTGCATTGGTGTCATTGAAAGCGTGGAATGGGATGACTGTGCGGAAATGGAAGTCTATGAATTAGAATTTCCGGGCTTTTTAAACACAAAACCGTGCTGTGTACCGATGAACTGTAATTCATATTATTATGGCAGACAGTTGCAAAAATTAAAACTTGTTGAAATGTAACGCCGAAACGCTCTACGGAGCGTCTGTATAAGATGGCAACTTGTACACTGACGAAGGCAAGCCAAAAATTTAAACGCAAAGGAGAATAACCATGAGAAAGAAAAACTATATGAGCCTGACTACAGGAGAAATTGTAACCGGAATTGGAGAAGTTATCAAAACAGCCATTCACGATTTACGGTATCATCTTATCAATGTAAAGTGAATGGAGGAAGGCAAAGCAACAAGATTATTAAGAGAAGGGAGACTATAACCATGAACACAACGCAAATTATTAAAATGTGTAACAACATTTACGCAGATTATGTAGGAATGAAACGCAAATCACTCGCAGAAGATAGCTTCATTCTCGATACCATTATGCGACTTTACAACACAACGGAAATCGACTGGGAAGAGGTAAAGTGGCTTTGGATTACATATCTTGAAAATGGAAATCTTTACATCTCAGAAGCAATGGAAATGGCAAGAATAAGAATAGCCAACGAAATCAGAAAACAGCGTATGGAATGGCTGAATAAATAGGAAGGAGAATAAACCATGTATATCATAACATCAATACCAACCGAAACATTTATAACAGATATTCCAACAATGCAACTTTACAATTCAGAAGGCAAACTCATAGCAAAAGGATTTCTACGGATCATGGCTGCTATGTGGAATAAAAACATAGTAGCCTTAGAAAAGTATGACAACGGAAATCTTGTGCATAGTTGGTATAGCCGGAAATATAAGAGGGCGTTTGCGTAATAATTTTACCTGCATGATAACTAATTTGTTATTGACTTATGATAATGAATTTGTTATCATATACTCAGAAGGGAGGTTCTGCATTGTATACGGTAGAATTTTATAGAGATAAAGATGGATATTCAGAAGTAGAAGAATATATGTCAGATTGGAAAGAAAGGAAGAGTTAATATGAAAACTTACGAAACCTTTAATGAAATGTATGAAGATAATGAATTTCTGTCCCCTGAAAAGAGGGCAGAAATTGATTTTGAAGTTTCAATTATTGGTAAAATGATTGAAGCAAGGGAGGCAAAAGGTTTATCTCAAAGGGAATTAGCAGAAATGAGTGGGGTAAAACAACCTGCTATCGCAAGAATGGAAAACTTAAAATCAACGCCACAAATTGATACATTATTAAAGTTGTTAGTGCCACTTGGATATACTTTGGAAATCGTACCATTACGAAAAGAAGGTTGATTTGTTGAAATTTGTATAAGCAAAATTAAATAATTAGGTAACGTGTAGCATCTTACAGAAATGTGAGGTGCTATTTTATTACAAAAAATTCAAAGGAGGAGACAAACTATGAGCGAAATTGAAAAGATTTTTTCACACGAAACGCTTGAAAGCACACTTGCGTATATTGGACTTATCTAAAAGCACAATACACAGGCTTATTTTAATGCAAAAATGCAAATAATACACAAAAAAGGAGAACAAAACAATGGCAACATGGCAAAAGGAAATTATGAAACTGGCAAACGATCTGTGCTTGAATATGGAAAGGGCAAAAGAAATAGTATTGTCAACAGATAATGTTGTTGTACCAGTCGGAAGAGATGAGAACCAATACAAGTACAATAGGGCACATGCGAAACTCAAAGTTTTAATTATGAATATGTAAGGAGAATATGTTAAAAAGAATTAAATACGAAGATTATAAGATATTACGGTTATTATTCAATGTAACAATAATTACAGCAAATGATACAGAAGCACTTGTAATTATACGAAAATGGAGGTAATAAAAATGTATGCAAGGCAAATTACATCGGAGCAGAAATACACACTTGCTGAAGCGAAAAAATTCTTGAGCGAGAAAAAGAAGAAAAAAAGGAAATAATAATACATAGCTTAAAACAGAAATTATTAGGCTTGGCTGTAATAGGTCTATCAATAATAAGTCCGTTGTTATTGGAATGAAAATACCCATTTGGATATTTCCGATATATCACCATCCAGAGATGCTGTATTATATGTTGAGGCAGTAGCCGCCTTCGATACGATAGACTATGTACTTCTGTTTCAGATTATGGTTATTGCCATACTATTGTTTGGTACGGAAGATAAGAACATTAAAGGATTGTTACGTTCACAAAACAAAGGAAGAGGGCATGTTTTTTCAGCAAAGCTCATTGTTAAGCTTACTGCGTAAGCAGTGTTATCCTTGCCGGTGACAGGTACGTGCTCCGCATGGTCGCAGATGAGGCACCTGACGGCTTTAATAAGGCAGTGCCCACACTTGAAGAGGTCTATCTATATTATTTTCAATATCTCCTGTATCGTATATAGTCCCGCGCTTTAAATTATCTGAAATTGCCATTATATCACCTGCCTACTCTATAATATACACCACAAACAAAATGTAAAATCAATACTTTTTATTATTTCGTGTCAAATATTGATAACAATTCATACATCGGACTAATCTGCTTAAAATGTAATAAAATAAACCGTAATGCCACTTTACGATAACACTACGGCTTAAATTTATAACTGCTGCTGCTACTTTTTACAGCTTACCTGATAATTCCAGATTAATTCCTATTCTGCTGCCGGAACCTTAACTGCATTGTCTAAAATGAAATTCATTACCTTATCAAAAAGCAGGTCTTCTCTGAAAAGCTCCTCTGTATAGCTATAGGTCTCATAAAATTCTTCTGCCGTATCAACACCTGTATCTGTTATATACTGTGCGAGTGCTTCCTCAAACTCAGCCTCTGTAAGTGTAATACCTTCATTATCTGCAATTACATGGAATACCATCGCTGACTTTGTATTCTCCTTAGCAGCCTCTTCACATGATGTATCAATATCTTCCTGTGTATAGCCTAATGTCTTAAGCATATCCTCGTTTGAAAGAGTTGTACCGGTATACATGTAGTAGTAATAGTTATACTGTAAAATCAGTGAGTCAAAATAAGCCTTTGCCTCTTCTCTGTACACTTTAAGCATATCCTCAGGATACTTCTTAACCTCACAGCCGGCCATAACCTTGTCAAGAAGCTCTGAAAACTGCTCTGACTCAGCACTATACACCTTCTCCTCAATCATCTGTGCACGGATTGACTCCTTATACTCATCAACCGTTGTATAATCTGTCTTCTCTTTAACAAAAGCCTCATTAAGCTCTGCAGCCTCTACGCCATAGATTGAATTAACCTTACATACGAATGTAACATCCTTGCCTGCATAAGCTTCATTATAATACTCTTCCGGGAACTTAAGGTCAAGTGACACTTCCTCTCCAACCTTAACGCCTATAAGACCATCCTCAAAGCCATCTATAAAAGCACCTGAACCAATCTCAAGGTCATAACCGTCTTCATCTGTAGAACCGCCCTCAAAGGTCTCACCATTGATGTAACCGTCAAAGCTTAAGTTAACCACATCACCTTTTTCCACAACTTCTTTAAACATAGACTGGAGCTTCTCATTAAGCTCTTCGTCAGAAACTGATGTATCAATGTCAGTTACCTCAACACCCTTGTACTCGCCAACAGTAACATATTTGCTGTAATCCGTACCACTGCTGCTGCCCTTATTACAGCCAAATGCTGACACAGCCAGCATGGATACGGCTGCAACAACCGCCAAAAATCTCTTTTTCATATAAAATATCCTTCCTGAAATTAAATGTAATAGACAACTCCATTATAAACTGTCTTATCTCTTTATACCACATTTTTTGAATTTTGAAAAGAGGTTACACACATTTTTCACATATAATAGTAACAGTTCTATAATGCATAAATCTTTAAATTCTTATATTCGCCAATAAATGGTGCCAGCTGTCTAAAGCCAATCTTACCGCCTGTAAGTCTTGGACCATAAGTAATACCGTCATCCACATATTTAAGCACCTCAAGGTCATTGATTATGAATCTTACCACTTCATCCTTTTTTTCAACCACGAGATGATATGGTCCTACGGCATCCTGTACATCAGGAATCGGGTCACCACCCTGAGCTGCCATATAAAATCCGTAGCTCTTTCTTAAATTACAGGTATGAAATGCCTTCTCATCAGCCTCTTTACGCCTGAAATACGAGATATGAAATGCATCAATGTCACCATGATGATAAAGCGGATACTCTCCCGTTCTCTTTGCAAGTGACGGGTCAAATAAATCCTCGCCATTTCTGCCCTTTGCTGCAAAAAACATAATACAAAGCCCCGGCTGTTTAACCGGCCAGAAATCCCACTCTATACATACATCTGACGGGAAATCCTCTTTACACCAGAGCACATAATTTGCCTTCTGCTGCTCGCTTGCATCAAGCTTATTCTCAAGGCGGAGTCTCCCCTGCGGAAATGACATTACTGCCTGACCTTCAAGTACAAAATCCTTTAAATCCTCTTCGCATGCAAGCGGATTCTCATATATCAATTTTTTCATTTTACCCAGTCCTCCCATTCACAGTCTTCGATTCTTTCCGGTAAATATTCTTCTGCAAGACCAAGTGCAACTATCGTATTAAGACACCACTGTGCCGTAAAATTGGTTGAAATCCAGAACATTTCAACAAGCTTTTCATTATTGAAATAATTTTCCACCACATCCGCTTTAAACTCATCCTTTTTATCTCTGCCTGCAAGTGAATGAACAAGCACCTGCCATACCTGATAACCAAGTTTTTCATCTTTTTTACGATTTGCACCATATGCTGCAATGGCAGCTGCCATATACGGATATGACCAGCCTTTTGTCGTTACCTTACCATCTGTAAGACGTATCTTTTCTTCCTTTGGAAGCCAGTAAAATGCTCCATAATCCGCAAGCATGTCTTTAAACTCCTCATCCTCCAAAAGCTCTGCAAGCTCAAACCAGGTCTGTGGTCCGCCCATGCAGAGTGCAAGATGGGAACCATTAGTATTCTCACCTATATATCCAAGATGACCGCTTGCGGGGTCATACTCATACATTGTTCCCGAAAACATCTTAAATGGTGCCGCCTTTATATCATTTAGGCCGGTAACAATCTTGTCGCGATATTTTGTATCTTTTCTCCGCTCCCATGCTGTCATCCAGTTAGATGTAAATGTTGACCAGTCAGGACCACTTCTGGCATGCGTAGGATACATGGTTGTTTCTTCTCCAAGTACAACTCTTAACGGGTCTATGTTAAGCAGTGAATAATCCGCATCAACAGCACTGTCCATTACGTCACCGATTCTAAAATCCCCACCTGTAATGTAATAAAGTACTCTGTGATGTCCTGCCATGGCAATTCTTGCTTCTTTACATGAATCACCCCAGTGAAGCACGTTATGCCGTGAACCAATGCCCTTGTATTCGCCAAAATGGTACATATCCACATCTCCGGCATGACGACTCATTGCCTCTGCCATAGTAAAGATATCCTCTCTGCCGCTTCTAAGGAAAGCATACCAGAGCCAGAGCGTCGGACAAAGCTCCGTATTCTGCCATGCATAACCGCCCATGTCGTATTTCCAGCAGTGTCTGCCGCTGTCATAGGTGTGCATAACATCTCCATAATTATAAAGACCGTACCAGTTTCTCTGCTCTACTTCATTCTTATAAAATTCAAATGCCGCATCAAGCTGTTCCTCAAGCCAGGTTCTAAGCGGTGTATCCTTTTTTATAAGTGCCCACTCGCCAAATGCTTTCATATCATGGTAATACTGCGGTTCGCAAAGAAGCATGGCACTCTTTTGCACCTCTTCATAACACTTGTCAAGAACCTCATCAGCCACCACACTCTCTGACGGATCAAAGAAATATATCTTAATGTCATTCGTATTGGCAATACCATATGGTGTACTTCTTACCTCATCTGCACCTTCATAATAGCTCTGTGAATGACCTTCGGTCTCATAATGTCTGTAGTCAAGTGCCTCTGCCTCCGGTGACCAGAACCACATCGTAAGCTTTGCAGCTGACTTATCAAGGTCATCCGCCCATAAGGATGATGGATATTTCTGCCAGAAATCCTTGCCTGCAATTGCAAACGCTCCGTTCTCGCTGTCAACAAAGAATACACCCTTTGCCCTTCCGCCAAAATTAGAATCTATGTAAGCAACATTTTCTTTATTAACCTTCTTCTTAAGACTAAAAAAGCGTGAGCTGCTCTGATACATCCGGTAGCTTCCCCAAACCGGGATATCAAAAAGCCGGCTCTCTATAAGGCTGTCAATCTCTACCTTCCTGCCCTTAAGCTGATTACGGTATACCTCTGTATCAATCTTAGGTCTCCAGCAGCTAAGAAGCATTAACGGCTCACAGATATAGCCAAAGTCCCCAGCCACCTTAATGTGCCTGTTATATGCCGCTCCTGCCATTGGTACGTCAAATTCCATACCTATACCCTTAAGAAAATATTTATCCGTTTCCATTATGTCACAGAGGAAGGTATGCGTGATTCCGATGCAGTCCTGCTCACTGTGTATTGTAAAATATACTATAAACGGATATGTTTCTTTTCCCGTAGAAGCATCCTTATGTACACCCTCTGCCTTAATAACGGTTTTGAGCGGCCCCTTTTCAAAAATCTCAGCCTTTTTTATGCTTCCGGTATAGCGTACTTCCCTTCGGATAAGTACATTGTCATTTTCATTCCGCTCTTCAAGAATGCATATAAGTCTTGCTGCGTTAAGTCCGGTTCTGCCGTCCTTTCTGACACCCTTTATAATATACTCGCCACTCTTTGCAAAGCTTACCGACAATGTCTTTGTATTTACTATTATCTCATCTTTTCTGTCCTCTGCCGTCATTGCAGTGTCAGGCTTAACGCTGCTGCCGTCTCCCATGACAAGTTCTATGCTCTCACCAAGCTTATCTGCATTAACAGTATGTGAGCTCCACTTTATACTGCCATCCTGCCAGTAAGCCACAGGCTTACTCTGTAACGGAACATCCTCACCATCCGAAACAATCTTAAAGCCGGCATTTTCCGTCACTTCACCCTGCTTCCACGGTGTACCGAAAGTAACAAAGCCACTCCTTGCCCTGTTCTCCATAAAATGAATTTTTACACGCTTCATTCTGTCTCTCCCTTTCATTGTCTTAATTATACTGAAAAGTTAATCTCTCTGCCTGTACGTTCGTATTTGTAATATCTTACACCAGCAGCATTTAACATACGCTTTGAAGCTATTACGGCCGGAGTGTCTGCATATTTGTCACAGTCATATACCACTGTTTTAATACCTGACTGGATAATCGCCTTTGCACATTCATTACACGGAAAAAGTGTCACATAAAGCTTTGCTCCCTCAAGACTTCCTCCTCTGTAATTAAGAATTGCATTAAGCTCACTGTGAGTTGTGTAGAAATATTTGTTATCAATCGGATCTCCTTCCCTGCACCACGGAAATTCATCATCTGAGCAGCCACGAGGAAATCCATTATACCCCATGGACAAAATCTTATTGTCCTCACTCACTATACATGCTCCAACCTGTGTATTCGGATCCTTGGAGCGCATGCCTGAAAGCAATGCAACTCCCATAAAATATTCATCCCACGAAATATAGTCTTTTCTCTTATCACTCATATTGTACCTCTTCTTGCATTCAGCCATGACAAGATAAACAATCTGATTTATGTAAGCACAATCATCCTGTTTATCATGTCATGGCTGAACTGTTACTAATTTATTTTGTTCCAAATATTCTGTCCCCGGCATCACCAAGACCCGGTACAATATATCCTTCCTCGTTAAGCTTATCATCAAGTGCTCCCACGTAAACATCAACATCCGGATGCACCTCACGCATTTTCTTTATTCCTTCAGGTGCTGCAACTATACACATAAAATGAATTTTCTTTGCACCTCTGTTTTTAAGCATCTGAATGGCTGCTACGGAAGAACCGCCTGTTGCAAGCATAGGGTCTACCACAAAAATCTCTCTTTCCGCAATATCCTCCGGCATTTTGAAATAGTATTCTATCGGCTCAAGTGTTTCATGTGAACGGTAAAGGCCAATATGCCCCACCTTTGCAGCAGGAATCATGGCAAGCATTCCGTCCACCATTCCAAGACCTGCACGGAGAATCGGAACTACCGCAAGCTTCTTTCCCTTTAATTCCTGTACGGTTGTCTTACAGATGGGTGTCTCGATTTCAACATCCCTAAGCTCAAGATGTCTTGTTGCCTCATAGCACATAAGCATTGCTATTTCGCTTATCATCTGTCTGAAATCCTTTGAACCGGTCTCACATCTTCTTATATATCCGATTTTATGCTTTATAAGCGGATGCTCCATTATTATTACTTTCTCATCCATGTTATTTTCCTCCTACTGTTCAATAAGGTTAATTCTTCTTAAATGTCTCTCGTCACCTGAAAATGGTGTATCAAGGAATGTATCTACTATCTTAACTGCAAGTCCCGGACCTACCACTCGTCCGCCAAGACAGAGTATATTGGCATCATTATGCTGTCTTGTAGCTTCTGCACAGAAACAGTCAGTACATACTGCTGCCCTTATGCCTTCCATCTTATTGGCTGCCATGGAAATACCAAGACCAGTACCACAGATAAGAATACCCTGCTCACATTCTCCATTAATAATTGCCTGTCCTACAAGCCTCGCATATATCGGATAATCGCAGGACTCTGCTGAATAACATCCAAAATCCTTGTAGTCAAGCCCCCTATCCTCAAGATGAGCTATTATTTCCTCTTTAAGCGCATAACCGCCATGATCACAACCTATCGCTATCATATTTCTCTCCTTTATTATTAAATTTCGTTTTTAAGTAACAGTTCAGCCCACGCAACTGTTACGTTTTTAATATTGTATACCCGGCAGCCTTCTTAAGACGGTTCATTATTGCCTCGCCAAGATTATCCGCCGGAAATGTCTCACAAAAAACATATTCCATGCTTTTTTCATCGCATTCTCTTAGAATACGGTATAAATTACGTGCAATGCTTTCAGCATCGCTACGGCTGCCAAGCATAAATAATTCAATTTCATTATTCTTAAATGCCTCCTTGTAAAACGGCATTGTCTCTTCTGTTGCAACTATTCCGACTTTTGCGGCTGTCTTGATTTTACCAAAAGCAAGTTCAATAATCTTGTCTGCAACATCAGCCACCTGTCCGCCATCTACAAGTGTAAGCTGTGCCTTTGGCGCATAATGGCGGTATTTCATCCCCGGTGCCCTGGGCTTTAAATTCTCATCGGGCTTCTTAAGAATTGCAGGGTCAACAATTACCTCTCCGATTACTTCCTCAAACATATTCTTAGTTATATATCCGGGTCTTAGTATCATCGGCGGATTGCAGGTAGTATCTATAATAGTGGATTCAAGCCCTATACCTACGCTTCCTCCATCTATAATCATATCAATCTTCCCTGCCAGATCTTCATATACATGCAAAGCAAGTGTCGGACTTGGCCGCCCCGATATATTGGCACTGGGTGCCGCTATCGGTGTACCGGCTGCCGCTATAAGTTCCCGTGCAACCTCATGGTCAGGCATACGGACTGCAACTGTGCAAAGACCACCCGTTGTCTCATATGGCACTTCCTTTTTCTTATTAAATATCATGGTAAGCGGACCCGGCCAGAATTTCTCCATAAGCTTCTTGGCCTTATCAGTCACTTCATCAGTAATCATGGAAAGCATATCCGTATCCGAGATATGAAGTATCAGCGGATTGTCCGAGGGTCTGCCCTTTGCCGCATAAATCTTGGCCGCAGCATCCGCATCGAAGCCGTTACCGCCAAGACCATATACCGTCTCTGTAGGAAACGCCACAAGACCACCTTTTCTGATAATTTCCCCTGCTTTTTCATATATATCCGCACAGGCAGCCTTATCGCCTGTTATCTTCACTAAAATAGTCTGCATACACACCATCCCGTCTGCAACAGTTCAGCCACGCAGGAACATTCATAAAACTGCGTTGCGTGCTAACCGGCAATTACATTGCCTATTACTAATTATTATAAGAATTGTTTCAACCCATGTCAAGCATAACCGCGTATTTTCAAACATATCATATACAAATCTCCCCACTAAGGCGGATAAAATATGAAGAAAAACCTCGAAGTATGGATGTCTGCATTATTAATACTTATTGTTCTTGTCTGTGCCTCCAACATAAAAAGGCTCACCACAAATACACTGACAAACAACCCTATTATCGTGATTGATGCAGGGCACGGCGGTGTTGACCCAGGTAAGGTGGGAGTTAATAATGCCCTTGAAAAAGACATAAACTTAACCATCTCAAATCTGGTCCAAAAAAAACTGGAAGAAAACAATATAACCGTTATAATGACACGTGATTCTGATACCGGCCTCTATTCTGACACTGATTCCAACAAAAAGG
The DNA here is from genome assembly GCA_964491975.1 of uncultured Lachnospiraceae bacterium. Taxonomy (GTDB): domain Bacteria; phylum Bacillota; class Clostridia; order Lachnospirales; family Lachnospiraceae; genus SIG300. Next base: position 14,812 of record CAZBHM010000009.1, on the reverse strand, counting down.
TAACTGACATGAAGGCGCGCTGCAAACTCATCAATGAATCAGAATGTCTTTTTGCAGTAAGCATCCACCAGAACAGCTATGTTGAAGAAAGTGCCAGCGGACCCCAGGTATTCTACTATGAAGGTTCTGTCAAAGGCGAGGCACTCGCGCGCACACTTCAAAACCAGCTTGTTGACAGCCTTAACCCTTCCAAAATACGTGAGGCGAAATCTAACCAGAGTTATTATCTTTTAAAAAATGCCACCTGCCCCGTCGTTATAGTAGAATGCGGCTTCCTCTCTAACTGGGAAGAAGCCACACTGCTTTGCGATAGCACCTATCAGGAAAAGGTTGCCGCTGCCATCAGTAACGGTATACTTTCATATATAGAAAATTACTCAAGATAGGATGAAATGATGTCCCACACGGTATTTTTCTGGAGTGAAAGCTTCCAGCCTGCCACCCCGGCAAGGTCGTATTCCTTTACAAGTGCCATTTTAAGTACAACTGAACGCTCCTCTTCGAGCCATATCTGATATGTGCAGCCATTACTTACATATTCACCATAGTACTGCCCAAGCACCTCATTCCACACCGGCGTTACATTATTCTTTTTAAGAAGATTTTCTGCATACGCCATGGAGACTGCTTCGCTTGTAAGAAGATATCTCCCGTACTCAGAAGCTTTGTCCTCCACAAGCACTCCGCCTGCGGCTGCCCCAGAAACAGCTGTCTCCGGTGTCTGCTTCCAGACCCTCGTATAAAACGGAAGTGCATTTATAACCTTTTTGGCCGGAACCGTTTTTAATGTATTGACTATACCTTCCTCCACCCATCCTATGGATGCCGTAGAACCGCTTTCGTCATCACCGCCGTAATGCTCATCATATCCCATAATAATTACATAATCAGCTATTATGCCCTGTTCACTTCTGTTATAGTGAAAGGTAGAGGCTGACGGCACATAATTATCTATGGAAAGCACAATTTTGTGCTTACGGCACTCTATTGAAAGCTCTCTTAAGAACTGTATATATCCCTCAGCTGCATCAAAGCTTAATGATTCAATATCCACATTAATACCGTCAATTCCATATTTAAGCACCTCCGCAATAAGCGAAGCTACCAGTCTCTCCCTGCTCTCCATTTTGGAAAGAATGCTGTAAGTACTTATCTGTCCCGAATATGTTATATTCTCAACAAGAGCCCATACCTCAAGGCCCATCGCATGTGCCTTATCCACATAGCTTTTCTCCGCAAGAGAGCTTATATTACCATCATTATCACACATCCTGAACCACGTAGGCGATATTACATTAACCCCGGTTACACCCTGCATTACCTTATCCAGATTGTCATTAGCCGTCTGATTGGTAACCTGATGCCAGGCAAGATTAATTTTATAATCTCTCGTTATATTTGTATAAACAGGTTCCGTATATGTGCTTTTAAGTGTTTTAACCGACTTTTTGCCCACACAGTCCTTATCAATATAACCCTTTATGCCACTCTCACTCTGTACGCACACATAATTGTCAAGTTCATCAATATAAATATATTCCTCACCGGCCTTTGCATCCACTACCACAGGGCTCTTAGGACCTGCAAGCTTACGTATTGCTCCATCCTTCTGAATGGCAATATACTCCACATCCTTCCACTCATTAACAAGTAAAAGTCTGCCGGGATTTTCAAAAAACTCATAACGCACATCAGAGCATGCAGTAACATGGTCAAGCGCTATATAAACCATATCCTCTCTCGTTATTACAACCGGATATTCTGAAATCATGCTTTCGCCATTTACTGTATAATTAAAGGAATTAAGCTCGTATTTGTAAATCTGCGTGGCTGTTGTATACAACAAAAGCTTAACAGACGCATCATAATAATAACGGCTGTTAAAATACTCCGAAACCATATCTTTTAAAATATATATCTTACCATCACTGATAATTGCTACATCCTCAAAACCACTCATTTTCTCATGGTTAAGATATACTATTATATCTCCGGCACCCTCTTTAAGACCGTAATATGTATATAAATCCATGCGCTCTTGTGTTGGCTCATATTTTTCCTCAACCTTATTAACAAGCATATAACCCATGACACACGCTATAAGTACAAGTATTACACCAACCTGTATAAGCCTCTGCTTCAAAATATTTTCCTCCTCAAGTATTATTCCGTTTTTACATTTACCATTATACAAGAATGGGCAGCCATAAAGACTGCCCTCATATCATTCTTACGCATTCTTAGCTTCAAGAAAATCATTAAGCACTGCCTCAAGATGGTCAGGGTCAATTCCATGAACCATGCAAGCCTCTTCAAGTGACTCACCCTGTGCTGAAGGGCAGCCTATGCAGTGCATGCCTGAGCTTAATAAAACCGGAATTAAATCTGCATCTGTCTTAATGATGTCTGCAATAATCATATCCTTTGAAATATGCTTCTGTGCCATTATTATTCCTCCTAAAATTATGCTATGGTTGAAAGCACCTGTAAGGCATTATCCTTAATCATGAGCGTATAATGCTCTTTAAAAAATGCCTCCCTGGAGCTTAATCCAACTTCTTTTACACCATACTCAGTGAGTAGGCTGGTAACCCTGTTAAATGCTTCCTGCTCCTTACCCTTATATACCACAAGGTAATAAAGTTTATTCTTAGCATCTTTATAAAGCGTGCTGACTCCTCTGTAATCTGCCGCAAGAAGCTTCGCTGCCTTCTCCAGATAAGAAAGCTCATTAAATCTGACAATCAATATCTTATCCTTTTCTTCAGACTTGCGGGCAAGCTGTCTTTTAGCCTGCGCCATCTTATTAGATATAAGCTCACCAAGAGTCATAAAGCCTTCCCCAGCCTCATCACGCTCGTCAGGCGGTGTGAGGAAATCAAGTGCATCATGAATATCGTCCGCCAAATCATCATAATCATCGTCGCCCGCATCATCATCAAAATCTCCAAGCATCGGTGCGAATCTTGAAAATCTTGTATCAAGCTCATCAGGATTTACCACCTTCGATATGTTAAGAACTATACAGTCCGCTGAAATGGGTATGGCCTCTATCATAAGCGGCTGGTCATCTGCTTCAAATCCATATTCATAAGAGGCCTGCTTCATCATCTCACGAAACAGGTCTCTGGCCTTTTCCGTTCCATATGCAAGCTCACTGAGCTTAATCTGTCTTGATGCCAAATCACTCTTATTAAGGGTACAACGTATCTGATTGTCATTAATCTTCTCTATCTTCATATTATCACTTCCTAACTTAACCAATCTGCTAATGGATATAGTATAATATATCAAGTTTCTTAAGTAAAGTCAAATTTTTAAAAATTTTCAAATTTACTATTGGCATTTATGCCAATTACTGCTATAATACACATTAAGAGAAGTGTTTCTCCGAGAGGAGGTAACACTACAGACAATAATACTCTTGTTTTACTGTCCCGGTATGTCGTCACCGATATTCTGAAATCAGGCACTGATACTAAGGTCTTTCTTGTCAGGCACCCCGACCTCGAGCAGAAGCTTATTATCAAGCAGCTGTCTGCCTCTCCCCTTTCAGAAGAACGTTTTCACCGGGAAGTACAGACTCTTAAATCTATTAAACATCCCCATATCCCCTTATTATATGATATCCATAAGGATAACGAGTACTATTATATAATCGAAGAATATATTGAGGGAACTTCTTTAAAATCAGTCCTTGACAAAGGATGCTTATCCCCGGATGTTGCCATACGCTGCACATTAGAGCTGTGCGATATTTTAAACTGTCTTCACGGACATGCCGAGAATTCTGTTTTATATCTCGACTGCCGTCCTGACAATATAATAATATCACCGGATGGCAGTGTTAATCTAATTGACTTTGGCAACAGCATCTTTATGAAGGATTCCGGCCTAAGACACACCTGTTACGGAAGTATAGGCTTCGCCGCACCGGAGCTTTACATCCCCCGCACCGCACTCACGTTTGCAACAGATGTATATGGTATCGGTGCCCTTCTATATTATATGCTGACCGGCACTCTTTCGTCAGACGGACTTGATATTCACAGGTCCCAAATCCCCACCGGACTTTTTAACATTATAAAGAAATGTCTCCGCCACAAAAAGGAGCAGAGATATTCATCCGTTAATGAACTTAAGAAGGCATTAATCAGCCTTAATAAACGTAAAAAAATAAACAACAGCAGAAACACTTCTCTTACAATATCTGTTGCCGGCTCAGAACACCGGGTAGGTGTAACTCATCTTGGACTGTCTTTTGCGCTATATCTTAACCATAATGGCTTTTGCGCATATTATAAGGACCTTAATACACCCGATATTTCTGACCTGCTAAAAAAAAGTAATGATGCCGGGAGGCTTACATTAAACAATGGGCTTTTTACATATAAGGGCCTTAACATTATCCCGGCCTATAACGAAACGATTGATTTTGATGAAACAGAGCTTACAGCCTGTAAAAAAAGGCCTGTCATTTTTATAAATGACTGCGGAATGCTTACCGAGCATACTTCTGATATTTTTAATAAAGCTGATATCTGTATACTTGTAGGCAGCGGCGGCAAGCCCTGGGAAATCACAAAAATGTACGAAAGTATGAAATACTGCAACAAAAATAAAACTTTTTTCGTTGTTAATCTGTTAAGCGGAGCACTTTTTTACCGGCTTATTAAACGTCAGAATGATATTTTTATCAGAATGCCCTTTTATTATGACTGGAACATGCCCGGTACAATCGGAAAACGCTTTCTGGCTGAATTAACAGACGAAATCAAAAAGAGGTGGAGGGAGTGAAAAAGCTCAACGGGTCCACAACGGACCTGGCGCAAATTATTGGCATTATTCCCATAAAAAGTGCTTCTGACGATGTGTATGCACAGCTTTTGGCAATAGCCATTGCCAACTATATTACAGCTGTAAGGCACCGTACGGTTGCACTGATAAATATGAGTGATACAAGTATTTTCGAAAACCTCGCCTGGTATTACAATATATCATTTTGTTCTGATGACAGATATTTTAAACTTCACGATGTTATATATTATCCACATTATGATGAAAAATATTTGTCCGGAAATATCACAGATTATAGTATTTTTATAGGCAGGGCCGCTTTTGAAAAAGACGGACTAAAACTTGTAGCAGGTTCCCTTACTCCATGGGAAATGAAAAACTATGCCGACTTTTTAAAGAGAATGTCTGTACTATATTCTAAGCATGGTGATACCTGGCATTTTATGGCGCAGTGCTTTTCTGAAAAGGACAAAAAGATTTTAGAAAAAAAATTTAATGTATCAATCCTAGAACCTCCGGCTGACTTAAATCCTTTTAAGCTTAAGCTGTCCGATTTCCATTTTTTTAATGAAATCTTAAGCTGACAAAGGAGAAAACGTCTGCCGGCTGACGTATAATATATCACAAAATACGCTTTCTGCACATAAGGAAATACAGCCGGAAAACCGGGGTATAAAAAGAGGAGGATAACAATGAAAATCACAATTGACTTTTTTATCAGAACAGAAGAAAAAAGAAAGTATTCAAGACTTGTAAGGGAGCTTCAGGAATACCGCAGACGAAGCATACGCTTAACACTTGAGGGAGAACAGAGCACTCCGGAATGTATTGCCAGTGCCTGTGCCGTAATGGATGAAGGCTGCTATATGCGTGACTACATTAGTAATGACACAGGTGCAATTATTGAAATCAGATTTGACAGGGTTCCTGAAGGAATACCTGAATAATATCTTTAATTATTATTAAAGAACCGGACTTCCCACTATATATGAAACTTCTGCCGTACACATCATGATTCGGCATAAGTTTTCTTTTTATGATAATTTTTTTACAAAAAGTATTGACAAGATTTATTTTATATTATACAATAATATCAGTAACGATTACTATTATCGAAGAGGGATATATGAAACCACTAAAGTACAGTAGACAACGTGAGTCAATAATTAACTTTCTTGCCTCACGCAAGGACCATCCAACAGCAGATACGATTTATAAGTATCTCCGCGAAGAACAGCCGAACTTAAGTCTTGGCACCGTATACCGTAACCTTTCGCTCCTTACAGAGCTTGGCGAGATTAGTAAGCTGTCATATGGTATCGGTCCTGACCACTTTGACGGTAATACCGTTCCGCACCTTCATTTTGTATGTGAGAAGTGCGGAGCAGTCTCTGATTTTGAAGCTTGTGTAATACCCGATATTATGTCAGCTGCCTCTAAGAATTTTGATGGTTATATTGCAGGGTACAGCCTTCATTTTTATGGCCGATGCCCACTTTGCAAAGAAATTGATTAATAGCAGCACTGCTGCCAAACTAATATTTAAAGGAGAATAAAACTATGAAAAAATTTGTATGCGCAATCTGCGGTTATGTTCACGAGGGTGACGAGGCTCCTGAGAGCTGCCCTATCTGTAAGGCACCGGCTTCTAAGTTTGAGGAGCAGACCGGTGAGCTTACATGGGCTGCTGAGCACGTTGTAGGTGTTGCCAAGGGTGTAAGCGAGGATATTCTTAAGGACTTACGAGACAATTTCACAGGAGAATGCACAGAGGTTGGTATGTACCTTGCAATGGCAAGAGTTGCCCACAGAGAAGGCTATCCTGAGATTGGTTTATACTATGAGAAGGCAGCCTGGGAAGAGGCTGAGCATGCCGCTAAGTTTGCAGAATTACTTGGTGAGGTTGTTACAGACAGCACAAAGAAGAACCTTGAGCTCAGAGTTGCCGCTGAGAATGGTGCGACTGCAGGTAAGTTTGACCTTGCGAAGAGAGCCAAGGCCGCTGACCTTGATGCAATCCATGACACAGTTCATGAGATGGCTAAAGATGAAGCAAGACATGGCAAGGCATTTGAGGGACTTCTTAACCGTTACTTCAAATAAGCAAAAAACCGCATAAACAAAGACTTTGAGACATCCACCGTTTTGGTGGGTGTCCTTTGCTTTTGCACTTAGGATAGGTTGCTTACCTATAGCATAATTTTCCCACAAAATGCATAAACTTACATACACAAGAACTTACTCACCGGAGGCAGATTATGTTAAAACGCACTCTTTCACTTATTTTATCATTACTTCTCGCTTTTTGTATCGGCTGTAACAAGGATACAGGCACTCCCGCAAAATCTCCTACACAGACTGCATTTGATAAATTCACGGATGAAATTTTTACCGAAACAGTGTCAGACAACACCATTAATCTGCACTTTACACTGGCATATCCGGAAAATTACAGCCTTTCCGGCACTCCCGCCACACTCGGCGAATTTGGCTACGATTATATGTCAGAAGAAATTTCTCACATAAATGCACTTTACAAAAGGCTTTGTGAATTTCCATATGATGAACTTACGGCTAAGCAACAGTTAACCTATGACATTTTAAAGGATTCGCTGCAAAGCGAAATTGATGCCGGCAAATACATTCTGTTTAATGAAGCCTTAAGCCCTCTTACCGGTTATCAGGCACAGCTTCCTGTGCTTTTGGCCAATTACACCTTCCGTTGCAAGGAAGATGTGGAAAATTATCTGGCTCTTCTTGCAAATTTTGATGAATATTTTAATAAAATCATGGAATTTGAAAAGCTCAAGTCGGAGAATGGTTATTTTATGCCCGATTTTATGGCACATAAGGTAATAAGCCAGTGCATGGTATTCATTGAGGATATTGAAAAAAATTATCTGATTGAAACCTTCGACAGCGCTGTTGAAGAGCTTGATTTTCTTAGTAAATCGGAAAAAGATGCGTTTCGCGCCAAAAATATTGAATACATCAAATCTGATGTTGTCGCCGGCTATGAAAGCATTATAAATGGTCTTACAGCTCTTCTTGGTAGCGGAAAAAATGATGCCGGACTTTACTACCATATAGACGGAACTGACTATTATTCACATCTTGTAAGATGCCAGACAGGCTCATCCAAATCCGTAAGCTCGCTTAAAGCACTTACCGCAGACTACATTGAAGAAAGCCTTCAAAAGATATATTCTCTTATGATTAATGATGCTTCACTTGTTGATGAGCTTGACAACTTTAGCTTCAAGGTTACTGAACCGAATGAAATCCTAAATTTTTTAAAAGAATCAATTAATACCGATTTTCCTGCCCTTTCTGATGCCGCCGGCAACAGCAGCAGCGGCGGCTGCTACTGCAAAATTTTAAGTGTGCATAAGTCACTTGAACAATATTTAAGCCCGGCATTTTTTATCGTACCACCCGTTGATGACAGCTTTAACAATGTAATATATATTAATAACTATTACAGCAATGTCAATCTATTTACTACGCTTGCACATGAGGGCTACCCCGGTCATCTTTACCAGCATGTTTACGCAGCCCAAAAATCTTTGCCACTTATAAGAAACATGTTAAATTACCCCGGCTATATCGAAGGTTGGGCTACCTATGCAGAGTATTATTCTTATTATATAAGCGGACTTAGCGAAAAACTTGCGGATGTTCTTGTACTTAATGACTCTGCAACACTGGGAATATACGCATATCTTGACATGGCAATTCACTATGACGGCTGGGAATATGAGGATGTATGTGAATACCTTTCTATCTTCGGTTTAAACGACAAAGAACTTGCACTTGACATCTATGAGACCATTATTGAAAATCCTGCTGAATATCTTAGTTATTTTATCGGATATATGGAGATTATGGAGCTTAAAGAGGAAGCCATGGAGATGCTCGGTGATGCTTTTACACCCAAAAAATTCCATACATTTTTGCTAGATATCGGACCTGCACCATACGATATAATAAGCGAATATATGAAAGCTGCTTTTACCCAAAGCGAATCAGTAACAGAATAATTTTCAATTTCACGGAAAAATGATTATTAAAAGAGGCTGTCAGAAATACCGACAGCCCTCTTTCTTTTAATATTTTGCATTAACAAGGTTTTCTTTAATAATTTCACTTACATCTTTATAAATATCCCAGTTCTCCGGATTAATGACCTGCACATCTGTTGCCCACATAAACATATATACATAATCCTCAGGAAATACCAGTTGACTCTTATACTTCATGTACAAATCAAAATAATTCTCACATCCGCCTTCTGTCCGGCTTCCATCCGAAGCTACAAGCCTGTAATCTTTATACTTATTCTCTATTTTCTCAAGCTTACAAAGCTGCTCAACAATATCACTATAGCAGGCATTAATCTTATCCTGCATTTCTTTATTTCCTGCAACTCTTACCGGAGATGCGCTAAAATACATTATAAGCACGGCATCCTCGACATTATATTTTGTAAAATCGCCTATCATTGCATAATAACACTCATATACCTTATCAGAGCGGTTATGCAAAACCCCCGCGTCACCTTTAAGGTAAAGTGTAATCACATCGTCCCCAACATAATAGGCTACATTTTCTGCAGCATATTCCGGCAGTTCAATTTCAAAGTTCTCTGTACTGATGACATTTCCTTCCGGTTCAAAATGTTCCTCACGAAGAATTACTATTTCCTCTCCCGATTTTTCAATGGGTAAAAGCTTTTTTGATGCATCTATAACTACCGCCCTGCTTACCGGCATTGCTGTCTTGTTCCAATCTGAAACACTTAAAGCTCCATACTGTCCTCCAAGAAGCAGTTCGCCGGCATTGGTAATGCCTATAGTAAAGCCTTCACCCACAACCACATATCTGATATTCTTCCATTCTTTCATACCTTCCATACGTCTGTCGGTATTAAGCCCCACTGCAACCACTGTTCCATCCCGCTTTACACCAACCGTAAAGTAACTTCCGGCATCAATGTACACAATATCCGTCCAGCTTTCAACATCACATTCACCAAACGCATTAACTCCTGCTGCGACCACCGTTCCGTCACTTCTTAAGCCTACAGTATGCGTGCCGCCGGTTACTGCCATTTCAATATCCGTAAAGCTGCCCACTGCTGTCTGCAAAAGACTTCCATCACCTGCCGCAACCACAGTTTTATCCTTTGTAAGCCCTACAAAGGTTCCACCAAATGCATCAATCTGTACTATGTTCTCCCATTTAAGAACATCCTTATTGTTACCAAATCTTCCATAGCAGAGCACTGTACCATCCGTTTTAAGTCCAATCACACACTGATCTGTTACCTTAACCGATACTATATCTGTCCAGTCCTCAAGCTCTTCTATCTCTGTACAGAGCTTTCCGTCATTCCACATCTCAACACTCTGGCACAATGTACCATCATTTCTGATACCTATCACCCCAAGAGAGCCTGCCGCAACAGAAACAATATTCTCCCATTCAGAGAGTCTGCCAAGAAAATCATACTCTCCTTCATTATTCGTATACATTACATTTCCTGCTCTGTCCGCTCCTACTGCATAACCTGCTGATGCGGCAACCGTATCAAGGAATGAATAGCCATACTTATAATCAAGAAGCTTAACCGAAGTATCATACGTAATATCCGAAAGTCTGTTCTCGATATCCTCTCTCGCCGTATCATAATAATAAGCATATTCATTATTTATAACCTGAACATCCGATGCCGGTGAATAAATATATATATACTCTTTCGGAAAATCAATCTGATTTTCATATTTTTCAAATAAGTCATAAAAAATATAGTATGCTTCTCCGGAAGGACTGCCATCTTCGTGTACAAGGACATAGTTCCTGTACTCATTTTCTATTCCTTCAAGCTCACAAATCTGCCCCCACATTTCATTAAAACAATTATTTACCATTGTTTGTATACTTTCATCGCCCACAAGCCTTACAGGGGTAATGTCTAAAATAAGCGTACTGAGTGCTGAGCACATATCTCTTTTATTAATGCTTCCTATCCACGAATATATACACTCTGCCGTATTGTCTCTCTCATTATAAATAATACCTGCATCACCTTTTACATATAAGCTGAATCCTGAATTACTCTTGTTGCACATAATGTAATCCGCAACATTCTCTGATACCTCAAATTCAATATCCTCTGTTACTATTTTATTATCTGAAAGTGCTTCCATTTTAACATAATTAGAAAGCTTTACGCTCTTAATACACTGCTCTATATGTGTAAGCTTGATATTCGAATCTGTGGCAACCGTTATCTCAGGCTTAAGAATACTGTTCCAGCCCTCAGTACTCATATCGCTGCTTCTTCCGCCAAGAAGTACCCTGTTATCCTTAGTTACTCCTGCCACAATATCTCCATTTAATGAAACATATGCTATATCCGTCCAGCCGTCAAGCTCCCTGCCTTTACTCTCTGCATCATAGCCGGTATATACCACTGTTCCGTCACGCTTTACACCTATTGTAAAAAATGTACCCGCCTCTATATAGACTATATCTGTCCATTCATCTACATCACACTCACCATAGATATTCGCACCTGCCGCAAGCACCGTTCCGTCACTTCTTAAACCTACGGTATGATAACCACCTGTTGCCACCATTTCTATGTCAGTCCATGTTGACACATTACACTGCCCAAGGTCATCTCCGGCCACTGTCACAGCTAAAACCGTCTTATCTGACTTAAGTCCCACAAATGTATAATCTGCCATATCTATCTGTACTATGTCAGTCCACGAAGCAGTTTCCCTTCTTTTACCGTCAAAATAACTGTATGCCTGAACTGTTCCATCATCCATCAGTACAAAAACATAACTGTCCTCTGCCACTACCTGTACTACGTCCGTAAGCTTATCAAGCTTATCCATGGCTCTTCCTGCAACGCACAGCGTACCATCCTTCTTAAGTCCGATTATTGAATAATCTCCTACGGATACTGATGAAAGATTATTCCATGTTCTTACAGTCTCTGCCACGGAGATTTCTTCTGCTTCACTCAAATCAAATCCTGTTGCAGACGTTCTTAGCGTATATAAAAGTCTTCCCGTGTCTGTTACCGCCGCCACACAGCCATATCCTGCATCTGCCGTCTTAACAACTGCCGGTTTTATCTTCTTTACATCCGGCACTATGGTTGTTTCCTTCTCTCCTGAGGTTTCCGTTTCTTTTATCGCATCAGTACTTTCCGCCGGATATGTCGGACTCTCCGGCTGCGTTGTAGTCTCCAAAGGGATAGCCGGCTGTGTTACACCTGACTGCCCCGGCAACGTAGAAGATTCATTCTCTGCCGGGGTTGTGGTAACATCATTACCTGTAACCGGCTCCAGAACATCTTCTGCCGTAAACGGTCTCCTGCATGCATAGAGTGTAACAAACATTACCACAAACATTATCGTAAAATATAGTCTCTTTCGCATGTAATTACCTCCTTATAAGTCCGGTCAATTCCCATAAAAGCACTCATATATGATTCCCCGGACAAAATCTAAATATTACGCTTTAATTATAGTCTCACATGATAAAGCGTGTCAACATATTTTATGTGCAAAGATTTCCTTTTTGATAACAATAAAGCCCTTAAAAAATACAAAAAAACTACGGTAATCTCTCAATTAAGTACCGTAGTTTTACTATTTTTGGATACAATATTCTACCTTTTAAATCTTAATGCAAACACAAGTTCTGCTACAAAATATTTCATATACTGAATTTGTAACTGAAGCTGAAATTAACAATGCCTTTCTGTTAAAAAACTGTGAACTCTCTTTTTCAGCTTTATTTAAGCTTTATGCGGTATTATAATGATATCGGGGAGTAATAACCAGAGACTTTGCCCACAAGCTTCAGGATTCGCTGCAATTTATGCCATAAATCGATGTATTAAAGAAGTGAAATTAATACCAAGGCGTTCAGATCGGCGGCTACAGCATACTTGCTTCCATCATTGCAATAGCAATCGCCGTCATGGCAAATATATTTGTTAATGCCCTTCCGGCAACCCTTACACAGTTTGATACAACCTCAAATCAGCTTTTCAGCATATCTGAATAGACTGAAAATATCCTAAGCGGTCTTAAAGAAGACATAAATATTTACTGGATAGTACAAAGCAGCTATGAAGATTTCAAGCTATTACTACACAGGCTCATATGATGCTTTAAGGGACAGTTTATCAGTTTATGACCTGCTTTTGACACTCCCCATGCCTAAAGGCAGGGGAGTGTCAACGATATAACCTCTCTCGCCTCTACCTACTTTAGCAACGGTACCGTTCCTGAAAGAAATGCCTGGATAAGCTTTAAAATATATCGTGACACAGAATATTTTAAAGAAACCGTACTTACCTTCTACCAGTACGACAGCACTTCCTGCCTTGTTGCATTAAATGGTGAAGCAACCGCATTTGTTGCAAAAGAAGATATAGTTGCAATTGTTGAAGCAATTAATACCATTATATTAAAACAATAACTCGTTTTAAAAAGGAACACTCCGGTATTATTCTACCAAAGAGTGTTCCTTCTTGATTACTTTTCACTTAAGAGAACAAAGTAAGCACAAAACCCATAACCGGCGACAGCATAATCATAACCACCGAAAAGCAAAGTGATGATACAGATATAAGCGTTGCCCTCTGAGAGGATGGAATCATATTATTTAGCATAATATCCGAACGCACCTGAAGCAAATCGTCAGATAACGAGGCTATAAAACCACCCGTACACATTATAAACGGAGTCTTAGTTACTATAGATATCATACCCATACTTATTCCAATCGCACAAATACATGAAATTTTCATATAACTCCATTTCTTCAAATGTGCAACAAGCTTCGCTCCGACTGCTCCCCCAAGTCCGATAATAAAAAGTGCCGGTCCCAGCATACCGTCTTTCATACCTGCAAGCTTAAGCTCTGCTACAGTTTTAAACAAGCTTTTTTCCTGCCAAAAACATCCGCTATAACGCCTGACGGTATCTCGAATAAAAGACCTGCCACATGAAAAAGCACTCTCTGCCACACCTGTTTCAAGAAGCGAGAAACCTCTTGCCGCAAGCAATACCACCCATGAAGCTCCTGCTATCTGAAAACTTCCAAACACTGAAATCGCATATATATTCCTAATCTGCTTTTTAATATTAAGCATAAAAAAATCTCCTTTCAAATGTAAACATATGATAAGGAGACAGGGTGCCATATAATCAGGTATGCAAAATTTACCTAAAAAAGGGCGCACTATCCCTGTAAAAAGCATAAATGCCGCCTTTTTTAAGACAAATATTTGCATTTTTCCAGTGCATGGAAACGCCCTCCTTTCATCCAGACATTCTTCTAACCTCAAACACAAAGCCGTGCTTTCTTATTCCTCTTTTGGAATATCTTCCTTCATTTGGTATAATAATACATATTACGTTCTCAAAAGCAATTAAAATTTTCTCTCCTCTGCTGTACTTTCCCTTCATAATTTGTAACTGTTGCTACTGTTACTGTCGCCACAATACTTAACCAATTAACACCGTCTTTCCCTCAAATGCAAAGCCGTATTTTCTGATTCTCTCTTCCGGTATGCCCTTCTCCATAAGGGATGCGGCATACTTCTTTTCTTCTATCTGCGACAGTGCTGCCGCAACTGTGTCTTTCAAATCCTTCTCATCATATGAATCATGCACCTTAAACTCAAGAATGTATGCATAATCATCTTCGCCATTATCATTCGGCTCTAACATTACATCATACCGGCCAAATCCGCTCTCCCTGTTGGATGTAATGCTGTATCTGCCCTGCAAATCCACCATAAGTCCAAGCACGAAGCCGTGGTAGAATCGTTCCGGCTCCGCAAATAACGGTTCCTTTCCCGTATCAAAGTAACTAAAGGTCTTAAGTGCCACACGGTTCATGTAATTATTCATTAACCTTACGTTGCCGGCAAGCATTGCCTTTATAAATTCATTGTAATATGTTTCTTCCTTCTTAAACC